>JAYWDO010000094.1:0-4719 GCA_043779795.1 Pseudomonadota bacterium
CCTAAGCGAAAAATTGCAGTTGCTTTATCTGAACGAATTAATTGTTGCGCCAACATTAAGTAATTTAAGTTGGCATCTTTAATTTCCGCCATCATTTCATTTTCGCTCATTTCACTTCCCCTTTTCTAACTACTTGCTAACTATGCGCGTCGCGTATGTGACGTACTTTGTGCTTATTAACACAACTTAACAATTAGGGTTTGTCGGTTTATTTGGTAAGACAAATGCACGCGACAATGTAGGTGTTTGTCTTACAAACACCTACATTGGTAAATTAATAATGATAATTTTCATACACTTAATTCTTAAAAAAACTTAATCAAGCGCAACAATAATTGCGTTAGGTGGCTGATGTCATTTAAAAAATATCCTAAAAATTGTGAGTTAACCGTTATTTTGCAAGAATGCGCACGTGTTTTATTTAAAAAATATTAAAAAACTTAACAAAATCGCACGTCATTTAGCACTTAAAAAAACAATCTTTGTTTCATTTAGTAAATAGATATCGGCAGTACTTTAGTAAAATTTAGGGTACATTGAGAAATAATTCAAAATAAACTTAAAATTAGTTATAACAATTTGATTTTAAACATAATAATATTTAAAAATAATTTAAATAATGTCGCCATTTTAGCGTTTACGTCATAAAAACAGATGCGTCGACTTCAGGAAAGGCTTGCTTTCACCCTTTTATTCCAAAGATGCAATCGCGTCGATTAGCTTAATAATTGACGATAAGTAGTAAACGAACCCATTTCACTCACTTTTAGATCGTTTTACTAGCGTCGAACATCAAGCACTAGATGTGTTAATCATTAAATAAACTCATCATTTAATGATTAAGCTCTAGATCTCATTACACCGGAAATCGATATGGCTGAAGATAGCGATTTAGAAAAAACAGAACAGGCTTCCTCCAAGCGTTTAGAAAATGCCAGAGAAGAAGGCGACGTACCTCGCTCACGCGAGCTTGCGACTGTGACAGTGCTATTTACCGCTGGCATCGTATTACTGATGATGGGCGACCATCTGAATCAAGCGTTAAAAACTTCCATGAGTGCAGGCTTGAGTTTTGACCGCACAATCGCTTATGACCCGGTTGTATTGCTGATGAAAATTACCGACAATATTTACACACTACTCGTCGCCTTTGCCCCATTTGCATTGTCCTTGTTAATTGTAGCAATTGCTGCACCTGTGCTGATTGGCGGCTGGGTGTTTAGTGGTAAAGCACTCGTACCGCAATTTAGTCGATTAAATCCAATGAGCGGTTTAGGCAATTTATTTTCTAGCTCATCAGCAATTGAGCTAGTTAAATCTATCGCCAAGACTGTTTTGGTAGCAACCGTTGCATACATAGTGCTTTCACATGATATAGCACCTATTTTATCGCTTTCATTATTGCCGCTTCAAACCAGTATTTCGCAAGTAAATAGCTTAATGCTGACCGGGTTTTTATCAATTGTGAGCGCTTTAGTTTTTATTGCAGCAATTGATGTGCCCTACCAGCTTTACCACTACGCAAACAAATTAAAAATGACGAAAGAAGAAGTTCGTCAAGAATCAAAAGAGTCTGAAGGTAATCCTGAGATCAAAGCCAGAATCCGCCAGCAACAGCGCGAAATGGCTAGACGCAGAATGATGTCTGAGATTCCAAAAGCAGATGTTGTGATTACTAACCCAACGCACTATGCCGTTGTTATTAAATACCAAGATGAAGGCATGAGCGCGCCAGTTGTGGTTGCGAAAGGTGCTGATGCGGTTGCTTTAAAAATTCGTGAAATTGCGACAGACAATAAAATATTGATTATTGAAGCGCCGAAACTAGCGCGGGCCTTGTATGCGCATGCCGAACTAGGCGATGAAATTCCTGCTGCACTATACTCTGCCGTAGCGGAAGTATTGGCCTATGTGTTTCAAATGCGCATCTTCAAAAAAGAGGGAGGCTATCGTCCAGAGGCCCCTAAATCAATCCCTGTGCCTGAGGAATTAGATCCACACAGCTTATTACCAGCTGCGAGTACTGTTAATAATGAGCTATATGACTTAGGAGTCGTTGCTTAATGGGCTCATTAAACCTACCTGCTTGGATGAATAAGTTTGGCAGTCGCAATGTAGCGGCTCCGCTCATCATCATATTGCTATTAGCGATGATGATATTGCCGCTACCAGCCATTATATTAGATGTGCTGTTCAGCTTTAACATCGCGCTTTCAATCATGGTGTTACTCATTGGCCTACAAACCACCAAAGCGCTAGATTTCATTGCGTTTCCAACCGTACTATTGATGACGACGATGTTGAGACTTTCACTCAACGTAGCATCTACGCGTGTGGTTCTTACTGAAGGTCATTCTGGCCCAGCGGCTGCAGGTAAAGTGATTGAAGCATTTGGCCACTTTTTAATTGGCGGTAACTATACGGTGGGTATTGTAGTATTCGTAATTTTGACCATCATCAATTTTACGGTTGTTACAAAAGGTGCTGGCCGTATTGCAGAAGTCGGCGCGCGTTTTACCTTAGATGCCATGCCAGGCAAACAAATGGCCATTGATGCAGATTTGAATGCCGGGCTGATTGGTGAAGATGAAGCACGCCGCCGCCGCGCTGAAGTCAGCCAGGAATCAGAGTTTTATGGCGCGATGGATGGTGCAAGTAAATATGTGCGTGGTGATGCTGTAGCCGGCATTATGGTCATTATTATTAACATTGTTGGCGGTTTGATTGTTGGTATAGTGCAGCACGACATGGCCTTTGCTGATGCGGTTAAAAATTACACCTTACTTGCGATTGGTGATGGATTAGTCGCGCAAATTCCTTCGCTCATCATTTCAGTAGCGGCTGGTGTAGTGGTATCACGCGTATCAAATAATGAAGATATTGGTAGCCAATTAGTCACACAATTGTTTTCGAAATCTAAAGTGATCTATGTCACTGCAGGCATTATCGGTGGCATGGGTGCAATCCCGGGCATGCCTCACTTTGCATTTTTAATGCTAGCTGCGCTACTTGCTGGTATTGCTTATGTTGTTGATGAGCAAAAAAAATCAGCGGATGCAGAACCTGTGGCTGAAGAGCAAGTGGAAGTAGTTTCAGAAACGGAAGAAGCCAGCTGGGATGATGTAACGCCTGTTGATTTAGTCGGTCTTGAAGTTGGCTATCGTTTGATTCCATTGGTAGATAAAGCGCAAGGTGGTGATTTACTCAAGCGTATTAAAGGCTTACGCAAAAAATTCGCACAAGAGGTAGGTTTTTTAGCGCCGACTGTACACATTAGAGACAATCTGGAGCTTAAACCGTCTAACTATCGCATTACGTTAAAGGGTGTTGATATTGCTAATGGTGAGTCACATTATGGCCAATATTTAGCGATTGATCCTGGCATGGTAACGGGCACTTTAGCTGGCCCAGCCACCACAGACCCTGCGTTTGGTTTACCCGCAGTATGGATAGATGGCGGCATGCGTGATGAAGCGCAGAACATGGGTTATACCGTGGTAGATGCTGGCACTGTAATTGCTACACACTTAAACCATATTATCTCGATGCATGCTGCTGAACTACTAGGCCGTCAAGAAGTACAACAATTATTAGACCATATCAGCAAAGATTCTCCAAAACTGGTTGAAGATTTAGTACCTAAAGTCATGTCGCTATCAGTGATTCAAAAGGTATTACAAAATCTATTGACTGAGGGCGTGCATATTCGTGATATGCGCACCATTGTTGAAACGCTCTCAGAATATGCTACACAAACACAAGACACCAATGAGCTGACTGCCTTAGTTCGCGTGCAACTCGGACGTGCCATCGTACAACAGTTATTTCCTGTAGGTAACGAAGTTACGGTAATGACGTTGGATAGCAACTTAGAGCGCCTATTGACACAAGCCATGCAAAACAATGGCACTAATGGCTCTGCAATTGAGCCTGGCATGGCAGAAACATTATCTAGACAAGCAGAAGCAGCTGCAAAACAGCAAGAACAAATGGGCATGACACCAGTATTGCTAGTTTCTGCACAGCTTCGATCAGCGTTGTCAAAATTTTTACGCCGTGCAGTACCAAACCTTCGCGTGTTATCTCACGAAGAATTACCAGATTCAAAAACAATACGTGTTACTAGTCTTATTGGAGGTCCATCATGAATATAAAACGATTTTTTGGCAAAAACTCACGTGAAGCACTCAGCATGGTACGAAAAGAATTAGGCGACGATGCAGTCATTTTGTCTAATCGCGCGATGAATGGCGGCAATGAAATCATGGCTTTCAAAGAAGAAGACATAAATAGTATAGTTGCTAATGAAAAAGATCCGCGCCATTCTGTAAGTGAATTTCCTCCTGCTTCACTGTCGACTTCTGGATCTAAAAGTAATGAAAACAATGCGCTACCTACATTGCTGTCGCTACTCAACAAGAATAATGGCGACCAAGCCGCTGTGTTTAATAACAATAAAGCCAGACCTATTACTCATAACATTAAAGTGTACGATGAAGTAAAGTCTATCGGACTCAACAAAACAGCCGCCCCACAACAAACTTCTAAAATAGATCAGCAAGTAACGCAACAACAAAGCCAGCAAATGGCCGAAATGCTAAAAGAAATGCGCAATATGCGCAGCGTGATTGAATCGCAACTTACAACCATTGCCTGGGGCAATATCCAGCAACGCGACCCCATTAAATCACAAATATTAAATAACTTACTTTCAGCTGG
>JAYWDO010000095.1:0-29836 GCA_043779795.1 Pseudomonadota bacterium
GTGTTGTAGTTACTCGCCATGCTCATACCATAAGCGCCAGCAGACATGATGGCAAGTAAATCGCCTTCTGCCAACGCCAGTGTTCTGTCATGGCCTAAAAAGTCGCCGCTTTCACATACGGGACCTACGATTTCATAAATGAGCGCGCTGGCATGATCGTTACGAGGTCGCACCGATCTAATGTCATGGTAAGCATCATAAAGTGCAGGACGCATCAGGTCGTTCATCGCGGCATCTACAATGGCAAAGTTTTTCGCTTCAGTGTGTTTGATATACTCTACTTTGGTCAATAGAATACCCGCATTGCCGACCAGTGCACGGCCTGGCTCAAATACCAGTTTGATCTCGCGGCTGCCTAATTTTGCTAACATCGCCGTCGCATAAGCATTAAATTCAGGTGGTGTTTCATCACTATAGCAAATGCCAATGCCACCACCAGCATCAATGTGCTGAACAGTAATACCATGTTTTTCCAGAGCATCTACAAGCTGTAACACGCGATCAAAAGCATCTAAAAATGGCGATAACTCGGTAATTTGCGAGCCTATATGGCAATCAACACCGTGTATGGCAATATTAGGCATGGCAGCGGCTTGTAGATAAATATTAAGCGCATCTTCATATGCCACCCCAAATTTATTATTTTTTAAGCCTGTAGAAATGTAAGGGTGCGTTTTTGCATCTACATTTGGGTTAATGCGTAGCGAAATTGGCGCAACTTTACCCATTTCACCTGCCACTTTGTTGAGGCGTGCTAATTCACTGACTGATTCCACATTAAAGCAAAAAATGTCTACATTAAGCGCAGTCTGCATTTCAAGCTCGGTTTTACCTACACCTGAGAACACCACTTTTTTAGGATTGCCCCCTGCCGCTAATACGCGCGCTAATTCGCCGCCAGACACAATATCAAACCCGGCACCAAGCTTAGCAAACAGATTCAAAATGGCAAGGCTGGGGTTGGACTTTACCGCAAAACACACCAAGTGATTGGTGTTTGCAAAGCCAGCACTAAAGTCTTCAAAAGCTTGCGTAAGCGCAGATTTTGAATAGACATAACAAGGCGTACCAAATTCAGTTGCAATTTGGTCAAGGGCTACGTTTTCAGTATGTAGGATATGGTTTTTAAGCGTAAAGGAGGTCACGGTAGCAACTTATAATGTATGGTAAATGTTAGTAGGACTAGCTTTTTGCAGGCGCGTCTTGAGGATATTGCTTCTCTGGTATATAAAGAGCCCCTTTAGTGCCACAGCTATTTAGTGTAAAGAAGATGACTAAATATAAAAATATGCGAATAGTGTTTTTTTGCATATGATAAAACCTTTAGTTGTAAAACGCAGTGTTAAGTAAGGATGGTAAGTAACTCAAGAGAGATTCTAACATAAAGATTTATAAGACCTATTTTGAAATATATTTCAAAATAAATGGAAGGTTATCTGAATGGCACTGGATTTAAATTTTTTTAAAATAATTTAGTCGTAAAGTGTTACCTAGTTATGTGGTGTAGAGCAGCTGTAAATATAGGTATTAAATTAAACATAATATAATTATGGTGAACTTATCCTCAGCCGATTATCCCTAAAAATTTACCTTCTGTCGGTAATGGTTTGTTTTTTTGATTCGAAGCTTGTTACTATATAAATTCAAATTGAGGGGTGATTTTATTAATGGCTTTTTCAAAAAAACATAACTATTGCTTTGTATCTTATCAAGGATTTACAGCAGTAGAGATGATGGTAACGATAGCGATTATAGGGATATTGGTAGCTATAGCTTTACCAAGCTATACCGCTATGATGACTAAGTATCGATTGTCTAATGAAAATACATCATTAATGTTAGATCTTGTTTTGGCTAGAGGTGAGGCTATAAGTAGGTCAAGTCGTGTGACTGTTTGTCAAAGTAGTGACGGCCTTACATGTGTGGGGGGTAGTTGGGCAGCGGGACGTATAGTATTTGTAGATGCTGCCCCGATTGGAGTGGTTGATTTGGGAGATGTGATTTTAAGAGTTACTGGTGCAACTACTAGTGGTGACTTGATGACACCCAATGACTCACCTTTTGTGAGTTACGACTCAACAGGCGTATCAAGCAACAATTTCACTATTACAACTTGTAAATCCGGGTACACAGGTGCAAAAGTGATTGTTTACCCGACTGGCCGCATTAGAAAAGATACAAATGGGGTATGCCCATGAAACATCAACGTGGATTTTCCTTATTGGAGGTTTTGATCGCTATTGTTATCTTCTCTTTTGGTTTGTTGGGTCTTGCTGGCTTGCAATTGGTAAGCCTTTCAAGTAACCAAAGTTCTGGTATTCGCTCTACTGCGACGACTTTAGCTTACGACATGGCCGATCGTATGAAAGCCAATATGGCGGGTGTAATAGCTGGAAATTATAATGGTATAGCGGGTGCTGATAATGCCTGTGAGGCTGTGCATTACGACGATGTTCACTCCTTGCCAGCTACTTGTACTGTTGTTCAGTTAGCTCAAGACGATGTTTATGACTGGAAAAAAACTATCGCGGGTTTATTGCCAGGTGGTAGTGGAACTGTTTGCATTGATAGCACGCCTAGTACTGCTGCGTGTGATGGTATGGGTATTAGCTATGCCGTGCGGGTATCTTGGATTGATAAGCCGAAGAATGAAATAGCTGTAACGAAAAGTGTTGCGATAGGATTTCAGCCATGAAAAAACAACTTGGATTTAGCTTGGTAGAGCTGATGATAGCCGTTACATTGGGTCTAATTGTGAGTGGTGCAGTAATAGCACTCTTTTTGACTAGTAGTAAGGCTAACCAAACTCAAGATAATCTGGCGCGCCTTCAAGAGAATGCAAGATTCGCACTAATCAAGATGCAGGCAGATATTCGTATGGCAGGTTATCGTGGATGCCTTGGGCGAAAGGGATCAGCACCCAGCACTGCAACAACCCTAGTTACAAATGTAATTAATGGTATTGGATACAAGGATAATTTTGCACTTTCTGTTCAAGGTTTTAATGGCGTATCAAGTTGGACGCCAGCATTGGACGCTTCAATATCTGGAGTATTACCTGCACCAACCCCAGGCAGCGATGTGATTACCGTACGAATGGGTGTTGGAGCAGGAGTACCACTAGCGGCTGTGATGGCAAATAGTTCCGCGGATATTTCAATAGCGGCAAACACAGATGGCCTTACTGTCGGCAATACAGCGCTAATAGCTGACTGTGTGGTATCTACAGTTTTTAGTGTCACTGCCATTGCTGCAACTAGTATTAGCCATGCGAATGGTCTAAATGCAACGGCTGATTTAGGTCGCGCTTTTGGTACCGATGCCGTGGTGATGCCAGTTTCAACAATTACTTACTATGTCGGGCCAAGTAGTGATTTAGCTAATGGTCTGTCGTTATGGCGAAAAACCAATGCGAATGCAAGCGAAGAACTTGCGGATAACATAGAAAAATTGAAGATTCTTTACGGTGAAGATACCAATGGTGACCTTTCTCCAGATAAATATGTGACTGCGGACAATGTTGTTAATATGAATAATGTGATTGCAGTAAAGCTTATGCTTTTAACCAGAACCACTAATGATAACCTATCAACAACTGGGCAGAATTACACATTCAATGGTGTACCAGCAATCGTTCCAGTAGATAAGCGTGTACGCCGTACATTCACCTTAGTTACAACGATTAGAAATAGGGCAGTTTGATGCAGATGAAAAATAACTATATGGGTAGCTCGCAAAATGGAGCTGTGTTGTTTGTGAGCGTTATTATGTTGTTACTACTAACTATCATGGGTGTTGTCGCCATGAAGTCATCTATTCTACAAGAGAAATTGGCTGCAGGTGCTATGGATCAAAACGTAGCATTTCAAGCCGCAGAAAATGGTCTGCGTGATGCGGAAATATATATTAGTACCAGTGTGACACCTGCTTCTGGTTTTTCCGCAGCATGTACAAGTGGGTTGTGTCTTCCATCAACGACCGCTACAAGTGTTTGGGCTGCTATCACGGATTGGACTAGCAGTGCAATACCGATTGTTTTTGGCGCTCAAACTGGAGCGACTCCAATTGCAGACGTTGTACGGCAACCAAGATATATTATCGAATTAATACAGCCAGACCTAACTTCTTGTGTCGGTGAAAGCGTAACCTCAACATGTGGAACACCGTATAGGGTTACTTCGATGGGATGGGGGAAACGCTCAGCTACACCGGTAATGTTACAGAGTGTTTTTGTGAAAATATAAGACTGCAACAAAGGAGCTGAAAAATGAAGCATAGTCAAAATTTTAATCTTAAATTAACATTACAATTTGTTAATATGGCAATACTT
Source organism: Pseudomonadota bacterium (assembly GCA_043779795.1). GTDB lineage: Bacteria > Pseudomonadota > Gammaproteobacteria > Burkholderiales > Methylophilaceae > Methylotenera. The sequence goes on from JAYWDO010000095.1 coordinate 4,331, forward strand.
AGCATGGTTACGAGTCAGGCAATGGCCGCACCTTTGGCACTTTCTAACGTACCACTTTTTCTTACCAATAGTGGCAAGCCTAATATATTGATGATGATGGGTAATGCCAATTCGATGGATGAAGACGCTTCAGGCGGTGCTGTTGGTAGTCCTGCAGCTACAAGTAAATCAGAAATTTCTCGTAATGCGATGAAGTCCATTATTCTTAATAATTTGAATGTAGTAAATATAGGTTTGCTGGCTTATCAACAAAATGCCGCGGCGCTGTCGGGTTTATATGCTTCGCAATACGATGCTTCTTATAATCCAGCAAATTACAATTCAGCTTATACTGGGCCAAGAAACGGTATAACTAAAAAATTTCGTATCCCTAACCCAAGCTCTGCGGGTAATTTTATTTATTACAATATTGCTTTACCCTTTTACTCGTCGCCTAACGATGGAAATGGATTTTGTTATTCATCAACGGCTTGTACTTCACCAGCGTATGATTTTAAAGGAACGGCACAGTCGGGTTGTGCCGTTGCGGAAAATGCATCAGCAGGCCCATGGGATACCTACACTTGCTGGGGTTCAAAAACAGGTACATCGGATGCAGTACCCGTGAGTAATGCTGATGCTGCAACTCAAGGCTACGCGACGCCGATTCCTGGTGGCACCTATAGTTCAACCACTAGTGATCTTGGCCAAGGTATTACGGATTTCGGCAAGCTATTACCTAGCCAATTGGTAGCCCGTGCTTGGTTCAATAATGCATCACCAGGCAAGGGATATTTACACATCCCGCTAGCGTTTTTAGATGCCGGGCAGTCTAGCAAGCTTAATAGTAAGCTTGCTACGTCAAATCCGGCTACTGACCCTAACTCACCTACTGCAGCCTTAAGTCCATTACAGAATTCGGGCCTAGCGCCATTAGAAGGCACTTTAATTAGTGCAAATAACTATTTTAACGGTAACGCTCTTAGCGCGGCAGAGGGTGGGCCAGTCGCAGCAATTCCTAATTCTTGTGGTAAGAACTTTTTAGTGCTGCTTACAGATGGCCTTCCATCTGTTACTCAAGCGGGAGTTGCTTCTGCAAATGTTGCGCAAAATCTAGCGGATGTGACTACGCAAGCGACTAATTTGAAAAATTCAGCGGCTAAGGTTAAAACTTACATGGTTGGTTTTGCTTTGCCTTACGGGGTTAATCCCGCGCAATTGGATACTATTGCTGCTGCTGGTGGCACGGGTACCGCTTACGCCGCAAATGATGCCGTAACTTTAAATGCTGCTTTTTCAAATATTTTTAGTAATATTGCCGCACAAACTGCATCAGCTTCTGCTGTTGCGCTTAATAGCGGCTCAATTAATACAAATAGCCGTGTTTTTCAGGCGAAATTTAGTTCGCAAGATTGGTCTGGGCAACTTTTAAGTATTGCTGTAAATACCAGTAATGGTAGCCTTGGATCAACAATTTGGGATGCCGGTCAGCAGATTAATGCGCAAACCCCAACTAACCGCAATATATTAACTTATAAACCATCAACCAATATTGGAGTAGCTTTTCGCTGGCCAGCAGCGCCGGCAACTCCAACAGCAACAGAGTTAGATTCGGTGCAGTCAACTACCCTCAATACCAGCGCCACCAGCGTTATTGATACTAATGGTTCTGCTAGACTAGATTACTTACGTGGAAGCAATGTGAATGAAGGTTCAGGCTTAAATTTGAGGGCACGTAACACAAGTAAATTAGGAGATATTGTCAATTCGGCTCCACAATATGTTGGTGCTCCATCTTTAAATATATCTGACCCAAGCTACGCTGGGTTCCGGTTGGCACAACAATCACGTAGCCCGATAATTTATATTGGTGCAAATGATGGTATGTTGCATGGCTTTAATGCTACTACTGGTAATGAGGCTATCGCATATATTCCATCAAGCGTTTATCCTAATTTAACACAACTGACCTCAACTGGATATTCTCACCGATATTATGTTGATGGTAGCCCAACTGCGGCTGATGTTTATTATAGTGGTGGTTGGCATACAGCTTTGGTTGGTAGCATGGGGAATGGTGCAAAAGGTATATTCGGTTTAGATATTACAAATCCTTCAAGTTTCTCTGAAGCAAATGCGGCTAGCCTAGTAAATTTTGAGTTTCCAAATAGTACGATTGCTGTAGCCGATGCGAACGATGTTGGTTATGTGTCAGGGCCAGTGCCTATAGTAAAATTAAATAATGGTGTCTGGGCGGCTATTTTTGGTAACGGTTACAATAGTACCGGTACTGGACAGTCCTCATTATTTATAGTGAATGTGAAAACAGGTGCATTAATTAAAAAAATATCGACTGGTGTAGGCTCTACTACTACACCGAATGCCTTGGCAAATCCTATTGCAGTTGATATTGACGGTAATAATACGGCAGACATTGTTTATGCCGGTGATTTACAAGGAAATATGTGGAAATTTGATATATCTTCAGCTACGCCAAGTGCATGGGGCGTAAGCTATATGCTTTATGCTACTGGGCAGCCAATAACGGAAACACCTGCGGTGTCTAAAAACCCTGCTGGCGGCTTAATGGTCTATTTTGGCACTGGTCAGTATCTTGTAACCGCCGATATAGCAACCACGCTCAACAATACTTTTTACGGCATTTGGGATAACTTTAATACTAAGGTTGCTCTAAGTGGTTTGGTGCAGCAAAGCGTCACGGGAGTCGTTGCTGCTAATGGCAATACATACCGGCAGGTGACTCAGAATAGTGTTAATTATACTGTATCGCCAGTTAAGCAAGGTTGGTATATCAATTTACCAACGAGTGGTGAGCGTTCAGTCAATGATTCAAGAGTACGTGCAGGGCGTATTATTTTCACTACCACCATACCATCTACTGGAGCGTGTGCTTTTGGAGGGACAAGTACAACGATGGTTTTAGACTATCTCACTGGAGGTATGCCAACAACCGCTGCAATAGATACTAATGGAGATGGGGTTGTAAACGGAGCCGATCTACTCGTTGGTGGTATAGTCAATAATTCAATTAATTCGGACCCAACCATAATGAGTGGAACAAATAGTTCAGGTGTGGATTATGGTGTGACTACTAATACAGACGGTACTACAACTGAAATTACGCTTAAAAAGTCTGGTGTAGTAAGTCGCCGTACTTCTTGGCGCCAAATACCATTGCAATAGGAGTTTTATATGAAATCTAGAATTAAATCGATATTAAATTGTTTATTGGTCAATGCCGTTATAGTCATGCAGGCGCAAGCCATGACCGTTGTTCCAGATGGCGTAATTGTGAGAAATGCTACGTCTCAAAGTAATGAGAACAGGCTTGCTGGTGTCGTTTCTAAAATTTCAGATGGGAAAATAGTGATTAATACTATTACTTATGATTTTTCTACACGACAGGCAAAAATTTACGATTTAAATGGACATCTTAATCAAAGTGCCATGATTAAAATTGGTATGTTCGTCAGTATATTGGTGAGTAATGATAAAAGTAAACCAAGTATTTTAGAAATTAGACTGGTGAGAAAATGAGGCGTAATCGAGGATTTACTTTAATTGAGTTAATGATCGTAGTGGCAATTGTGGGTATTCTTGCATCAGTTGCTTTTCCTAGTTATGTTGAAAGCGTGCGGAAATCTAATCGAGCGGATGCCAAGAGTACTATGTTGCAAGTTGCAAGCCAAGAGGAGCGTTACTATACGGAAAATAATGTATACGGCACAGTTACTGCTATTGGCAATGCAGCCTCACCAGTGCGATCTTCAAGCGGCAAGCATAATATTACTGTTGCAACAGCCAATGTCAATGCAACTTATATAATAACGGCTACTCCAGTGACAACCGATTCAACATGCGGTAATTTAACGATTACAAATACTGGTGTAACTGCAAACTCTGTTGGCGCTGCGGCTGGTCTGTGTTGGTAAGTCGTTGATATAAATAAGCCCCTTGATTTAAAATTAAGGTGCCGCAGTTTTTGACCCTGTAATAAGCGATGCAGTAATAATGCCATTTATTAGTCCAAAAAATAAAGCGGCAAGCGCAAAAATGGGTATTAAATAAGCAACCCCAGCATGTGGAATTAGCCATAACCGAACAACTAATAGTTGCCCTGCAATATGCCCAAAAGCCGCTAAAATGCTCAAGCTAACCGTGCCAAAGTGACGCTTAGGTAAATGCATGGCTAGCCATAAAATTGCTAAACTCAATAATGCACCACTTAAGCTTAATATAAATGTGGGTGATAAAAATTGGCCTAACAGCAAGCTACTGGCAAATACGCGCAAAATACTGACCCAGGCTGCGGTTGCAAAACCATATTGGTATAGCACATATAACGTCACAATATTAGCAATGCCAGGTTTAACGCCAGGTAGTGGGGACGGTATCACCGTTTCAACAATGTGCAAAGCGATTGCGAAGGCTGCAAGCTTAGCGATGCGATGGTCATCCACTGTGGTTTGTATTTGAGTGGCTTTCAAGTTAGGCTTATTCCGTTCTGATTGTGTTAATAGTTAAGCGAATCATAAGGTTTAGACTCGCCTAATAATTCAAGAGCAATTTGATTGGGTAAGCAAATTGCAGCTTGCCCAGCGTGGCTTAGCCAGCCTTGATGCACACAGTATTGCGTATTGCATGGTGACTTTGCAAACCTTGCCTTGCCTTGCGAAATACTGATAATCGCATCACCTATTTTGCCATGCACATGAATCTCGCGCTGCTGGTTTAAGCTGTAAGTAGCATAGATCTTATCGCCGATTCTAATTTGTACTTTAGCGGCATGTTCGTTAGACCATAGGGTTTGGAATAAGTAAAAAATACCTAGCAAGCTCAATAGAATAATCAGCCAGTCGCCAATTAATAACGCTTTAATGAGTGACTTACGGTAGCGTAGAAAATTTAACACCAGACTCTAGCCAATGTAATTTTTTTAACATTTTTGATGAAACCACAATAGTCGATTGGTCATCAATCACCATGAAATTGTCGATACCAAAGGCTTGTGCAGCGGAATTTCTGTTGTCTGCTGTTTCTATAAAAATAGGCTTGGAGGCTACATCTGATAATACGCCCGCTTGAGTTTGGCTAGCTGGTTGCGGCGGCACTAATATGGTAACAGATTGCGTATGTGGTGCTGGGTAGCCTGTTCTGGGGTCGATAATATGGCAGTAACGCTTGCCATTCAATATAAAGTAGCGCTGATAATCACCTGATGTACCAATCGCCCAGCCATCTGGTAACTCCAGCGTAGCAATCGCAGTGGGCGCGCGTGGATGCTGTATGCCAACTCGCCATGGACTTTCGCCGTGCTTGCCAAGTGCGATGATATTGCCGCCAATATTGATGAGTGCATTATTAACCTGTTCTTTGCGTAGATAATTGGCAGCAATATCAAGTGCGTAACCTTTAGCATAGCCACCTAAATCCAGCTTTACGGTTGGATTGGTGCTATAAGCGGCATTCCCTTTAATGACAATATCTGACATGCGTGGTTGGGCATGCAACAAGTTTTTAATGGCTTCATCATCCACTTCTATAGGGGTAAATTCATCACGCTGAAAGCCCCAGCTACTAATTAAATGGCCAATAGCAGGGTTAAACAGGCCGTTAGATTTTAGAGATAGTTTAGTAGCATCCACCAATATAGCGGCCAGCTTTGGGCTAATGGTTGTTGGCTTCTTGCCTTCTTGGAAAGCCGCATTAAGCAGCCCTAATTCGCCTAATTTATTCTCTGAAACAGGCTTCCAAGCGTGAAGTTGGTGATGCAGGTTTTGAAAATCTTCTAGTATATGATTCGTCAATGATCTCGCACGTGCGTCCGTTTCACCGTAAATGCTAATATCCACTAAAGTACCAAATACATAGCTTTGGCTATGGTGTAACGGCTCGTTAAAGCAACTGAAGAGTAAAGCCGAGAGTAATAAATATAAGTAACGCATGAGAGATATTATCGTCGATTTAAAATCAATGCAATTTTCAATCACAGGCTGCTTTTGCGCATTGCTTAAGCTTTTATGGGTGCAGTGCAGCTTGGTTCGTTGATTCTAACGCATCCAAAAATACCTGTGCTGGCTTGCAGCTGGTTTGTTGTGCAATCTCCACCATACCTGTGGGGCTAGTCACATTGATTTCAGTTAAATAATCACCAATCACATCAAGGCCGACTAAAAATAAGCCTTCTTGTTTAAGCTTTTTACCGACTGTGGTAGCAATTTCTAGATCACGTGCGCTCAATGGTTGCGCCACTCCCGTACCACCAGCGGCTAGGTTGCCACGTGTTTCTCCGGCTTTTGGAATTCGCGCTAAAGCATAGGGAAGCGGCGTGCCATCAATGATGATAATACGTTTGTCACCTTGCAAAATCTCTTTTAAATAACGCTGCGCCATAATGGTTCTGCTGCCAAAGTTGGTAATGGTTTCAAGTATTACGCTTATATTTGGGTCGTTTAAGCCAAGCCGAAAAATACTGCTGCCACCCATACCATCCAGCGGTTTAACCACGATATCTTGGTGGGTTGCCAAAAATGTACGAATTAAATCATTGTTTGCCGTGACTAAAAATTCAGGGGCGAATTGTGGAAAGCGTGTGACTGAAAGTTTTTCATTCCAGCTGCGAATGGCGCTGGGGCTGTTGTAAACGTAAGCGCCTTGGCTAGCTGCAATCTCAAGTAAGTAGGTGCTATACAAATATTCGTTATCAAAAGGAGGATCTTTACGCATAATGACCGCATCAAAATCTGCTGGTATAGATTCAGATGCTTCTTCTAGCGAGTAATCTTGCATAGAGGATAACGCTGTAAAAGTGAATCTTTTAGCATTGATTTTTGCAAGATCACCACGCAAAAATAGGTCATGTTGCATACTTACGAATAATGCATGACCGCGATTACTCGCTTCACGCATAATTGCTAGGCTTGTGTCTTTTTCGCTTTTTAAGCTTTCAAGAGGATCTAATATAAAAAGTAGTTTTAAGGTGGTTTTCATATGCGCCTTATAAACTAAGGGGGTCTTGTTCTTGTAACTCAATTGCGGCGGCCAGTAAAGCTAAGCGTGCCACTACACCATAAGCATAAAAGCGATTAGGCGCTGCATCCGGTGCGCCAGCACAGTCCGGCAGGGTGCATGGCTTTTGAAAGGCCAATGGTACAAAATGCGAGCCAGGTGCATTCAAATTTTCATCTACGCCTCGGTCTGTATGCACACGGTAAAAGCCGCCAATCACAAAGTGATCCATCATGTAGACTACAGGCTCGGCAACCGCATCGTTAATGCTTTCAAAGGAGTACACACCCTCTTGAATAATCACTTCTGAGACTTGCAAGCCTTCTTTTACTACAGACATTTTGTTGCGCGCTTTACGGTTTAAGCCACGTACATCATCTGGAGATTTTACCGTCATAATGCCCATGCCATAGGTGCCAGCATCTGCTTTTACAATGACAAATGGTGCTTGCGTAACACCATATTGTGCATATTTTATTTTGATTTTTTCTAACAATTGCTCTACTTTAAGGGCAAGGCAATCTTCACCGGTACGGGCATGAAAATCAATTTCGCCACAAGTGTCAAAATAAGGGTTCAATAACCATTCATCAATCCCTAGTAGTGCAGAAAACTCACTGACTACACGGTTATAAGCGGTAAAGTGTTGCGATTTTCGACGGGTACTCCAACCTGCATGTAATGGCGGAATTAAATCCTGCTCAAGATTTTTCAGAATCTCAGGGATGCCGGCTGATAAGTCGTTATTGAGTAAAATAGCGCAACTATCAAAGTCGCCTAAGTCTTTATTAATGAGTTTTATGCGATTGCCAATACGCACCACAGGCTCTAACAATAGCGTATGGCCATCTTGCGTTTCTAGTGTTGTTGGTTCAGTAATTTCAGGAGAAATTGAACCGACTCTAACATCAAGCCCCGCCTGCTTCATAATGTTGACAAGCTCAACCACATTGCGTAGGTAGTAGGTGTTGCGCGTATGATTTTCTGGAATAATTAATAAGCGGTGCGCTTCAGGGCAAATTTTCTCAACAGCGACCATTGCCGCATGTACGCTTAAAGTTAAAAATTCTGGGTTTAGATTATTGAAGCCACCAGGAAACAAATTAGTATCGACAGGAGCTAATTTAAATCCTGAGTTACGTAAATCAACGCTGGCGTAAAATGGAGCTGCATATTCTAGCCACTGTGCGCGAAACCAGTGCTCGATTTTTGGCATACTATCGAGCATGCTTTTTTCTAGGGATAAAAGTGGGCCGTTGAGCGCGGTTGTTAGGTGTGGTACCATAAATTCTCTTTTTAAGCTGTTGTTAAAAGCAGCTGGCAGTCAGTGCCCACCAGTGTAAATAATACTAAACCATTATTTTGTGTGCTTGCTCGTCAGCATGATAGCTGCTTCTTACCATGGGGCCACTAGCGGTATTATTAAAGCCCATCGCATCCGCTTTTTGTTTAAGTTGATCAAAAACTGCAGGTTCAACATAGCGCATTACGGGTAGATGATGCACACTAGGCTGTAAATATTGACCTAATGTTAGCATGCTGACATTATGCGCACGCAAATCCTGCATCACAGCTAAAATTTCGTCGTCAGTTTCACCTAAACCTAACATCAAGCCAGATTTTGTGGGCACATTTGGATATAGTGCCCCAAAATTTTTTAATAGACTCAGTGAATTTTGATAATCAGAACCTGGGCGTGCTTGTTTATAAAGGCGCGGCACTGTTTCCAAATTATGATTCATCACGTCTGGTGGCGCTTTACTCAAAATTTCCATGGCAACATCTAAGCGACCACGGAAATCCGGCACTAATATTTCGATTTTAATATTGGGTGAATGCGCACGTACCGCGTGTATACAATCTACAAAATGCTGTGCGCCACCATCACGCAAGTCGTCACGGTCTACACTGGTAATCACTACATAATTGAGCTTCATTTGCGCGATGGTACGTGCCAGGTTTTCTGGCTCATTTACATCTGGCGGCAGCGGCTTACCATGTGCCACATCGCAGAACGGGCAGCGTCGCGTACAGATGTCACCCAAAATCATAAAGGTGGCAGTTCCGCTACTAAAGCATTCGCCGATGTTGGGGCAGCTGGCTTCTTCACAGACCGTGTGAAGCTTGTTATCACGCAGTATCTTTTTAATTTCTTGATAACGAACTGAATCAGGGACCTTCATACGAATCCACTCAGGCTTGCGTTGCATCGGCTGAGGGATGATCTTGATTGGAATGCGAGATGTTTTCGCGGCATCAATTTCTTTTACACCTGCGACTTTAATGCTATGCGTTCTAGCGCTAAGTGGTTTTTGAGTATTTACATCAGTCATGCATGTGTCCATTTGCTAAATTAAGGCGGAGTCTTTCAAGCAGCTTCTCAAGAAGTTTCTCACTAATCGTTTGTATGTTTGCATGAATGCCTAAGTCTTTCATTTGTGTGACTTTTAAGCCCTCATATCCGCAAGGGTCTATCGCTTCAAATGGTGTCAAATCCATGTTTACATTTAAACTTAAGCCATGATAACAGCCATTTTTTTTTATACGTAAGCCTAGCGAGGCAATTTTAGCTTCCTGCACGTACACGCCAGGTGCATCTGGTTTTGCTGAGGCGCTAGTACCATATTCTGCTAATAATTGAATGACAGTGTTTTCTAGCATACTCACTAATGTACGAATATTAAGGTGGTTACGCTTAAGGTCTAATAACAGATAAATAATGAGTTGACCTAGGCCATGGTAGGTGATTTTTCCACCACGATCAGTATGTACTAAGGCAATGTCATCGCGGATTGGTAAGCGCACATTTTTATGATTAAGACCTAATGAATAGATAGGGTAATGCTCTGTTAACCATAGTTCATCTGGCGTATCTATGCACCGTTTAGCCGTAAAGCTTTGCATGGCAAGACAAGTGGTTTTAAAATCTGTAATGCCTAAATGCCTTACCAATACAGGATGCTGCGTTGTTAAAGGCTGTTGCATGACTGACTTACAATCAGATATTTGCAGTTTAGAGCGCAAACTTAACAAGTGGATGCACACTTAGTAAGCGATAAATGTTATCTAATTGCGTTTGCGAAATCACATGCACTGTACAAGTCAGGCTGATATATTTTCCACCAGAACTTGCGCGCATTTCAACATGTGTCGCGTTGAAAGACGGTACTATGGTTTGAATCAAGGCAATGATCGTTTGAGAAAACGTATCTTGCGTTTCACCCATGACTTTGATGGGAAACTCACATGGAAAATCAATTAAGGGTGGGGCGGTATTTGGTTCAATTTCAGCCATGATTATCGATTACCTTATGCCAACAACTACTGTAAAAGTAACTTAATTGAGTCCCATGCGCGGCCTAAAATGCCAGCACCATCAATGGTTTTTGCAGCCACTAAAGTACGTTCGTCAATCACTTTACCATTGAGTGTGAATTTTACGTTACCAATCACTTGGCCTTTTTTAATAGGAGCAAGCAAAGGCTGTGTGCTTGAAATTACTGCTTTAACGTTTTTATACTGGCCTTTTGGTAAGGTTAGGTATAAATCATTGGCTACTGTTGATGCCAGCTGATTTTCATTGCCTTTCCATACTTTTAGCTGGCTAATGCTTTGACCTTGTTTGTAAACTAAGGTCGAGTCAAAGTATTGAAACCCGTAATTGAGTAATTTTTGGCTTTCTGTTGCACGCGCAGCGTCAGTTGGCGCGCCTAGTACTACCGAAATTCGGCGTACGCCATCACGTTTTGCTGATGAAATTAAACAAAATCCAGCTGATTCTGTATGGCCTGTTTTCATGCCGTCTACATTCGGATCTAACCATAATAGGCGATTACGATTAGGCTGCGTGATTTTATTATAGGTATACTCTTTTACTGAATATAAGCGTTTATATTCATCAGGAAAGTCGCGGATCAATGCGGTTGCCAGAATCGATAAATCGTTTGCGGTTGTGTAATGTTGAGGGTTTGGTAAGCCTGTTGCATTCATGTAATGGGTATTTTTCATGCCCAGACGCTGTGCTTCTTTATTCATCATATCGGCAAATTGCGCTTCAGTACCTGCAATACCTTCAGCCAAAGCTATCGACGAGTCATTGCCTGATTGAATAATCGTGCCGTGCAAAAGTTCATCTACCGTGACTGGTTTATTAGGCTCAATAAACATTTTCGAGCCTTCAACTTTCCAAGCAATTTCGCTCACCGGAAGTGTTTGCGTGAGCTGTAGGTGGCTGTTTTTAAGCGCCTTGAAACCCAAGTAAGCGGTCATTATCTTGGTTAGTGAAGCGGGTTCTACGCGCATGTCGCTATTCAATGCTGTAATTACATTTCCACTGTTAAAGTCTTTCAGTAGATAAGCTTTGACTGCCAAGATTGGTGGTGGCGCGATTTGCGCATCGTCAGCATGTGCAAATGATGCAAAGCCGATATTGGCAATAGTAAACGTTAAAAGTACATTTTTTAAAAGATAGCGAGTAATTGTTTGCATGTTAATGTTTGATTGACTTAGTTAAATAGGATAATAGCGGATATGTTTAACTGCTTGCGGATATTGGCTGCTGAAGCATCAGCCTCCTTTCTGTTTTCATATGGGCCAAGCCGCACACGAAACAGGCTATCATTATACACCGTAGCTACGCCTACATTTCCGGCGAGTGGTAATCCTTGAATTTTTTTCATTAGAAGGTCACCATTACCTTCATTTTTAAAAGCACCAGCTTGTACGTAGTATTGCATGGTAGCGTTATTAATAGGCGTAGCAATTATGGGTAATGTAACGACAGAATTCAAGGGAGGAATCTGCGTTAAAGTCACTGCGGGCGTTGCGGTTGAAGTTATAGTCACGGGTTGTTTTGGTAACCTTAGCATTGCTTCGGCGCTGGTATCAATTGTTTCAACTTCAACCAAGCCACTACCTTGGTTAATTAACCTGAGCTTATAGGCGGCAGCATAAGACAAATCAATCAAACGGTCACGTTTGAATGGACCTCTATCATTGATACGGATAATCACTGAGCGGCCATTGGCAGGGTTAGTGACTTTTGCATAGCTTGGAATGGGTAGCACCGTGTGTGCGCCAGACATGCCATACATGTCATAAATCTCGCCAGTTGAGGTTTTTTTGCCGTGGTATTTTTTGCCATACCATGAAGCAACGCCTTGTTTTTTGTAAGGAGTGTAGCTGGTCATGGGTGTGTACTGTTGACCTAATGCTGAGTAAGGTTTGTTTGCGCGAACAAGTGGCACTTCAGTTTTTAATTGCGCATCAGGGATGCTATCAATATCTGCTGGCGCATTGTCGCCAGGGCCGTCATCTAGATAATATCCACCCGCACCTGGTTTTGATGAAGGTTTTGCCGCAGAGTTTTGTGATGAGACTGTTGGTGTGTTGATATCCGGTTTTATTACCGAATTTCCACCGCAGGATGTCAGCAATGCAATGCTGAGTAAGATGGCAAATTCCTTTAAGTTTTTCATTTACGTAGCTACCAATTTTTTATGTGTTTGTATGCTCATTAATATGCCAAAGCTTAAACATAGTGTCACCATAGAAGTACCACCATAACTAATTAATGGCAATGGTACACCCACCACTGGTAAAATGCCGCTGACCATGCCCATATTTACAAAGGCATAGGTGAAGAATGTTAGCGTAATACTGCCTGCTAGCAACCTGGTAAACGTGCTCTGTGCTTGAGATGCAATGACTAATCCGCGCATAATAATCAAGCTGAAAAGTAACAGCAATAACAGGTTGCCAAGTAAGCCAAATTCTTCACCAAACACGGCAAAAATAAAGTCGGTACTGCGTTCAGGTAAAAAGTCTAATTGTGCTTGTGTGCCTTTTAACCAACCTTTGCCCGCGGTGCCGCCTGAACCTACGGCGATAATCGCCTGAATCGTGTGATAGCCTGCGCCAAGCGGATCTTGCGTTGGGTCAAGTAAAATTTCGATGCGTCGTCTCTGGTAATCATGCAACATAGACCAAAGTAATGGCGTAGAGGCGGCAAACAATAAGCCACCACCAACGAGTAACTTCCAACTGAGTCCTGCCAAAAATAATATATAGAATCCTGAAGCGCCAATCAGTATGGCGGTACCTAAATCTGGCTGCTTCATAATTAAAGTGACGGGTACTAATAGTAGCAGGCCGCCGATAGCAAAATCTGCCATTGTTGGCTTGCCTTCTCTTTTTGAAAAATACCAAGCTAGCATCATCGGCATGGCAATACGCATGATCTCAGATGGTTGGATTTGGGTGAAGCCAAGATTCAGCCAGCGGCGTGCACCATGGCTGACTGAGCCGAATAATGCAACTGCAATTAGCAGTAAAACGCCTACGGTATACAGCGGCAATGCTGCGCGTTCTAGCTGGTTTGGTGCAATATTTGCCGCCGCCCACATAAAACTTAACGCGACAACTATATTAATACCTTGCCCATAAACACGCGAAATGTTTTGACCTGATGCGCTGTAAAGTACAAACATACCGAGTAATAATGTAAAGAATAAACACGTCATTAAGAAGGAGTCGATGTGCTTGACCAAGTGTTGGAATAGTTTACTAATCATGTAATTCTTCTTCATGGATTGGTGCTGGTGTCACAATCGTGCCGGTAGCTGTAACGGGAATTGGTGACACCTTTGCCTCGGTTTTTGTGGGCTCCACGGCTGGTAACTTGCCTAGTAGATAGTAATCCATCACTTTTCTTGCAATCGGGCCTGCTGTTGAGCCACCATGTTGACCATTTTCAACAATGATTGCCATCGCGATTTTAGGGTCATCTGCAGGGGCGTAGGCAATGAACAAGGCATGGTCACGATGACGCTCATTAATACTACTTGCATTATACTTTTCATTTTGTTTGATACCGATGACTTGTGCTGTACCTGTTTTTGCCGCAATGGCATAAGGGGCATTCGCACCCACACTGGCTGCAGTGCCGCCCGGTAACGTTACATCAATCATGCCGCGTTTTACGATAGCAATATTTTCTGGACTAAGGGCTACTTTATCCTGCACCACATTAGAGATTATTTGAGCTTCACCTGTGATCGCTTTTTGAATCTGCGTGACTAAATGCGGCTTCATTGCCACGCCATCATTGGCCAATATCGCCGTAGCTTGTGCCAGCTGCATTGGTGTGACTAGTGTGTAGCCTTGTCCGATGCCAGTAATCACTGTTTCACCCTGATACCAAGGTTGTTTATATCTACGCATCTTCCAATCTGGTGTGGGGAGTAAACCGCCAATTTCACCTTGAATATCAATTCCTGATTTTTCACCAAAGCCAAAATGGCGGACAAAATCAGTTAATTTTTCAATACCCAACTCTAGTGCCAAACCGTAAAAAAAGGTATCACAAGAAATAGTAATCGCACGTTGCATATCGACCATGCCATGGCCACTTGGCTTCCAGTCGCGGTAGTGGTGCGTACTGTTGGCTAGTGTAAAGTAACCCACATCATGGATTGAAAAAGGCGGCACACGTTTGTCGTTTTCTAATCCGGCCATCGCTACAAATGGTTTGAAAGTAGAGCCAGGAGGATAAATGCCTCGTATTGGGCGATTGATGAGCGGCTTATCTAATGATTCGTTTAATAATTTCCAGTTTTCAACATCAATGCCGTCCACAAATAAATTAGGATCAAACGTAGGCTGACTCACGTAGGCTAATACGGCGCCAGTTTTAGGGTTAATCGCCACTAATGCGCCGCGATGATCGCCAAATGCCGCTTCAGCAATTTCTTGCATTTTGCTGTCTATCGATAAAACAATGTTATTGCCAGGTATTGGTGCAGTGCTGGATAACACCCTTACTGCGCGGCCGTCTGCATCAATCTCCACTTGTTGAAAACCTGTAGTGCCGTGTAAGTATGGCTCGTAGAATTGTTCTATGCCGCTTTTTCCAACATGGTCAGAACCTTTGTAGTTAGAAAGCGCGCCTGACTTTTCAAGGCCAGATAGATCTTTGTCGTTGATTCGTCCGATATAGCCCACTACGTGTGCACCGAGTTTGCCTAAGGGGTAGTGCCTAAATAAACGAGATTTAATTTCTACACCAGGAAAGCGGTAATGGTTGACTGCGAAGCTAGCCGCTTCAACTTCGTTGAGGTGAGTACGAATGGGCACGCTTTCAAAATTACGACTTTCTTCACGCAGTTTATTAAAGCGTTTACGGTCAAGCGCGCTTATTTCAACAAGTTTGCTGACTTCAGTAATCGTCGCTTCAAGATCATCCTCTTTTGAAGGTGTGATTTCTAGCGTATAAACAAAGAAGTTGTGAGCAAGCACCACACCATTTTTATCAATAATCAGGCCACGGTTGGGCACAATAGGCACTAGTGAAATACGATTGTTTTCAGCTAAGGTTTGGTAGTGATTGTATTGTTTGACTTGCAGATAAGAGAAGCGGGCAATAAGCACGCCAAATAACGTCAGTACTACAAACGCAGTAAAGCCTAATCTGAGCCTGAAATAATATTGCTCATGTTGAAAGTTCTTTAGTTCAGCCCGCATGCTTAAATACCAACTATTGCACCTTCTAGTAATGTGCCGTTGCCAAGTTGCGTGTTGTTGCGTACTTTGAAATCAAGCAACACGCGCACCTGTATTTAAGCCAAACATCACTGCAATTCGCCACAATAAAACGCCCGTGATACTGGGTAAAAAGTAAGTCCAGCCTAAAAATTGCGCACCACCAAAAACTTTAAGGATGAGTAATGTAATCTGAGAGGTTGCCAGAAGTAAAAATACATAAAATAGCTGCTGTGTACCGTTATAAAGCACTAGGCGTCGTTGATACATCACGGCAAAAAATGCAGTGACGGTATAAGCTAAAGCGTACTGACCAAATAAGCCACCTGTTGCTAAATCCATAAACAAACCCGCAAACCATGCAGTGCCCACATTGCATAAATTAGGCGCACGTATCAGCCAAAAGATGATGACCAGTAATAAGAAATCAGGCCGCAACTTTAAAGAGAATCCTGACCAAGGCAATAGTAGGCAGATAGATGCCAATAATAGCGATAAGTAGAAGTATTTGAGCTTACTCGGGTGCATGTGGTTTGCTCACAGCGCTAGGTTGTGGTTTCTCAAGCGGTTGTTGATGTGTTTTTTTCGCGGTATCTATTTTTACTTTACTGGCAGGTGGGCTACTAGGCGTTACATGTTTAGTTTCAGTGCTCTTAGAAGGTAATTCCATATGCGGCATACTCACTAAAAGTACCTGCCTATGATTTTCTACTCCACCTGTAGGCAGACAAGTAATACGAGCAAAAGGTGAGTCTGGCGTAATCTCTATTTGCGAAACTGTAGCAACAGCAAGACCCACAGGGTAAATACCATCTATGCCTGAAGTCACCAAGGTGTCACCGCGACGTATGTCTACATTGGCTGGTAGGTAAGGTAAGTCTAGTGTGTTGTCGCGACCATGACCAAAAGCAATGGCACGCAGGCCATTGCGCTGTACTTGAATTGGAATGGCGAGCGACTTGTCTGTAATAAGCGTCACTTCACTGCTTAAGGGGTAGGTGCGTGTTACCTGGCCAATCACGCCGGTTGCATCAACCACGGCCTCCCCCGCTACAACTTGATGAGATTCGCCGCGATTTACAATCACTTTCTTAGTAAATGGGTCGCGACCCACGTGCATGATCTCGCCTAAAATACTGCTTTCTACTAAGGTTTTATTTGCTTGCAGTAATTGACGAAGATGATTATTTTCCAGTTCAAGCGTACTAAGCCGCTGCAGCATGATACCTTGTTTAAGTAGCTGTTGTTTTAACTGCTGATTTTCACTCAGTAGATGATTGTGAGTAGAAAAGTATTCATTGGTAGCGCTGTAGAGCTTAGATGGCGCATTTGCTAGCACTTGTAATGGGTGCAACATCCCCACCAAATTTTGGCGCAGACTGTTTAAATATTGCAGACGTGAGTCGGTGGCTATTAGCGCTAAAGATAAGGCTGAGAAAAATACTAGGCGTGCGAAAGCGCTTGGGCCACGCACAAAAAATGCTGGGGCTTGTTGTTGCTCAAGTTTGTGATTAAAGCCTCGTGCCATTGGTTAAACTATATTCAACTTCTCTGTTACTTTAAGGGGTCGCTAGTTAAATTGCTACAAACAAAAATGATGATTAAATCATTAAGCTTGGTCAATAATATCAGTAAATAATATAAAATTAGGCCGTATTAAACGGCCTAAAAGCAAATGCTAATACAACTTAACTGGTACTTTAAATGATGCTTAAAGCTTAACAAATCATCAGCGTTAAGCATGTGCGCTATTATTTTAAATTACTCGTAAACGAAAATGCTGCCGAGCTTATCCATTTCTTCTAAAGCTTGACCACAACCACGCGCCACGCAGGTGAGTGGGTCTTCTGCAACGATGACTGGCAAGCCCGTTTCTTCAACAAGCAATCTATCTAAATCACGTAATAATGCGCCGCCACCAGTCAATACCATGCCTTTTTCAGCAATATCAGCACCTAATTCTGGTGGGGTTTGCTCTAATGCAGATTTTACTGCGCCTACAATCGCATTGAGTGGTTCAGTTAACGCTTCTAAGATTTCATTGCTGGAGATAGTGAATTTGCGTGGCAAGCCTTCTGCAAGGTTACGACCTGTTACTTCCATTTCTAGTACGGCAGAACCCGGGAACGCCGAACCAATCTTCTTTTTGATCGCTTCAGCAGTTGGCTCTGAAATTTGCATGCCATAATTGCGGCGAATGTAATCAATAATCGCTTGGTCAAACTTGTCACCACCTACGCGTTCTGATTTAGCGTAAACAATGCCGCCCAGTGAGATCACGCCCACCTCAGTAGTGCCACCACCAATATCAACTACCATTGATCCAGTAGCCTCAGAAACTGGCATGCCAGCACCAATCGCCGCCGCCATTGGCTCTTCAATTAAAAATACTTGTTTGGCGCCAGCGCGCTCGGCTGATTCTTTAATGGCACGCCGCTCAACTTGGGTAGAGCCGACAGGTACGCAAATAATGATACGCGGGCTTGGTGAAAACCAACGCGCATCATGCACGCGGCGAATAAAGTACTTGAGCATTTGCTCGGTAATGGTGAAGTCTGCAATCACGCCATCTTTCATCGGGCGAATCGCTTGAATGTTTGCTGGTGCGCGACCAAGCATGCCTTTGGCTTCAGTACCAACGGCTAATAAGATTTTTTTGCCGCCTGGACCGCCTTCTAGGCGAATCGCAACTACGGAAGGCTCATCTAAAACAATGCCTTTGCCACGTGCGTAAATCAGTGTATTTGCGGTGCCTAAGTCAATGGCAAGATCATTTGAAAAATAACTAGTTATAAAACCGAACATTATGTTTTTCCTGTGGTTTAAAGCATGGCCAATACGATTCTGATGTAGGGCGCTAACTTAATCTGTTTTACGCGATTAAGGTGCGCTAAAAATCAAGGTATAATACCGCATATCTTGTTGAAAATTAAGATGTGATTACAACTTATTACAAAACTGTGACTTGAAATAGCAGTCCCTGAAACCACAGCATTTATATTTCGGATTATTGAAGCATGGCACTTAGCATTGAAGATATTAAAAAAGTCGCGCATCTGGCGCGCATTGAAGTGAGCGATAGCGACGCAGTAGCCACCTTAACTAAGCTTACAGGCATTTTGGGCTTAATCGAACAAATGCAGGTAGTAGATACAACAGGCATAGTGCCTATGTCTCACTCGCAAGATTTGAGTCAGCGTTTGCGTGATGATGTGGTGACTAAAACCAATCTGCGCGATGAATTTCAAAAAAATGCGCCAGCCTTAGGCAATGGCTCCACAGAGCAGGCTGTTGCAGGCGGACTGTATCTCGTACCTAAAGTCATCGAATAATTATGATCAATAGCAGCTTAAAGCAACTTGGCGATATGCTCCAAGCCAAGAAAATTTCTAGCGTTGAATTAACGCAATCATTTCTTACTAGAATTTCGCAATACAATCCTAGCATAAACGCCTATATAAGCTTAGATGAAGCCAAAACATTGGCACAAGCTAAAGTCGCTGATGCACGCATCGCCGCTGGTGATGCTGCGCCTTTGACTGGCATACCCATCGCGCAAAAGGATATTTTTTGTGCTAAAGACTGGCGCACGACTTGTGGTTCTAAAATGCTCGCTAATTTTATTGCGCCGTACGATGCGCATATCATCAGCCAGTTTGACGCTGTAGGTGCCGTGAATTTGGGTAAAACAAATATGGATGAGTTTGCAATGGGCTCATCTAACGAAACCAGCTATTTTGGTGGTGTCAAAAATCCGTGGAGTTTTGATCGCGTGCCTGGCGGTAGTAGTGGTGGTAGCGCAGCGGCCGTGGCAGCGCGACTTTGCGCGGCGGCGACTGGTACTGATACCGGCGGTTCTATTCGTCAGCCAGCTTCTTTATGTGGTTTAACTGGTTTAAAACCGACTTACGGTGTAGTATCACGTTTTGGTATGATTGCTTTTGCTTCATCTTTAGACCAAGCAGGGCCAATGGCTAAAAGTGCAGAAGACTGTGCACTGATGATGAACGTAATGGCAGGTTTTGATGCGCGTGATTCAACCAGCCTGAATCGTGAAAAAGAAGATTACACCAAAGACCTCAATAAACCGCTAGCCGGTTTAAAGGTTGGCTTGCCAAAAGAGTTCTTTGCTGAAGGTTTAGATGCCAGCGTTGGTAAAGTCATTGAAGCTGCAATCGCAGAATACCAAAAGCTAGGTGCGGAAATTGTAGAAATCTCACTGCCAAATACTGGCTTATCAATTCCTGTGTATTACGTATTAGCACCGGCTGAAGCCTCAAGTAACTTATCACGATATGACGGCGTGCGTTACGGACATCGTGCGGCTGAATATACGGACTTAATGGATATGTACAACAAAAGCCGTGCAGAAGGCTTTGGCGCGGAAGTGAAACGTCGCATATTAATTGGTACGTATGTATTAAGTGCTGGTTATTACGATGCTTATTATTTAAAAGCGCAACAAATTCGTCGCTTAATTGCACAAGACTTTGTTGAGGCTTTCAAAAAATGCGATGTGATTATGGGCCCCGCTGCACCATCTACTGCTTTTAAAGCGGGTGAAAAAGTGGATGATCCAGTCGCGATGTATTTGCAGGATATTTATACCATTTCAACTAATTTAGCTGGCTTACCTGGTGTGAGTGTGCCTGCCGGTTTTGCACAAAGTGATGATGGCAAAGCGTTGCCGGTAGGTTTGCAAATTATCGGTAATTATTTTGATGAAGCACGCATGCTTAATGTCGCGCATCAATACCAACAAGTCACAGATTGGCATGTTCAAACTCCAAATTTGGACCAGCTACCTGGTTTGAATCAGCCAGAAGGAAACGCATAATGGAATGGGAAGTCGTTATTGGGTTAGAAACACACACTCAACTGCAAACTAATACTAAGATTTTTTCTGGCGCATCTGTAAAATACGGCGCAGAACCTAATACACAAGCTTGTGAAGTCAGCATTGCCTTACCAGGTGTTTTGCCAGTGTTGAACAAACAAGCGGTGCATTGTGCTATTAAATTTGGTTTAGCAATCAATGCAGAAATTGCACCACGCTCAGTATTTGCACGTAAAAACTATTTCTACCCAGACTTACCTAAAGGTTACCAAATTAGCCAATTTGAGTTGCCAGTAGTAGGTAAGGGCGCAGTGACGATACAAGTGCCAGCTGTAGGCAAAAATGCGGCATATGAAAAAGTAGTGAATATTACCCGCGCGCATTTAGAAGAAGATGCGGGCAAGTCTGTACATGGCGCCGTTGAAGGAATGAGCGGCATTGATTTAAACCGTGCAGGCACGCCCTTATTAGAAATAGTGACAGAGCCTGATATGCGTTCTGCCGCTGAAGCAGTAGCATACGCAAAACAATTGCATGAATTGGTGCAATGGATAGGTATTTGTGATGGCAATATGCAAGAAGGTAGTTTTCGTTGCGACGTAAATGTGTCCGTGCGTCCTAAAGGCACTGAAAAGCTCGGTACACGACGTGAAATTAAAAATCTCAATTCATTTAAATCCATGCAACAAGCGATTGAATATGAAACCCGTTGGCAGATAGAAACGCTGGAAGATGGCGGTACTATTCATCAGGCTACCGTATTATTCAACCCAGATACTGGTGAAACGCGCGCGATGCGTAGTAAGGAAGAAGCCAACGATTACCGCTATTTCCCAGATCCAGATTTACTGCCTTTAGTGATTACTGGGGCTGATAAAGCGCTCGTTCAGGCAGAAATGCCAGAGTTGCCAGAAACGATGAAAGCACGCTTTGAAACGCAGTATGGTTTATCTAGTTACGACGCTAGGGCACTGATAACCTCACGAGAGTTAGCCGATTATTTTGTCGCTACTGTCAATGCGGGTGCTGATGCTAAGCAAGCCGCAAACTGGGCAATGGGTAGCGTATCTGCTAAATTGAACTCAGAAGATAAACCTATCTCAGCTTCTCCTGTCAGCGCATTACAGTTGGCGCAATTGCTTAAACGCATTGCTGACAATACTATTTCTAACAACGCCGCTAAACAAGTATTTGACGCGATGTGGAATGCTGAGGGCGATGTTGATGCGATTATTGAAACCAAAGGCCTTAAACAAGAGTCTGATAGCGCTGCAATTGAAACGATTATAGATGCAGTGTTAGCTGCAAATTCTTTGATGGTAGAAGAGTTCAAAGCGGGTAAAGAAAAAGCGTTTAATGCACTAGTAGGTCAAGCCATGAAAGCATCAAAAGGCAAAGCCAACCCTGCACAAGTGAACGATATGCTCAAGAAAAAGCTATTAAGCTAGTGCAAAATTTAATAGCTTTTTAAGCTATAGTGTTAAAGACCATTCGCTTTATTCTTTAACTCAATGAAGCGAATTTTGTCATCATTAAAGCGTTTTTTTGTGTTTTCCATCGTAGTTTTTCGTTCATTGATAAGCTGCTCTTGTTTGGAAACTTCTGCTTTATCATTTTTAATTTCAGCGCTTAATTCAACTGGCACTGGTTTATTTCTTTTGACGAGGCTATTTGCGTAGTTTTGATTTTCAGCTAATCGTTTTAAGCTATTATTTTTTTGCAACTGCAAGCCGTCAACCGCGACCAAATCCAATTGCAGGTTGCGATCGCGCGCTAAATCAATTTCAACTGCATTGGTAAAAGAATCGGTAAGTGCTTTATCTTTTTTATCTTGCTCTGTTTTCGCCGCATCAACGGCTTCATTTTGCTTACTCACAGGCTTATTACGCTTTATCGTGATGCCTTGCTGGTTGATGACAGAGTTGTCCGTTGCGTATTGGGCCGGCACGCTATCACTATAATGCGTACTACCTTTTTCATCTTTCCATTTAACAATTTTTCCGGTGCTATGCGCATGGTGTGGAAAAAAAAGTGAAAACATGCCAAAAAATAGCATTATAGAAATAACTAAATTCGAGAAACTGATTTTAGTCATATTGACGATATTAATAATAAGTGTTTCCCGCAATTTCACTGTTAGACAAGTTGAGCACCTAATGGATATTAATCAACGCCATACTTCTGGCGATATGCTTGAACAGCATGCAAGTTTTGCGCCATATCTTGTTTATTATTCAAATAGTCCATTAAATCACTCAAATTTGTAATCGCACAAACAGGTATTTGGTTATTTTTTACGACCTCTTGTACTGCTGATAATTCACCTAAACCTTTTTCTTGTCGATCAATTGCAATAGCAACGCCGCAAGCACTGGCGCCGTTCGCGCTGATAAGCTCAACAGATTCGCGCACAGAAGTTCCTGCTGAAATCACATCATCAATAATGAGTACGCTGCCTTTTAACGGGCTACCTACAATTAAGCCACCTTCGCCATGATCTTTGGCTTCTTTGCGGTTGTAAGCATAAGGGATATTGTGACCATTTTTGGCAAATGCGATGGCAATACTTGCTACCAATGTAATGCCTTTGTAGGCGGGCCCAAATAGCATATCAAACTCAATGCCGGAGTTTTTAATCGCTTCAGCATAAAATTCGCCTAGCTTCATCAAGCTCTCGCCGTCGTTAAATAGTCCTGCATTAAAGAAATATGGACTTAAGCGACCTGCTTTAGTGGTAAATTCACCAAAGCGTAAAACCTCTTTTTTGATGGCAAATGCGATAAACTCTTGCCTAAAATTAGTTGCACATTGATTCGTGTTATTTGATTTCATATATTTAAGAAAATAAGGAATAAGTTTTGAAGATTATATCGCTAAACCTAAACGGCATACGCTCTGCAACAAATAAAGGTGTGCAAGCGTGGCTGAAAAAACAAGATGCAGATGTTGTTTGTATGCAAGAAATTAAGGCGCAAGCGGCTGATATGACTGCTGAAATGCATAATCCTGAGGGATATTGTGGCAATTTTCATTATGCTGAGAAAAAAGGCTATAGCGGTGTAGGCATCTACTCCAAACTCAAGCCCGATAAAGTGATTGAAGGATTAGGCATTGTGGATATTGATAGCGAAGGACGCTATTTGGAATGTCAGTTTGGTAATTTAAGTGTTATTTCACTGTACTTACCTTCTGGCTCAAGTGGCGAAGAGCGGCAGACATTCAAATTTAGCGTGATGATGCGTTTTATGCTGCATTTAAAAGCGCTGATTGAAAGTGGGCGTGAAGTGGTGATTTGCGGTGATTGGAATATCGCACACAAAGAAGCTGATTTGAAAAATTATAAAGGCAATAAAAAGAATTCAGGCTTTCTACCTGAAGAACGCTTATGGCTGACGGAGTTGTTTGATCAAGTTGGTTGGGTGGATGTTTACCGCAAGTTGCATCCTGACACAACAGATGCTTGTTATACCTGGTGGAGTAATCGTGGCCAAGCTTGGGCTAAAAATGTAGGTTGGCGTATTGATTATCAAATTGCAACGCCTGCAATCGCGGCTAAAGCCGTTTCAGCGAGTATTTACAAGGATGAGCGCTTTAGCGACCATGCACCATTGATTGTTGATTATGTAAGTTAAGAGATTTTCTCTTGCTCGAGGCTGTTCCAGGGCGCAATTTTAATTAATAGTAACATGCCAGGAATTGCGGCTAAAAAGCAGAAGATAAAGAAATTCTTCCAGCCTAGGTCATCCACTAAATAGCCTGTTGTAGCATTTGCAAATGTGCGTGGTACGGCTGCCAAACTGGTAAATAAGGCAAATTGCGTGGCGGTGTAAAGTGGGTGGGTAGTGTGGGCAATATACGATACAAATGCTGCTGTGCCTAAACCCACGCCTAGTGCCTCTAAGCCGATGGTTGCGCCTAGCGAAAATAATTTAGCTTGTATGCTGATTGTTGCAAATATGATTTTTGATTCCATGAATGATTGAGGTATTGAAAGTACTTGAAACTCACTAATCGTTTGGCTTTGCGAAGCGTCAACCAGCCAAGCGAAACCCAAAATAGCCAGCATTTGCACGGCGCCAAATACCCAAAGTGCGCGATTGATACCAAGCTTAAACATCCACACGCCGCCAAGTATTCCGCCAATCACGCTGGGCCATAAGCCTGCATTTTTGGCAATGAGGCCAATTTCAGTTTTGCTGAATCCCATGTCTAAATAGAACGGTGTGGCGAGTGCGGTTGCCATGCTGTCGCCCAATTTATACAAGAAAATAAAAGCCAATATTAGCAAAGCAGATTGCCAGCCACGTCGACTAACGAACTCTTGGAACGGTTCTGTAACTGCAGCACGCAGGGTTTTGGGCGCACCACTTTTTAAGGCCGGTTCTTTTACAAAAATTGTCATTAGAATACCTGGCAACATAAACAGCGCGGTAATTAAAAACACGCTGCTCCAAGGTAAATGGTCTGCCAATATTAATGACAATGAACCTGGAATCAACCCTGCAATTTTATAGGCATTCACATGGATTGCATTACCCAAACCGAGCTCAGAATCTAATAGTAATTCACGTCGGTAAGCGTCTAACACTATGTCTTGCGAGGCGCTAAAAAAAGCGACCACACTGGCTAAATAAGCGATTGTCCAAATGTCGAACTTGGGGTTGAATGCGCCAAAAATTGGGATAGATAGCAGTAATAAAATCTGTGAAATGAGTAGCCAGCCGCGTCTACGGCCTAAGGGCGGAATGTAGCGGTCAAAAAATGGCGCCCATAAAAACTTCCAAGTAAAGGGCAGGTTGATGAGTGCAAATAAGCCGATGGCCTTTAAGTTAACACCCTCTGAGCGTAGCCATGCGGGTAGCAAACTGATGAGTATATAAAGCGGTAAACCTGAACTAAAGCCTGTGAATATGCAAACAAGCATGCGCTTGTTGAGGAGTGCTTGCCAGATGGAAACCTGAGTTGTCGCGGCTTGTTGCAAGCTATTTCAGTTGCGTATTTTCAAGGCGGTACATGGCTAAGTTACCCATTAAATTAGGCATAAATGTTACGGGCTTGTTATCGGTAAGCACCAAGCGTTCTTTGACGGTAATGTTGCCACTTTCGCAAAATTGATCAAAATC
>JAYWDO010000096.1:0-12566 GCA_043779795.1 Pseudomonadota bacterium
GTTAAACGTGAACCTGTTTCGTAAAATGTTTGCATATAAGTATTTTCGCTAATAGTTTCTTCACGGCGTTTGGCTTCATAAAACTCTCCCAAGATTTGCGTGAGTAATTGCACATGCAGATACATGGCAGGGCTAAACTGCCAGCGTGAATAAAGCGTTAAATGAAGTTGTTGGAAGCTAAAAGTAGTAATAAATGGAGATGCATCGCCTACACGATTTTGAGTGCTTTCTACCTTCCACATTAACCCATTAACCCAATTAAGTGCAGCTAATTCACCCATCGCCGCTTGCAAGAACTTATTCGCGGTAGATTCGAATTCAGCATGCTTGGCGATTCGCCTGATCCATTGCTCAAAAGGTAAGCCTAGACTCAGCAAATAACGCGACATCAGTAATTCTAGCCCGGAGAATGTCGCGCTTGGGTTCCATAGCCAGCTCAATGCAACGAGCGTAGATGCTAGGCCCATAACCGCAACAATCAATAATTTAATGTAGTGTATTTTCCAAATAACACCGATTGCAAAACTACCTAATATGACGATGAGCGTGAGTAAAAAAATCAATAAAGTGTAGAAGAAATCGATGTTAGGTGCTTGAGGCTCAGATCTAGCTTTGGCCGACAAGAACAAAATGGTGAGCGGTAGAACTGGTAAAAAGTAGATGAGTAAAAATTCAGCCGCGGCCAAATCATCATTTGCATTCAGTAGTTTTGGTACTACCCACAGCAATAATATGGCAAGCAGATAGCTGGATGCTAAAATGTTAGGTAATCTATCGCGAGCAGATTCACCAGAAAAAATACGCCCACCAATCAAGGAAAATAAACCTGCTATCCAAAAAGCAGTGACCCACCAACTGGTGAAAAACATGGTAATTGCTGCGCCGACAACAATCAGAACCATAGCCTGCCAAGTGAGTGCTTTGGTTTGGCGCATCAGGGGCTGCCATAATAAAAAGCAACCGTAATGACATAAAAATAATGCTTTGTGCAAACTGGCTGCATCGCCCCAAATTAACATGGCATGCAATGATAAAATCATCAAAGCCATCAATCTGTCAGAATCATTGAATAATTGGCTGAAAAGTCTGAATAACGGTCGCATAGATGTCGGCTCAGTGAGTTAATGAGGGTTTTTGTTTAAAGGGTATCGTATTGTCAAGTTTAACAAATATAACACGTGAGCTAACGTTAAAATTTGAACATAATTGTTGATTTTTCGACGATTTATATACGTATTTCTTGTTAAATCTTATAAAATGCTGCAAAGTACAAGCAAATTGAGCTGATAAAATATGGCATAAAATTTGCATGTTAGCGATATGAACGTTGAGCATTATTCGTCACTGAATGTCTCAGCATAGACACTTTACAGTTCGGGGAACTAAATGAAAAAAAAACAAGCAGGCTTTACGTTAATTGAGTTGGCGATTGTATTGGTGATTATCGGTCTGCTCTTAGGCGGCGTATTAAAAGGCCAAGAATTGATTAATAGTGCCAAAGTTAAAAACATGGCAACTGATTTCAAAAATATTCAAGTGTATATTTATGGCTATCAAGATAAATTTAGAGCGTTACCAGGGGATGATGGGGCTGTAGGAAATCACATTGTTGGTTCAACTCCAGCTTCAACTGGTACTCAAGGTAATGGTGTTATAGACGGGGCTTGGGACACAACTATAAATGGGAATGAGTCATGTGTATTCTGGCAGCATGTCAGGATGGCAGGATTGGCTCCAGGTGTGACCACAGTAAGTTGCGCATTGGGTAATACATATCAGCCTAAAAATGCTGATGGAGGGATAATAGGTGTTCAGAGCGTTTCAGGATTTACAACTATCACCAAAAATGCTGCTGGAACTGCAGCGCCCATGAATGGAGCATATGTTATTTGTTCTAGTGCCGTGCTAGGTAAATATGCCAAACAGTTAGATTCAACTCTAGATGATGGCGAAACTAATACAGGTTCAATGCGTGTTGCTGATCCAGCCAATGCTGGGCAGTCATTGCTTTCAAGTAGCATAATAGACTCAACAACATATGATGTTTGTTTAGCTTTCTAAAGTTTTAATCCTTGAACCTAGACTTAGCTTAATGCGGTATAAGAATCCCACTTTAAGTGGGATTCTTATTGCTTATAATTCACAGCGCCTTCACTTGCAAAGCTATTTAACCGCTTGCAAACAAGCTAAATTGTTTTAGAATAGGGGCTTGTTAAAAAGTCCACAAAAATCACCGCCTCATTCATGAATCCCAATATCGTAGAAATCGATCATTTATCCTTTGGTTACAAGGGGCGCTTGCTGCATAAAGACATTAATATGGTGTTTCCGCGCGGTAAAGTTGTAGCAATTATGGGCGGTAGCGGCAGTGGAAAAACCACATTGTTACGTTTAATTGGCGGACAAATTAAGCCGAGTAAGGGTGAAGTGCGCGTTGATGAGGAAGTGGTGCATCAGCAAAGTCGCGATGGCATTTATAAATTACGTCGCAAAATGGGCATGTTGTTTCAGCATGGGGCTTTGTTTACAGATTTAAGCGTGTTTGATAATATCGCTTTTCCGATGCGTGAATTAACCAATTTGCCAGAATCTATGATCAGAGACTTGGTATTAATGAAGCTAAATGCAGTTGGGCTGCGCGGTGCGTATGACTTTATGCCAACCGAGCTTTCTGGCGGCATGGCAAGGCGCGTAGCTTTAGCCAGAGCCGTTGCACTAGACCCCAATATTATTATGTACGATGAGCCTTTTTCTGGGCTAGACCCCATTTCAATGGGTGTGATTTGTGGCTTGATTCGTAGCTTGAATGATGCGCTAGGCGCAACCTCTATCATTGTGTCGCACGATGTAAAAGAAACCTTTTTGATTGCAGATTATGTCTACTTTGTAGCCAATGGCGAAGTTGCCGCAGAAGGTACGCCACATGATTTGATGCAATCTACCTTGCCTTTTGTGCATCAGTTTGTACGTGGTGAAAAAGATGGCCCTGTGCCATTCCATTATGCTGCTGGTAACTATCAATCTGAATTGCTGAATCAGGCGCCTGCTAAATTAACATCAGCCGATAAAAACCAATGATTAAATTAAAATTATTCAATCGCATTGCTAAAACTATAGGCGGCATAGGCAATCGTATGATTGAGCGAATTTGGCGTTTGGGTGCAGGCGCCAGACTATTTTTCTTGACGATATTTTATTCAGGTGAAAGTTTTAAGCGTTTCCATTTAATCTTACGCGAAATTTATTCTACTGGCGTGATGTCGCTCTTAATTATTATCGTGTCTGCATTTTTTGTAGGTATGGTGCTTGCATTGCAAGGTTATAACACGCTGCAAAAATATGGTTCGTCAGAAGCAATCGGCGTGTTGGTCGCATTGTCGCTAGTACGTGAGTTAGGCCCAGTGGTCACTGCATTATTATTTGCAGGTCGTGCAGGTACGGCCATTACTGCCGAAATTGGATTGATGAAAACTACCGAGCAACTGTCCGCAATGGAAATGATGGCGGTTAACCCGATTGCGCGTGTGGTTGCGCCACGCTTTTGGGCGGGCGTAATTTCTATGCCAATATTAGCCACTCTGTTTTCTATGGTTGGTATTTTGGGTGGCTATATTGTTGCCGTGCCTTTAATTGGTGTTGACGATGGTGCATTTTGGTCGCAAATGCAGGCAAACGTAGATTTCAGGGCAGACATCGTCAATGGCTTGATTAAGAGTTTAGTGTTTGGTGTGGCTTGTACCATGATTGCTT
Source organism: Pseudomonadota bacterium (assembly GCA_043779795.1). Lineage (GTDB taxonomy): Bacteria > Pseudomonadota > Gammaproteobacteria > Burkholderiales > Methylophilaceae > Methylotenera. The sequence continues at coordinate 3,751 of JAYWDO010000096.1, forward strand.
TGTTTGAAGGCTTTGATGCACCGCCAACCGCAGAAGGTGTCAGCCTCGCAACAACACGTACGGTAGTCATTTCATCATTAACCGTATTGGCTTTAGATTTTGTTTTAACGTCTTTTATGCTGGTGATATAACGCTAGATGTATCACTTAAGTATAGATGTAGCACATGTAAATTGAGGGGATGTTAAGTGGATAGAACAATAATAGATTTATGGGTAGGAATTTTTGTGGCACTGGGCGTAGCAGCCTTATTAGGCCTGGCGATGAAAGTTGGTAATTTAACTTCAAGTAAAATTGGACCAACTTATAGCGTAACCGCAGCATTTGAAAATGTCGGCAGTTTAAAGCCGCATGCGCCAGTAAAAAGCGCTGGCGTGGTGGTGGGCCGTGTAGATAATATAATATTTGATGGCAAGAAATATGAAGCGGTTGTGACCATTAAAATAGACCAACGCTATGCTTTTCCTAAAGATACTTTTGCCAATATTTACACGGCAGGCTTGCTAGGTGAGCAATATATTGGTCTTGAAGCTGGTGGTGACGACGATGTTTTGAAAAATGGCGATAAAATAGCTCAGACTCAAGATGCTGTGGTGCTGGAAAAAATGATTAGCCAGTTCTTATTCAGTAAAGCTTCGGAATCAAAAACTGACAATAAAGAAGCGGATTCAAAAGTAGATGTATCAAATAAACCTGCGGACTCGAAATCGCCTGGCACCAAGTCAACCGAATTAGGCGATTCGCCGTTTTAAAGGTACACACTTAATTGTCAGCTTGAATTGTGACGGTTAAGCGTAATAATAGATTACATTGAAATAATAAAGGGTACACATGAAGTCATTTTTAAAATTAGTAGTTGGCGTTAGCTTGTTAACTGGGTTGCTCGGGTCTTTTGGCGTGGCAAATGCAGAAATAGCACCAGATGCATTAGTCAAGCAAACTGCGGATGAAGTATTGACCATTGTTAAAAATGATAAAGACATTCAAGCGGGTAATCAGCAGCAATTATATGCAGTAGTTGAAGCCAAAATTTTGCCAAGCTTTGATTTTGATCGTGTATGCCGCATGGTGCTTGGTAAAAATTGGAAGTCTGCAACGCCTGAGCAGCAAGCTAGTTTTCAGAAAGAGTTCCGTACTTTATTGTTACGTACTTATGCAACGGCACTGGGTAAATATAAAGACCAAACTATTGAATATAAGCCTTTACGTTCAGAACCTGACGCGAAAAATGTAAGTGTAAAAACACAGATATTACAATCAGGGGGACAACCAGTTGCTGTTGACTACAGTCTTGTAAAAGGCGATGCTGGCTGGAAAGTGTATGACATAGTGATTGAAAATGTGAGTTTGGTAACGAACTATCGTAGTCAATTCAGCAATGAAATTCGCCAGAATGGTTTGGATAGTTTGAACAAAAAATTGGCTGATAAAAACAAAGCTGCGGCTGGTAAGGCTTAATTAGCATTAGTTATCGGCTATATTTAAACCTATCGCACACAAATCAATATGACTAATATTACCCAACAAGCAAATCAATGGCATGTTTCAGGCGAAGTGTTGATGGATAACGCAAATTTGATACTGAATGAGAGTAATGCCTTTGAAATGACTGGTGATCTAGAGGTTGATTTTTCAGAGGTAACTGATGTTGATACGGCTGCATTGAGTTTAATATTGGAATGGCAGCGCCGTGCGCTAGCAGCAAGCTGTAAGATAAACTTCGCCAATGTGCCAGAAAATTTGAATAGCTTGGCTGAGCTATATGGCGTAGCAGAGTTTATTCCAACAAGTAAAGTTTAATTGCAGTATTTTGTCAGTATAAAAGCTATTGTTATTTGCAATAACATCACCATATAGCTATAAATTCAAACGGCTTATTCATGCTTATTGGTATGTAAGCCGTTTTTTTTATCTAAATAATTGACCATAATCTTTCGTTTTATTTTAAGCTTTTCATTTAAGTAAGTAGTCTCTAAACATGAATCCTGCAATTAAAATCAATGGTATACATAAAAGTTTTGACAGCCTACATGCGCTTAAAGGCATTGATTTAACTATTGAGCAGGGTGAGTTTTTTGCCCTGTTAGGCCCAAACGGTGCTGGAAAATCTACTTTAATCAGTATTCTTGCCGGCTTAGTCAAGCCTACCGCAGGTGATATTTCTGTCATGGGCTTTGATGTTGTTAAGCAATATCAGCAAGCGCGTCAGCTATTAGGCGTAGTCCCACAAGAACTGGTATTTGATCCGTTTTTTAATGTGCGTGAAATGTTACGTTTTCAAGCTGGTTATTTTGGACATGGCAAAGAAAACGACGTATGGGTAGATGAGATTCTTGAAGGTTTAGGCTTAACCGATAAAGCCAATACTAATATGCGTAAGCTTTCTGGCGGGATGAAGCGCCGAGCGCTTATTGCTCAAGCTTTGGCGCATAAGCCGCCAGTCATCGTGTTGGATGAGCCTACAGCAGGTGTAGATGTAGAGCTGCGGCAAATGCTTTGGGAATTTATTAAAAAGCTAAACCGAGAAGGCCACACGATTATTCTCACCACGCATTACTTAGAAGAGGCTGAAGCTTTGTGTAGCCGAGTGGGTATGATGAAGCAGGGTGAAATCGTAGCTTTAGATAGTACGGCTAATTTGCTGAATAAATTTTCCGGAAAAAAAATGCGATTAACTTTAGGTGACGTAACGCTTCCAGACCATATTCATAGCTTGCTCCGTAGCCAGGAAAAAGGCATTTATACTTTTGCTTTGAGCGATATGGTACAAATCGAGTTTGTATTGTCAGCCTTGAGAGCAGCCAATATCAAGGTGCTAGATATGCATTTAAGTGAAGCGGATTTAGAAGATGTGTTTTTGTCACTGGTCGGAAAAGCCTCATGAATAATGCTGAAGTGACAAATTCATCCAATATGAGCGCTTCTTTTAGAGGCCCATGGACGCTACTTAAAAAAGAATTGTTACGTTTTTGGCGTGTCGCATTTCAAACGGTCGCTGCGCCAGTGATTACGGCATTGCTATATCTATTAATTTTTGCCCACGTTTTGGCTGGTCATGTGCAGGTTTACAACAACGTGCCATATACCGAGTTTTTGATTCCAGGCCTTATTATGATGTCTGTGTTGCAAAATGCATTCGCGAACAGCTCTTCCAGCCTTATCCAATCTAAAGTGATGGGCAATCTCGTATTTGTATTGCTCACACCGCTTACGCATTTTCAATTTTTCACGGCTTTTTTATGCGCGGCCATTATTCGCGGGCTGGTGGTGGGCTTATGTATTTATCTGGTTGCTATGTGGTTCGTCGATATACATATGGCAAATCCTTTTCTGATATTGGCATTTGCTTTCTTAGGTAGCGCCCTGCTTGGTACATTTGGCATCATTGCGGGTATTTGGGCGGATCGTTTTGATCAGATGGCCGCATTTCAAAATTTCATTATCATGCCGCTATCATTTTTATCTGGCGTGTTTTATTCCATACATTCATTGCCGCTATTTTGGCAAAAACTATCGCAACTCAATCCATTTTTTTACATGATTGATGGTTTTAGATATGGTTTTTTTGGCAAGGGTGATGTTTCGCCATTGATTAGTTTGTCTATCGTAGGTGCATCGTTCTTAGTGTTAGCATTGATTACACTAAAAATGTTAAAATCCGGGTATAAATTAAGAGCATAAGCTTGTTAGATCAATTAAAAAGGTGACGTAAAAGTGTTAAGCGCGCAACAATTAGAGTTATATATTACCCAGCATCTAGCCTGCGAATACATCAAAGTATTAGGCGATGATGGCACGCATTTTGAAGCTGTTATTGTAAGTGCGGCGTTTGTGGGTAAGGGTATGGTGCAACAGCATCAGCTGGTTTATGCGGCTTTGGGCGATAGAATGCGCGCAGAAATTCATGCCTTATCAATGAAAATCTATACCCCTGAACAGTGGAATAACAAATCTTAGTGCTGCAGTCAGTCACTAAATTAAGTCGAACTAAACAAACAAAATATTAAGCAATGGAGATTAAAATGGATGCACAAGCGCAAATTAAAGAAACCGTCACCACTAACCTAGTAGTGCTTTACATGAAAGGTAGCCCAAAGTTTCCGCAATGTGGTTTCTCTAACATGGCGACACAAATTTTAGAGGCTTGCAATGCAAAATATGTAGCAGTTGATGTGCTGGCAGATCAGGCAGTACGCGAGGGCATTAAAGTCTACGCAAATTGGCCGACGATTCCACAGTTATACATTAATGGCGAATTCGTAGGCGGCTCAGATATCATGCGTGCTATGTATGAAAATGGCGAACTTCAAACCCTCTTAGATACGGTTAAATAATTGGATAAGTTAATCATACAAGGCGGTAATCGCCTCAATGGTGAAGTCACTATTTCAGGCGCAAAAAATGCTGCATTGCCAATTTTGTGTGCATGCTTACTTGCTGAAACGCCGTTAAATTTATCAAGCGTACCTGGGCTTAAAGACGTGGGTTCAACCATTAAACTACTAGAGCAAATGGGTGTTAAAGCAACAGTTAATGCTGATAAGGTTAGTTTGGACGCCAGTGATATTCATACTAAAGAAGCCCCTTACGAAATGGTAAAAACCATGCGTGCTTCAATTTTGGTATTAGGCCCGTTGTTAGCACGATTTGGTCACGCGCGTGTTTCGCTGCCTGGTGGCTGTGCCATCGGCTCCCGCCCAGTAGATTTGCACATCAAAGGCCTGCAGGCCATGGGTGCTGAAATTCATATTGAGCACGGCTACATTGAAGCGACCACTAAACACTTGCCTAATCAGCGTTTACAAGGCGCACGTTATTACATGGATCTGGTGACTGTGACTGGTACTGAAAACTTGATGATGGCGGCAGCGCTTGCACAAGGCATAACGGTCTTAGAGAATACAGCAAAAGAACCAGAAGTAGTTGATATGGCTGAATGCTTGATCAAAATGGGCGCAAAAATCACTGGTGCTGGCACTGATGTAATTACTATTGAAGGTGTAGAGCGTCTAAGTGGGGCTACGCATAATGTAGTATGTGATCGTATTGAAGCAGGCACTTACATGGTGGCCGTAGCAATGACAGGCGGTGAAGTTAAATTATTAAATGTACGTGCAAACTTGTTAGATGCTGTGATTGAAAAGCTGCGTGATGCAGGTGTAACGGTTACCAGTGATGCTGACACGATTACCGTTAAAAGTGATGGTCAATTAAAGGCGGTGAACATTCGTACAGCACCGCATCCAGCTTTTCCTACTGATATGCAAGCGCAGTTTATGGCATTAAATACCGTAGCAACTGGTGTATCAAAGGTCACAGAAACCATCTTTGAAAATCGTTTTATGCATGTGCAAGAAATGCAGCGTTTAGGCGCTGATATTAGTATTGACGGTAATACAGCGCTGGTTAAAGGTGTGGAGTATTTAGATGGCGCTATTGTAATGGCAACAGATTTACGCGCTTCAGCAAGCTTGGTATTAGCTGGACTAGTGGCACGCGGTGAAACAGTGATTGAGCGTATCTATCACCTAGATCGCGGTTATGAAAACTTAGAAAAAAAATTAAACGCACTTGGTGCAAATGTTAGACGAGTATAAAAAATGATTACCATTGCACTTTCAAAAGGCCGTATCTTTGAAGAAACCACGCCACTATTGGCTGCGGCAGGTATACACCCAGCTGAAGATCCTGAATCTTCACGCAAGTTAATCATCGGTACAAATCGTGAAGATGTACGTTTGATTATTGTCCGTGCAAGCGATGTACCAACTTATGTGCAATATGGTGCAGCTGATTTAGGTATTGCTGGTAAAGATGTGCTGGATGAGCATGGCGGTGACGGTTTATATCAGCCTGTTGATTTGCAAATTGCTAAATGCAAAATGATGGTAGCCGTGCGTGAAGACTTTGATTACTTTGCATCTATTCGAAGTGGGGCACGCTTAAAAGTGGTCACGAAGTATGTAAAAACAGCACGTGAACACTTTGCCGCCAAGGGTATGCATGTTGATTTAATCAAGCTTTACGGATCAATGGAATTAGGTCCTTTAGTTGGATTGGCAGATGTGATTGTCGATTTAGTCAGCACGGGCGGAACTTTACGCGCTAATAACCTCAAAGCTGTAGAGGAGGTTGGTGATATTAGCTCACGTTTAGTAGTGAACCAAGCTTCACTCAAGCTAAATCGTGCGAAAATTCAGCCGATTATAGATGCCTTCATCAGCGCAATTGTGCCTAAATAAGCATAGAAAATTAATTTAAGAAAATAGGTTTAAGGTGATGACTGTGAATATAGATATTCGACGTTTTTCTACTACTGATGTAGATTTTTATGACAAACTTAAAACGCTACTTGCCTTCGAAACCGCTCAAGATGATAGCATTGATGAGGTTGTAGCCAATATTCTCAAAGATGTTAAAAAACGCGGTGATGCTGCGGTGCTGGAATATACCAACCGTTTTGATAAAACCAGCGTAGCCAATTTAGCTGAACTTGAAATTGGCCAAGAAGAGTTAAATGCGGCATTGAATAGTTTACCTGCAGATCAACGTAACGCTTTACAAGTGGCCGCAGACCGTGTGCGTATCTACCATGAAAAACAATTGATGAGTTCTTGGAGCTATACCGAGGCTGACGGAACATTACTCGGTCAACAAGTTACTTCATTAGACCGAGTGGGTTTGTATGTGCCTGGTGGTAAAGCAGCATACCCTTCTTCAGTATTGATGAACGCGATTCCAGCCAAAGTGGCGGGCGTTAAAGAGTTAATCATGGTAGTGCCGACACCGAATGGTGAAAGAAATCAGCTGGTATTAGCCGCTGCTGCCATTTCTGGCGTAGACCGTGTATTTTGTATAGGTGGCGCGCAAGGGGTTGGCGCGCTAGCTTATGGTACTGAAACCGTACCGCAAGTCGATAAAATAGTCGGACCGGGTAATGCTTATGTCGCTGCCGCAAAACGCCGCGTATTTGGCGTGGTAGGCATTGATATGGTGGCAGGGCCCTCAGAAATTTTAGTGATTTGCGATGGTAAAACCAACCCTGATTGGGTCGCAATGGATTTGTTCAGCCAAGCTGAGCATGACGAATTAGCGCAAGCCATTTTATTAAGCCCAGATGCGGAGTTCTTAGAAAAAGTCAGTGCTAGCATTCAAAAGTTAGTTGAAGAAATGCCACGTAAGGACATCATTAGAACGTCATTAACCGATCGTGGTGCGCTTATTCAAGTGCGTGATTTAGATGAAGCTGCGGAAATTTGCAATTACATTGCGCCAGAGCACTTAGAATTGTCGATGGATGAGCCGCTAGCATTCAGCAAAAAAATCAAACATGCAGGCGCTATTTTTATGGGTAGAAATACCTGTGAAGCGCTTGGCGACTATTGCGCAGGCCCTAACCATGTATTGCCAACTTCGCGTACCGCTAGGTTTTCATCACCATTAGGTGTGTACGACTTTCAAAAACGCTCTAGTTTGATTATGGTGTCGGCAGAGGGCGCGCAAGTGCTAGGTAAAGTTGCAGCTACCTTAGCTTATGGCGAAGGCCTGCAAGCACATGCGCGTAGCGCTGAATATCGTTTAAAAGATCCAGTTTAAAACCATGAGTAAACTCTGGAGCGATATTGTAAATAAGCTCACGCCTTATATTCCTGGTGAGCAGCCCAAGCTAGACAATCTAGTTAAGTTAAACACCAACGAAAATCCTTATGGTCCAAGCCCTAGAGTGTTGGATGCGTTGAAATTAGAGGCGGCAGATTCACTTCGTCTGTACCCCGATCCGAATTCAGATGCACTTAAAGCCGCTATCGCTAAGGTGCACCATTTAAATGCCAATCAAGTATTTGTGGGTAACGGTTCAGATGAAGTGTTAGCGCATACTTTTCAGGCTTTGTTAAAACACGATAAGCCTTTGCTATTCCCAGATATTACCTATAGTTTTTACCCGGTTTATTGCGGTTTGTACGATATTGAATATAAAGTCATTCCTTTAGCCGAGGACTTTTCAATTAATATTAATGATTATTGCAAGCCTAACGGCGGCATTATTTTTCCGAACCCAAATGCGCCTACTGGTATGCCGCTAGCATTGGTAGAAATTGAAAAATTACTACAAAAGAACACCCAATCTGTAGTGGTGATTGATGAAGCCTATGTGGATTTTGGTACAGAGTCTGCGGTTACACTAATCAATCGTTATCCTAACTTATTAGTTACACACACTTTATCTAAAGCGCGTTCCTTAGCTGGTTTGCGCGTTGGATATGCGCTAGGTTCGCCTGATTTAATCGAAGCTTTGATGCGCGTGAAGGATAGCTTTAACTCATATCCTATTGATCGTTTTGCTTCTGCTGGTGCCATTGCCGCCATGGAAGATGCTGCATATTTTGAGCAAACATGTCATAAAGTCATTGAAACGCGAGCATCTTTGGTGAATGCATTAAGTGATTTGGGTTTTGATGTATTGCCATCAGGGGCAAACTTTATTTTTGTTAAGCACAAGACTAAAGACGGTGCAGAATTAACCAAACAATTACGTGAAAAGAGCATTATCGTTCGTCATTTTAAATCGCCAGAGCGTATTGCTACGTATTTACGCATCACCATTGGCACTGATGCGCAGTCTGAGATACTGATAAGCGCATTAAAATCAATCTTGTAGAAATTCGCTAGAAATTGTCTTAAAACCGCCATGATGCACGCTTTTGGCGGATTTTCATTTATAAAACCTAATTAAAGCAACAGAAAGCACTGAAAAAAGCACGAAAAGTTTGAAATTAAACACCAAGTGCGGTTATTATGTGCGTTATGTGTATTTTG
>JAYWDO010000097.1:0-29486 GCA_043779795.1 Pseudomonadota bacterium
TTTCTTTTATAGCTTTATCTTCACGTGCTTGTGTATCAAGTACTTTAGCCATTGCCATGAAAAAACTGGCCAACAATGGGCCTGAAGCACCGCCAATAGTGCTTAGCAGCTTTAAGCCTATTTTATTAATAGCCTCGTTTGGGCTAAGCGTAGCCAATTCTGCTTGAATACCAACAATAGTATTCACACCACGCGTCATATTGATGTAATGGTCACCATCGCCAATCGCGCGGTCTAAAGATTCCAAAGTATTCTCATTGGCTAAAATTGTTTGCTGAATTGCTTTAGCTGCGGTGATGATAAATTCTGTTTTCATAGGCTTCTTAATGTCTTCTTAACTATTTTTATCTCATGAATAACACTATATTGCGATTTGATTAATCTTGTTAAACTCTAGACATGTTAACTTGTCATGACAACATAAGTATCACACACTGCCGTTCAACTTTAGATACTAATCACATATGAGCTTAAAATTTCGTTTAAATTTATTGATTACGCTGCTGTCTTTGGCGTTTATTTTAGTCGTTGGCACTATCATGGTTAATGATACGCGCATCTCAATTCGTGAGCGCGTAGAGGCTGCAAGCCGTGTGACTGTGCAACTGCTTGATACCGTGATTATTAGCTCTGCGCTTAATCCTGAATATGGCCCAACCCATAAAGTTTTGCAAAGCTTTTTGCAGTCACTTGGATATGTGCGCAGCAGTCATATTACGCTTTATGATATGCGTGGCAACGAGCTTTATCATTCGCCAGAATCTACGTTTAAAAGCGATGTTCACCCACCCGCATGGTTCGTTAAGTTGGTTGAGCCTAAGGTAGAAACGGTTGAACGTAAAGTTCGTTACGGTACGCTGGTGGTTTCATCGAGCGCAGCAGGTTCAATGCGCGAGGCTTGGTCAGGCTTTAGCCAGCTTATGTGGGTCGGCTTAGTTTTTTTTGTGTTGCTAAATGTCATGGTATACGTGTTGTTACGTTACTCTTTAAGGCCAATAAAGCATATTCTAGCCTCTATCAATCGCATGGAGCAAGGTGATTTAACCACTCGATTGCCTGCATTCAGCCTGCCAGAGTTCGAGCGTATTGGGCACAGCTTAAATCGCATGGCTGAGTCGCTAACCGCTGAGCGTCAATTAGAAGAGAATCGTCAACTTACCCATTTAATTCAAAAGCATATTGAAGATGAGCGTAGAAGCCTGGCACGTGAACTGCATGACGAATTAGGTCAGTATGTGACTGCAATTAAAACCTTTGCGGTAGGCATCGCCAATAAAACCAAGCCGAGTAAAGACAACCCAGGTATGCCTGATATTGAAGCTAATGCACGCGTGATTGTGTCTGCCGCTAATCAAATTTATGACGGCATGCATAACATCGTTCGTCAGTTACGCCCTGGTTCTTTAGATAACTTAGGTTTGGCAGAAACATTGAAAGATGTTGTGAGTGTTTTTCAAACACAAAACCCTAATATCAAAATTAATTTGCAATTAAAAGGTGATTTACAAAGGCTAGGTGAAACTGTGAGCATTAATTTGTATCGTATAGTGCAGGAGTCGTTAAATAATGCCCTTAAATATGCAAATGCCGCGACCATTGAAATTGAATTAAGCAAATCTAGCATGGGTGATTTGCAACTGAATATCAAGGATGACGGTATCGGTATGGATGTTGAAGCAGTCGATCAAACGAAACATTTTGGCTTGTTAGGTATGCGCGAGCGGGTGCAAGCTTTACACGGTAGCTTTAATGTAGAAGCGGTACTAAATCAAGGGACTGCAATCTATATCAACATTCCGAATCAAACCGCGAATCAATTGTAGATAGAATGTGCTTAACTTTTAACGTACTGATACTTTTAATGTACGCAACAATATCACATCAGCCAAAGCTGATGGGAAGGCAAGAAAAAAATGAATCAAATTAATGTCATGCTAGTGGATGACCATGCTGTTGTACGCATGGGATTTAAGATGTTGCTAGAATTAGACCCTGATATTAAAGTCATCGCTGAAGCAGAGAGTGGAGAGCAGAGTATTCAGCGTTATATGGAATTTAAGCCAACAGTGGTGGTGATGGACATTACGATGCCAGGGATTGGTGGCCTAGAAGCGATTGAACGAATTTTGGCAAAAGATAACTCCGCTAAAATATTGGTGTTATCAGCGCATGAAGATTCAGTGCATCCAAAACGTGTATTAAATGCTGGGGCGATGGGTTATTTAACTAAGCGCAGCGCGGCTGAAGAGATGATTAAAGCAATTCGCACTGTGGCAAGTGGAAAGAAGTATTTAGAGGCTAGTGTAGCGCAGAAAATGGCTATTCAGCAGCTATCTGGCGATCAAAACCCGGTTGATGTATTGTCGCCACGAGAGTTTGAAGTGTTTATGGCTTTGGCTAAAGGCAAAACCACCAACGAAATCGCAGAAACCTTGTTTTTAAGCCCGCGCACTGTGGGCACGCATCTTTACAATATCAAGCAAAAGCTCAACGCCAATAATTCAGCAGAAATTGCGTTGATTGCTATGCGTAGTGGCTTGATAGATCCTTAATATACAGCCCCTTGATGTTTTGTTTAGAGCATTTTTCATGAATGCTTCAACTTGCCTAAAACCTAATTAACCTAAAATCTATCCTTGTCATTCCAGTGAAAATAGGAATCCACTAAATCCCCCAGCCAATGACCTCTGACCGCAGTTTAGCGCGGGGTATCAAGTAAATGGTGCTATAGATTATGTCATGTGAGACCTGTAAGTTAGGGTAGTCTGCGTTCACACTCTTAAGTGTGCATGCAATTTGTGCTGGTGAGTAGCCTATCTTTGTGCCACTACTGCTTGATACTTCACGACAATTGCCGGACAACCACGTCTAGACTGTGCTTTTTCTTTAATCCAACCATGAGGTTGAAACCGCGCAGTTAATCGTAGAAATAGACCAACCTAAACTAATCGCGATCCAGCTATGCTTAAACCCTAAAGTTAGTTGCGCTTGTATTACCCTGCGTTCTTTTATGCTTAATTAATTGTGTTTTTCCATGCAACATTTTTTTGAAGGAAAATGTTGCACTTCAAACTTTAGCGCGCTGAGTTTAATACCTATTTTTCATATTTATTGCTGAAAATTAAACATTTCTTCTGCGGCGAAGTGAAACTAGGCCCATCAAACCTAGGCCAGCTAACATCATTGCATAGCTTTCTGGTTCAGGTACTGGAGCTGTTGTAGCGATGTTTAGATTGTCGTAAAGCTTACCGCTAGTTAAAACAATGCCACTAACGCCGAGTACAGGACCTGAAACAATCAAAGCACCTGCATTAGCATAAGATTGAAAATCAATGTTAGATAATGATTTGCCAAGCGCATCAAGGAAAATAATAGAGCTGCCAGCAGCATTACCATACTGGGTGCCGTCAAGCTGAACCGAGAATGCTGACAGGTTTTGTGCGGTGTTAAATTTGATGAAAATCTGATCGAAATTAGCATCAAGTGCATTGGCGGCTGTGCCGTTGCTATAAGCTAGCGGGTCTCTTACTCTAATATCGCTATCAGAGTAGGTTTCCCAGTGCGTTTGACCAAATACTTCATTGCCATTAGCATCTAAATCGGCAGTTACGAAGCCGCTTAAAAAAGAAACATCTGAATAAGGGTTAATCAGCGCATCGTTAGCTGAAGTTCCAGTAGCAGCACCGTCAAAATTAAAGTTGTAATTCGCGTGAGCAGATATTGAGAATAGGCTTAAACTCAGTATCGCTGTCGTTGTTAAGTTGCGTAGTAATTTCATTTTTTCTCTCAGTGTTAAGTTATTTGTAATCGCTGTTGAGTATCTCAAGATGTGAGAACACTCAACAACTACTCAATAATTAATTAAACGATTATTTTGTACCGCCGATAGCAGCCTGACCGAATTTGAAGAACACATCAGTGTTGTCCATATACCCATTAAATAATACAGATCCACGACCAAAGGCAGACAATGGAACGTCCGTAGCTGTATGCACTGCTGTGTCACCAGGTACTTGGCCCGTTACTAGGTAGCCTGTGCTGCTGTTGCGTACTTTGGCTGTTGCTGGGTAAGTGTTTAATGGCGCTACTGTTACAAATGGTTGTTGGCTATCTTGTGCAGGTTGATCGTTAGAAACCCAAGCTTCGTAACGATCAGCATTTGCGCCGTAACCAATTAACATTTTGTTGTCGATGTCAGTTGTTACAGGGTAGCCATCTGCCGCCATGATGTATTTTGGAAACTTAGCATTTTGGTAAGTGCCAACAACGGTATCGCGCATGCTAGCGGCAGTATTTGTTTTTCCACGTAATGCTGCATCTGACACCATAGAAGCACCAATAATTGCTGTGCCACCTGTTTCATGATCAGCCGTAACAATGACTAATGTGTCTGGGTTTGTCGTTGCGAAATCTTTAGCAACCTGAACTGCGCGGTCAAACTCAATCACTTCCTCTAACCAACGATCGCTATCCATGTTGTGTGCTTGCTTATCAATTGAAGCACCTTCAACGGTCAATACAAAGCCAGCAGGATTTTTAGCGAGCACACCGATTGCTTTACTTGTCATTTCATCTAACATTGGTTGGTCAGGGAAGCCATAGTCATTAACAATCGATGTTGCACCGCGACGACCATTTATTTTATCAAATGATACATTCATGTTTGAATATGAAAATAGACCTAACAATTTGTCTGGTACGCCAGCACTTTGTAATGCTGTGTTATCCGCTACATAAGTAAAGCCTGCTGTTTGAAAGTCGTTAATTAAATCACGCGCTGGATCTTTTGCACCAACAGCCGCACCCCAACCGCTGATGATGTCGCTAGTCAGCACATAGTCGTTTGCACTACGGCGTTGTGAACCGTTAGCCGCTTGTGGAGAAATACTGTTAGAGGCATTTGGTAAGAACCATTTGCGACCGCCACCCATTAAAACTGTTAAACCGGTTAGATTACGATCATCTAAATACTGATCAGCAATACCTGTGCCGTTACCACGATTAGAGGTATGCACTGCATTGGCAGCTGGCGTTGCATCGAATACATCAGCAGTTGTAACAATACCTAGTGATTTACCTTGTAGGCGGTGTAAGTATTCAGATAAATATTCCATGCGTGGATTATCAAATGCATCTGCCGTGTCATCCGGCCATACGCCTTCTTGGCCAGAAGCTTGTTTATTACCATTAACGTAGTTAGCCATGCCTGGAGCAGAATCGGTGACTATTGAGTCTAGAGAAGCGGTCATTACCATACCTGTAATGGGGAATGTATCCATTGCTAAGCGACCTTTAGCCTTACCTTGCGCATAACCTTTAGCCATGATGCGAGCCGCAGTTCGATGTGCTGCACCCATACCATCGCCTAGCATGACTATGATATTCTTTGCAACGCGGCCTTGTGCCGTGATGCCAACCACTTCAAAGCTACCTGTTGCCACTGCAACTTGACCATCGCTTTGTGTAGCGCTAACTGTCAGTGTGTGAATGCCTGGTACAGAATTTGAATAAGCACGCTTAGAAACTACGGCAGTGCCAGCAATCAAACCTGCATTGAGGCCGGTAGTTACAATGCCTGATGTGCTTGCTGAGACAGGTACTGCTACGCCATCAACAGCAAATACAAAAGAAGTGAACGTCATACCTGCATCAGGCTTTAAGGTAGCCTGTAAATCAAAGCGTTGGCCTGGCAGGAAACGTGCGATCATTGGCGCAGTTGGGTCGTTAACGCCTGTTGCAAAAAGCTCACTAGGCGGCGTCAAGCGGGTGATTGATGGTGCAGCTACAACAACTGACATTGTGCTGCCAAGTGTAAGTGCCACTAAAACGCGGATACAGTTAAGTTTAAATTTCTGAGATTTCATTGTTAAAGCTCCATTATGATTAAGTGCTGCTGCTTATTTATTGACGACTAATTTATCTAACTACTGATTGATGCATGCTTCTCAAGCTAACTTATAAAAATTAGTTACTAGCTTGATGTCTTACTGTTAATAACTTAGATTGTTCACTATCGAGTAGGAGGCGTATGTATGACACTCTGTCATCAGTTTCTGTGACATTCCCAACGCTGAGTAACCCAGTCAAACTGATTAGGCCCGGCATGTAATTGACGAGTAAGCTAGGATTTTCTAGATGTACATAAATAGAGTTTGCAGGCATATCATCAGCAAACTTATCATCTTCATCACCCATGTTCACTGGCAGTGGTGCTATGATAAATAAGCCCGATGTAGGCGTTTCCTCTTTTGCCATATAGCCAACAATACGCACTTGTTTTTTATTTAAAGACATCATCTTTGTAGAAGGCTCCATTCCGCGAGGGCCGACTGGCATTTTGTAAAGTTCATTAAACTTTAGTTCAGTAATGCCATTTGCTGGCTCCACTAAATGGCTTTTAACTTGAAGTTTGGATATTGATAAGTGTTCATGCGATGTTTGGTTTTCTTCTTGCATCGCAGTTGAGGCATTTGCGTAACATACATAAAAAACACTAATTGCAAATATAATTGGTTTTATACATTTCATTTTACTTTCCTAGTTTTAAGTGATTTTTATTTGCCACCTCAGTCATTAATAGAATTGTAAAAACCTTAAGTTTCAGTATGAAGATGCTGGTCTAGTTCTTAGTAACTAGGCATTAGAAATATCTGGTCGTAAGTTTAGTGAACTTGGAGTGTCATAATTGTAGGCACGAGGCTTATGACTCTTATTTTAAGCACTAAATGGAAGTGATGACTCAAAGTTGGCGCGTCGCGTAGGTTGTGACGATTTTGTTTAGAATACGACGCAGTCGCTAAGGCTGTGGGCATTGAGTTGTTAACAATCAAGTAAGCTTGGTAATTGACTGGATATAAATTTTAGGTGGAATGTTAAGTGAGATTGTTGACTTGCATTAGTTATATTGGTCGTTGCTCTTCTTCTGTTGGCTTGATGGGCAGTGGCTAAATTGATTTAATAAAATTATGCATTTTCTCGGCATCAGTAAAAATGTGATTAGGGTATGCCCGTAGGTATTTTTATATCGAAGCACCTTAATATTTTCATGTTTTAGAAATGGCACATATTTTGCTTTTTTATTTACAAACTTAGCTAGTTGATTATGAATGATTAATGTAAACAATCATATTTAGCTTATGTGACAGTAATATATTCAAGATATAGTCTAACTAGGCTATTGTTGACTTCAACCACTTCAGGTCTAATTACTTTGATTAAATTTTAGATAATGTGTTCATTGGAGTCAGTTATGAAGAAAATCACACCCTTATTATTGTTGTTGGCAAGTTTGCCATCATTAGCAAATGCTAATTTACTAACAAATGGTTCTTTCGAATCTGATGTGCAAGCCAGTGGTACTTGGAATATCTATAAAAATCTGATTGGTTGGACTGGCCAACGTCTTGGCGGCATTGAGCTGCGTAACAATAATGCTGGCACAGCTTCTGATGGTTTTAATTTTGTTGAGTTGGATACTACTTTCAACAGCTCAATGTTTCAGACAGTTGATACCGTCAATGGTGCAATTTACGATTTATCCTTTGACTATTCAGGCCGTGCAGGTGTGAATAAACTTTCGAACGGTATCAAAGCGTTCTGGAACGGTGTTGAATTAGCTAGTTTTACTGCAAGCGGCTTAGGTAAGACTGACAATAATTGGTTCTCATTGGAGTTTCAAGTCGTTGGCACAGGTCACGATAAACTCAGTTTTGCTGCAACTGGAATCAGTGACAGTTTTGGTGGCAGTTTAGATAACGTGAACCTGGTAACTGCAGTTCCAGAACCGGAGAACTTAATGCTATTGTTAGCTGGTTTAGGTCTTCTTGCTTATGTGTCACGTCGACGTAGAGCTGTTTAAGGTCTTTGAAAAATAGCCACCATTGAGTTTAATCTCCATTTGTGGCTTTTTCAAATATTAAAAAAAGTGATGAAGGTGTCGTTGTATTTATGCACTCTCGTCATTATTTAATCAATTCGAATAATTTCTAAAGTATAAATAATGTAAGTCAGATGCACCAACATATAACCTAGCTAGCTGGAGATACGGAGTTTCCTACGTTGCCTCAATGGAGTTTACTATTGGTAATAACACTAGCCTTTATTGGCATTGGACGAATACGGAGATAATCTGGAAATAGCAGAAGTTAATCGTTATATTAACTGCGTTCCAGTTTCATTAAATTTTATAGCCTAATTTCCTGTTAATCCATCGCACTAGAAATAATGCAATTAAACATCCTACAGCATCAGCGGCTAGATCATCAAACCCCGCATGCCGTCCTGGAATATATATCTGAAGAAACTCATCTGCACCGCCGATACTGATAATAATTAAAAATAAAACAGGTAGTTTTATTTTCGGTAGAGCAATTCCGGCAAGTACAGTTAAAGTGCCATAGAATGTGAAATGTACTACTTTGTCCCATGGTTCCGGAAACAGGCTTCCAGCGCCTGGCTGACGTCCGCCGATGAAGAGTGCTGCCAGCAGTAGTCCTAAGCAAAGTATCGCTAATATACTTATGCGATTCTTACTAATAAGCGCCATCTTGCCCTCTAGCAACTACCCATATCGTTTTTAGAATAATGTAGATATCCAATCTAGGACTCCAGTTACGCAAATAATCAATGTCATGTTCAATGCGAGCTTGCATTTTTTCTAGGGTATCTGTTTCACCGCGCAATCCGTTTACTTGTGCCCATCCTGTAATGCCAGGTTTTACTTTATGCCGAACCATATAGCCTTTAATTAACTTTCGATACATCTCATTATGCGCCACAGCGTGTGGTCTCGGGCCTACAACGCTCATTCTACCTTGAAGAACATTAATGAATTGAGGGAGCTCATCTAGGGATGTCTTGCGTAAGAACGCGCCTAAACACGTGATTCGCCTATCTTGTCTAGTAGCTTGAACAACGTTGCCACCATCATCACATACGGTCATAGAGCGAAACTTATAAACTAAAATTTCTTTGCCATCTAGCCCATATCGACGTTGCTTGAAAATTATCGGGCCTGGTGAGCTAAGTTTTACTCCAATGCTAATCGCTATCAACAATGGTGAAATTAGCGTAAGTATCATTAGTGCAAATCCGATATCAGCAAGACGTTTGATGATGCTATCAATGCCTGTGAATGGTGTTTCACAGACCGCTACCACTGGAATCCCATCAACCTGTCCCATTCGACCTTGAATCAGATCCGTTAGGAAAATGTCAGGAAGAAAATAAATTGAAGCAGTCGTGTCTTTTAGTTCATCTAATAATTTGATAATCCTAGGTTGGCTAGCCATGGGAAGCGACAGGTAAATAACATCAATACTATGCACTTTGATGTAATGAGCAATATCATCAAGTTTCCCCAAAATTGGGTAAGTAATTTCATTTAAAAGACGTTCTGGTTTCCGGTCATCGAAAAATCCATCACAAACGGTTGTGTTATATAGTGTTTGTGAAAGGCTCTCTGCAATCGCTATGCCTTGATCGTTCATACCGACCACAATTGCTCGCTTTTGCGGACCTTGAAGCTTTAGAACTAATGGAGCAGCTGCACGCAAGCCAAAAATTGCTAAAAGTTGACAAGTTGGAGTTAACCATAACCATAGTTCTAATGCACTGGGGGAAAATGTATTCATGTGGCCAGTTGCAAATCCAAACGTCAGCACTAGTGCAGCAATGAGTATCCAAGAAAAGACTGTATTTCTTACAATGCGCCAAGGAGACTTGCTTATTTTTGAGCCAGTTGGAAATGTTAAGGAAAACAGGATCACCGATAATATAAGGTAAGGTGGCGTAAGGTTTCCTTCGTCCCACAAAGCGATTCCCCAAAGCGTGAGCACAATGACTAAGGGCTCCAATAAAGATTCGACAATATAAAGGATATTGTCACGGGCAATAGCAATGCCAGAAGCTTTACGAATTGGCGTGGTGGATTTTTGTCTAATCATTGAATTTAAAATGCCTGTTTGTATTTTGAAGCGGCTTGGGCGCGATTGAGCGCATCAAGTATTTTGAAAATACCTTGTAAATAGTTTTTTACACTAATTACACTGATGTTTAGAATCATGCTGACTTCCATATTTAACTTATCTTGCTTAACCCAATGCATTATTTCTGTCACGTTTTTAACTTCAATGTAAGTTGCTATTTTTTATTTTTATTTTTATTTTGATTGTGAATAATGATGCCTTAAGCTAGTGGCGCGGCTACGTTAATCGCTTTTAACCTAGATACCATTTTTACTAGAGTGCAAGTATTTGTGTTTATTTTTAAAAAATTACTGTCGTATTCTAGGTTCTTTATATTGCAGTAAAATGACAAAAAGTGGCTTGTGTATTTTTTTTTAAATGAAGTAAATTATTGATTGATATGTAAATTTAACTGACTTATTATCTGCGGATGTCAGAATTAGCAAATAAAATATATCCGAATCTGGAATGCCTAGGGAGTGCTGATAGGTATATTGACGATATCGTAGAAACCACTGATCACATTAAGTTATTCGAAAATTTCAGTTCAGATGAACTTAATGTCTTATGCCATCATATGCTTTGTTATGCTGCGCCTCGTAACTGCGTTTTGCTGGAAGAGGGAGCTGCTGGGGATTTCCTTGTGCTTATTCTTAGTGGATCTGTCAATGTGACTAAGCTTATTTTTAAGCAAGGCATTAAAGTAATTGCAGAAGCTAATGTGGGTGACGCGCTTGGTGAGTTATCATTGATCGATGGTCGTCCTCGTTTCGCAAGTTACTGTACTAATACACCAACCGATTTCGCTGTGTTAACACGTGACTCTCTTAACGAAATCCTTGTTCATCATCCATGTTTAGGTAATAAATTTCTGCTTGTTCTTTTACAGTTGATGACTGTTCGTTTACGTATGTCTTATGATCATTTTCTGCATAACGACTATAGTGGAATCGTCTAAGAATCGCTTATGTACCAATTGTTAAATGATTCAAAATATATGTTGATATATTATTGTTCTCGACTTAAAGCGCCTCTATTGAGGATGTTAAGTCTATCAATTTTATTGGTGTCACTGAATGTTTCTGCTGATGAAAAAGACCCGTTAAATATAATTGTCGGCATCTCCAGAAAATACGATGCAAATCTTTTTCTACTGCCTTCATCAGAGCGCTCAGACACCGTCAACTCAGCTTATGTAGGTGTACGGATTGACAAGCCATATGCTCTGCAAAGATTTAAGTTGGATTACACATTAACCACTTATCGTTATCAAAACTTTGATTATCTTAATTTTGATGCTAAAGAATATAAAGCTGCCTGGATATGGTCACTAACTCCTTATTTAACTGGGTCCTTATCCGCGGATAGAAGCCAGTCTCAGTATGGTTTTCAGGATGTTAAAAATAACGGCACACCTAATGTTAGTACCAGAGATAATCGTAATTTTAGTGCTGATTGGTCACCTTACGGTAACTGGCACATGCTTGCAGGGCTCACGAATTCTCGTAATCTGAACTCTCAAAACTTTCAGGCTGATCGTGGCAATCAACAAAATTCCATTGATTTTGGTT
Source organism: Pseudomonadota bacterium (assembly GCA_043779795.1). Lineage (GTDB taxonomy): Bacteria > Pseudomonadota > Gammaproteobacteria > Burkholderiales > Methylophilaceae > Methylotenera. The sequence continues at coordinate 11,537 of JAYWDO010000097.1, forward strand.
TACGATATAGCTTTCCTTTAGGTAGCGCAATCACGCTTATGGAGCATGACCGTACAGGAGTTTACAAAAATTCCAGACTTGATCCCGTTCAATTTTATGATAACGGATTCAAGGAGCGAGAAGACGAAGTTCAACTGTCATGGCAACTTTCAGGGAAGTCGGTTTTAAACCTTCGTACGGCTTTGGTGAGTCGTGAGCATGACCATTTTTCTCAACGTGATTATTCCGGCATGATAGGCAGTGTAAGCTACGCATTTACGCCAACAGGACGTTTGCAGTTTTTACTATCAGTCACACGCGACATTTCAAGTTATCAGACCATTAACAGTAACTACACGAATAACGACACATTAAGTATTTCGCCCATCTATGCATTGAGTGAAAAGGTGGCTTTAAGGGGAAGCGCCAGTATCACTGATCGAACATTTATCGGAGAGGGCGTGATTCCGTCAAGCAATCGTGTTGATACTAGTAAAATTGCCAGTATCAATATCGATTGGACGCCAATGCGAAATGTGACCTTAGGCGCAAATTTGCAACGTAATAGTCGTAGCTCAAATGTTTCTGGATTTGATTTTTCAGATATAACGGCTGGATTGTCAGCGAGTCTGAATTTTTGACCAATGTAATTTTTAAAAAATGATCAGGCGATGGCTTCGTCTATATGGAAATTCTTTAATTGACTAAAAAACTATGTTGTATTGTTGGTCTTATTTTTTTATTCTGCGGTACTGCAACAGCCGGAAAATTTGATGTGTATGCGCCAGTTAAGGCTAGTATATTAGGTCCAGAAAACGTCGCTTTGGTGATCAATGACGCAGACCCCAGCAGCGTTAAAGCTGGTGAGTACTATCGTGTGGCGCGTGGCATCCCAAACAAGAATATTGTGCATGTTAAAATTGTCAATGCGCCACGTAAATTGTCGCTAGGTGAGTTTACACGCTTGCAATGGGAAATAGAGACGCAACTCAACTCGGCTGAACAAGTAATTTTGTTGGCTTGGACAGCGCCCTACGCAGTTGAGTGCAATTCGATTACCGCAGCACTCACTTTGGGTTTTGATGCAAAACAATGTAAAAATACCTGCGCACCAGGAACACCAAGTCCTTACTTTAATTCAGCTTCTAGAAAGCCATTTGATGATCTCGGCATACGGTTGGCAATGATGCTTCCTAGCGATTCTTTTCAGCATGTTAAGGCCCTTATCGACCGCGGTGTTCAGAGTGATACGGGGGTCTTTCGTTCTACGGCTTATTATCTAACCACTTCAGACATAAATCGCAATAGTCGTGCTCAGTTTTTCCCGCCGTCTGGATTGAATATCCCACGGTCTGGCCTCGCTGTGATGAGTATGCGGTCGGATAAACTAGTTGGTGCTCACGATATTATGATTTATCAGACGGGGCTTGCTCAGGTGGATGAATTAGATACCTTAGGTTTTTTACCAGGCGCTTTGGCCGATCATCTTACCTCGTTTGGTGGTGATCTATATGGAAAAAGTCAGATGTCAGCCCTTCGTTGGTTGGATGCTGGAGCCACCGCCAGTTACGGTACCGTTTCTGAACCTTGTAATTATTGGCAAAAATTCCCCAATCCGGCCGTGTTGCTTAACTGGTATGTCAGCGGTGCAACCGCAATAGAGGCATACTGGAAAAGTGTTGCTTGGCCATCTCAAGGGCTATTTGTTGGCGAGCCTTTAGCAGCTCCTTATGCCCATCAATAAGGCCATATTTGCGAGACTAATCCCCTTTATCTTCTACATCATTGTCATGGTTTTATCTGGCTTCTTAGCAGATTTAAACATGGATATTAGATGGATCTACGCTATCCGAGTTGTTGGGACCGCGCTGATATTATTCTTTTTGCGTAGACAATATATAGAATTAGTTCCACAGATAAGAATGTCTCCTAGTAGCTTAATTTTGGCTATATTGACAGGAGCCATGGTTTTTATTCTTTGGGTCAATCTTGATCAGTCTTGGATGATACTTGGTAAAGCCGTGGGCTATGATCCGAGAACCTCCACTGGTAGCTTGAATTATCCAATGATAGCGATGCGTTTGGCTGGAGCTGTATTAGTTGTTCCATTGATGGAGGAGCTTTTTTGGCGCTCACTTCTAATGCGGTGGATAGATAGGATGGAATTCATGACCATTTTGCCATCCAATGTCAGTTTTAAAGCCATTTTAATTTCATCTTTATTGTTTGCAAGTGAACATACCTTATGGTTTGCTGGTTTGATAGCGGGTTTAGCTTATGCTTGGCTTTATCATAAAACACAAAACCTTTGGACTTCAATTGTTGCTCATGCCGTGACAAATGGATTGCTCGGGGCATGGGTCGTCTATACATCTCGGTGGAGTTACTGGTAATTTTTTTCAAGTAATAAAGCAATGGCGCGTTGGATACTTGTACATTCAAGCTATATATATTCCGTTTTTAGAAAGTAATAAAACTGAAACACAGTTAATTTATAGTGCTCTTATTAAATTAGAGATGTAGATTAATTGGTGCTTGAAATATTAATGCATCGCTCTATATTTCCTTTCGCTTTTATAAGATTCAAAAGGGATTCTGATGCATTACGAAACAAAGTCTTTGGACGCAACCTTATTCGCCAATATCAGTAAAATTGCATTGATGTTGGTTGTCATTGGCCTAGTTGCTTCATGTGGTAAAAAGCATGGTGATGATAAAACAAGTCAATCAATTGTTCGAGTCAATGGTGATGAAATTACTGTGCACCAAATCAATAATGAGTTACAGCGTGCAAATGTGCAGCCTGGTCAGCAAGAGGCTGCAGGTAAGCAAATCGCCCAAGCACTGGTGGATCGACAAATCCTTGTTCAAGAAGCGCTTAAAACTAAACTTGATCGAAATCCGCAGGTAATGCAGGCGATTGAGAACTCTAAAACACAAATTCTAGCTCAAGCCTACCTTGAAAATAAAGTATCTTCAATTTCTAAGCCCTCTAGTACGGAAATTTCTGATTACCGTGTAAAGCATACCGATATATTTTCTAATCGAAAAATTTATATCACGGATGAGTTAGCATTTACTGTGGAAGCAAGTAATTCAGCTGAGCTACAATCTCTCAGTAAGACTGCAAAGTCATTGAAAGATGTTACGCAGTGGTTAAATTCACATCAAGTAAAGTATGCGACTACGCGGGCGGCACATGCCGCTGAAACATTGCCGCCACAGTTACTTACCAAGTTTAGCCAAATGGCAATCGGTGAGCTAATCTTCATCAACGCTAATGGCGCTAACGGTCGAACCATGGTAGCGAGTGTGAGTGAAATTAAAGATGTGCCTATCTCGGAGAAGGATTCGAAACCTTTGATAGAAAGAATCATTTCTGAGCAGAAGCGCAAGCAGACTGCAGAGGCTGAAATGAAGCGTTTACGTGGCGCTGCAAAGATTGAATACATCAACAAGAAGTTTGATCCATCTGCAGAGGCTAATGTCGCTAAGCCCAATATAGAGGTAAAGCCGCTTGAGGTTTCAAAGGCTGTAGAAAGTCACAAAGCAGAAAATAGTATTGCTAAAGGTCTGTCAGGGCTATAGCCAAGTTGGCGGAATGCAATTGATTTAATTGCCTTCTTATTCAGTTAGTTGATTATAAATTTAACGGTTTTAAGGGTGTCTATGAGGAAGTTTTTCTCTTATATATTATTGTTAGTATTGGGTATTGGCTTACATGCGGCTTCAGCAGAAGAGACTAACTATCTTTTGGGGCCAGGGGACGTGTTGAAGATAACTGTTTACAACAATCCTGACTTATCACTGGAAACTCGTATCACTGAAAGTGGCATGATTAGCTTTCCTTTGGTCGGTGAGATTCAATTGGGCGGAGTTACAGCATCTATAGCTGAAAAGAAAATTGCAGATCAGCTTGAAAGTGGTGGTTTCGTTAAGCAGCCACAAATCAATATTCTAGTCGTACAGTTTCAGAGCAAAATGGTATCTGTATTAGGTAGCGTCAATAAACCTGGGCGTTATCCCTTAGACCGAGCGACAAATTTGGTCGATTTACTTGCACTTGTTGGTGGTGTCACTCAAGACGGATCTGATTTAATCACGATCGTCGGTAAGTCTGGTAAAGCTGAATATGACTTGCGTAACATTGTGGGCAAAGGTGATGGCTCTCAGAATGTTAATCTTTCTGGCGGCGAGATTGTCTATGTGCATGCACGTGACGTTTCAGTGATGGGGCAAGTGAATCGCCCAGGAAGTTATTCTGTAGTTGGCGGTGTACGTACTGTGGCCGACTTTCTGGTTGTTGCTGGCGGTATCAACCCTGGAGGGTCAGATACCATCACGGTCACGACCATGCGGGAAGGTAAAATCAACCGTTTTGAAGTAGATGTTGATAACCTATTCCGTACAGGCGATAACTCTGCAAATATCGAATTGGTGAATGGTGACAGTATCTATGTACCACGAGCACCTATGGTCTATATTTATGGTGAAGTGCAGCGTCCAGGTTCATTCCGTATTGAACGTAATATGACCGTTATGCAGGCGATAGCGCAGGGCGGAGGGCCAACAGCGAGAGGCACTCAGCGAAATGTAAAGCTACATCGTCGTAACTCAACCGGCATGGTTGAGGAAATGTTCCCGAAGCTTACCGACCCTGTAAAGCAGGATGATGTACTTTATATACAAGAAAGTCTGTTCTAGGACGCTACATGAATTTCACCCAGTTTCTACTCATCCTGAAGGCAAGGCGCAGGATTATATTAATTACATTCGGTATCACTGTACTGGCTACGCTTGCCATCAACTTGTTGTTACCTAAGTCATATAAAGCCGTTACCTCATTGGTACTCAATTATAAAGGCATTGATCCTGTGACAGGGCTTACATTACCAGCCCAACTTATGCCTGGCTATATGGCCACTCAGATCGACATCATTACAAGCCGTAATGTTGCCTTAAAAGTGGTTGATTTGCTTAAGATCACCGAAAATACAATGGCTCTGGAGCAGTTCAATAAAGCGACAAAAGGTAAGGGTGATATTCGTGCATGGTTTGCCGATCTGCTACTTAATAATCTTGAAGCCAAGCCATCTCGTGAAAGTAGTGTAATAGAAATCGCTTTTAATGGTGGTGATCCTGAGTTTGCTGCAAACGTAGCCAACACTTTTGCTGAAGCTTATCAACAAACCAACATTCAACTTAAAGTTGAACCCGCACAAAAAGCTGCAGAGTTTTTAGGTGCTCAGACCAAAACTTTGCGTGCAAATTTGGAGGCTGCCCAAGCTAGGCTCTCAAAATATCAGCAGGAAAAAGGGCTTACTAGTGTGATGGGAAATTTAGACGTTGAAAGTGCGCGTCTGAATGATTTATCTTCACAACTGGTAATGGCGCAGTCGCAAACTTTTGAAGCTACATCACGTCAGCAGCGTACCTCAGGAAATGGCGATGAGTCACCTGATGTTGCGGCTAATCCTGTGGTTCAGAATCTGAAAATCGAAATTACTCGGGCAGAATCTAAATTCTCTGAGCTTTCTCAACGAGTCGGTGAAAGTCATCCACAATATCTTGCAGCACAAGCTGAGCTAAATAAGCTAAAAAGCCAGTTGTTAGAAGAAACGCGTAAGGCCACCAATACCATTGGCGGTACTGCACATATCCACCAGCAGCGAGAAAGTGAAATTAGAGCTGCTTTAGCTGCTCAAAAAGCGCGGGTGTTAGAGCTTAATCTTTCAAGAGACGAGTTGTCAGTATTGCAAAGAGATGCCGAAAATGCTCAGCGTGCCATGGATGCAGCTAGCCAAAGGTTCACTCAGACAACACTAGAAGGCAGCGCTAATCAGACGGATATTGCAGTACTTAACCCAGCAATTGCGCCGCAACGTGCTGCAAGCCCAAGAGTGTTTTTTAATACATTACTGTCAGTTTTTCTTGGCGGCATGCTCGGTATTGGCTTAGGTTTACTAGCTGAAATGGTTGATAGGCGCGTACGAAGTCGTGACGACATTGGCGAGTTGCTAAAAGTGCCTGTTTTTGCGGTTATTAATAGCAAATCTCCTAGTAATTTTAGTAAGCGTTTTAAAGCTTTGTCTCGTCGGCTATTAAAGTCGAAATAAGGAATACAATCGTGCAAAATAACATGACTACTACATCCGATGCCCCTGTTGCGGGCAATCCTGTAAGTGATAGCAGTATCGGCCGATTGCTGCTCCAATTAGGTAAAATATCTTCTGCGGATGCCGAAAGAATTGTACAAACTCAGCAGGAAAAAGGCTTACGTTTTGGTGATGCGGCACTCAAGTTAGGACTGATTACCGAATCAGATATTCGCCAAGTACTTTCCATGCAGTTCAACTACCCTTATCTGCATGCTGGGCAGGGTAATTACGGTGCTGAACTTGTTGCCGCTTATCAGCCATTTAGCCCACAAGTTGAAGCCTTACGTGCATTGCGCAGCCAAGTGATGATGCGTTGGGTCAGTGAAGGGTATAAATCACTCGCGATTGTTAGTGTGAATGCTGGTGAAGGTAGTAGCTATCTTGCCGCGAATCTTGCTATTGTATTTTCGCAATTGGGTGAACGCACCTTACTAGTCGATGCTAACTTGCGTGACCCACGTCAGCATACGATATTTAATTTAAAAGAAAATCGTGGTCTATCCGACATATTGGCTGGACGTGCAGATTTGAATGTTATTACTAAGGTCGAGTCTTTTGTTGATCTTTCTGTGCTTGGTGCAGGCACTATACCGCCAAATCCGCAAGAACTATTGAGTCGTGATACTTTCACTGATTTTATGAATCAGGCTATTGGTCAATATGATGTCATTCTTGTTGATACCACACCCGCTACTATAACTGCTGATGCGCAGGCTACGGTAGCTAGATGCGGTGGTGCGTTATTGGTTTCGCGGCTGAACCATACTCGCCTTTCCGATGTTGCTGAAGCGCGAGATCAAATTGCCGTTACTGGTGCTCGTGTAGTTGGTGCAGTAATCAACGAGTTTTAAACTCCTGTTTTACGGTTATTTTTAATTGGGTTAGCGTCAGTTACTTATCCAGATAGGTAACTGGCTAGCTAAAATTAGAATAAATTTTTGCATACAACCCCCATCTTTTGTGTTTCTTCCTATGCATTTCTCTTAATGTTAATTATGTTTGTTGGTGTCACTAGAACTATGCGCGGTATGAACAGATAAAGTAACAATACTGTCATGCCTTTGTAAAGAATCTCATTCAAAATGCATTTGAAATTTGGGTTAGCGCTGGTTAATTCAAAGATTTAGTTGCCATTGCTGTTTTCCGGATTTACAGAAAATAGCCCCAATATTGAGTTGCAGTTCATGAATGTCTTTTGAAATTACTTCGCTTCAAAACGGAATTCGCCAGATATTCAGAATTATTTATAAACCTTGTTTGAAATGCTATCTATGACAAAAGTTGCACTTATCACCGGCATTACAGGCCAAGACGGCGCCTATTTAGCAGAGTTTCTGTTGAAAAAGGGCTACATCGTACACGGCATTAAACGTCGTGCATCACTATTTAATACTGACCGTATCGATCATTTATATCAAGATCCCCATGTATCTAATCGAAACCTAGTTTTACATTATGGTGATTTAACCGATTCGACCAATCTAATCCGCATCATTCAGCAAGTGCAACCAGACGAGATCTACAACCTTGCAGCGATGAGTCACGTGGCCGTTAGTTTTGATACGCCAGAATATACGGCTAATGCTGATGGTATCGGTACTTTACGTATCCTTGAAGCCATCCGCATTCTTGGTTTGGAAAAGAAAACCCGTTTTTATCAGGCTTCTACTTCTGAGCTTTATGGCTTGGTGCAAGAAATCCCACAAAAAGAAACGACACCTTTTTATCCACGTAGTCCTTATGCGGTTGCTAAGCTATATGCATATTGGATTACTGTTAACTACCGTGAAGCTTATGGTATGTACGCTTGTAACGGCATTTTGTTTAATCATGAAAGCCCTATTCGTGGTGAAACCTTTGTTACCCGCAAAATTACGCGTGCATTGGCACGCATCAAGCTGAATCTGCAAGATTGCCTATACCTTGGCAATATGGACTCATTGCGTGATTGGGGTCATGCTAAAGATTACGTTGAAATGCAATGGCTAATGTTGCAACAAGAGCAACCGGATGATTTTGTGATTGCAACCGGTGTGCAATATAGCGTGCGCGACTTTGTGAATGCTGCCGCCAAAGAGCTGAGCATTAATATTACATGGCAAGGCGAGGGTGTTGATGAAACTGGCACGGATGGAAACGGCAACGTTATTATTAAAGTGGACCCGCGTTACTTCCGTCCTACTGAAGTCGAAACGCTGCTTGGTGACCCAACTAAAGCAAGAGAAAAACTTGGCTGGACACCGAAGACCACTTTCCTTGAACTCGTTGCAGAAATGGTTCGCGAAGATCTAAAAAGTGCAGAACGCGATGAGCTTGTAAAAGGTCATGGCTACTCAGCATACGACTATCATGAGTAACTCAGTACTTTTGTCAGTTATTTACACTTTAGCAAGCACTCTTAAATGATCTTCGCTGACAAACCTATTCTTATACACGACCTGATGAACACCAGTGGTGTAGTTTTTGGCACTAGTGGTGTGCGTGGGTTGGTAGTAGAAATGACCGACGAAGTCTGCTTTGCATATACCTTAGCATTTTTGCAAACAGTTTCTGCTAAGCCCGGTAGTCGTGTGGCATTAGCGATGGATTTGCGACCAAGCAGTCCTAATATTGCCGCAGCTTGCGCTGCAGCAATTACACATGCTGGATTGCATGTAGATTATTTTGGTGCCATTCCAACACCAGCTATTGCTTATTATGCCCAGCAGCAAGCTGTGCCAGCTTTAATGATTACCGGCAGTCACATTCCATTTGATCGAAATGGCATTAAGTTCTACGGTCCTGCTGGTGAAATTACCAAAGCGGATGAACAAAATATTAGTACTGCAATAGTGAGCTTGCCTAAAGATCTGCATAAAGCCGCTTTGCCAGAGATTATTGCAACAGCACGTCAAATATATATAGAACGTTATGTCGCTTACTTTAAGCCTGAATGTTTAACAGGTATGCGTTTAGGTTTTTATGAGCATTCCAGTGTTGCACGCGACCTTTTAAAAGAAATTCTTGAAACGCTTGGCGCAGAAGTAATATCTCTAGGCAGAACCAACGAATTTATGCCCATAGATACTGAAGCAGTTGCAGAGATTGACATTAAGCGAGCACGCAAGTGGGCCCATGAATATGGTTTTGATGCCATTATTTCAACTGATGGTGATGCTGACCGTCCCCTTATTGGTGACGAGAGTGGCCGATGGATGCGTGGTGATGTCGTTGGATTATTATGCGCACGTTATATTGGTGCGCAGTCTGTGGCAGCTCCTGTAAGTTGCAACACAGCCATTGAAAAATGTGGCGAATTTTCAAAAGTGATACGAACACGCATCGGCTCACCTTATGTGATAGAAGCTATGATGGAGATGCTTCAATCTGGTTCACAAGATGTTGTAGGTTTTGAAGCTAATGGTGGTTTTTTGTTAGGATCTAGCCTAGAAAAAAGTGGACGTACATTGGCACCACTGATGACTAGAGATGCTGTGCTACCTATTCTGTCACTTCTAGCAATGGCAAAAGAGAAAGGCTGTAAGCTATCTCATTTGATTGAGGACTTGCCTAGCCGTTTCACAGCCAGTGATAGATTACAGTTTTTTCCAGCTGATCTTAGTAAGAAAATTCTGGAAGATTTAGCCGTTTCTACATTGGCGGTAAATGAATTGTTAAGTCCGTTGGCGGTAGTAGTTGCAGAGGTAGATCTAACAGATGGCCTTCGAGCAACGCTTAATAATGGTGAAATAATCCATTTCCGTCCATCAGGCAATGCACCTGAGTTGCGTTGTTATGCGGAAGCGGCACATCAAGTGCGCGCAGAGACTCTGGCACGCACAGCATTAAGTCTTATTCGTAAGAAACTAAAGAGATAGCAGCTATATATTTTTAAAATTATTGATGAGAACTTTCTGAGAAATTCAAATGCAATTGAACGATAAAATTTACATTGCTGGTCACCGAGGTATGGTTGGCTCTGCCATTTTAAGAAACCTTGAAGCCAAGGGATATAGCAATATATTGACACGCACTAGTCAAGAATTGGATTTACTTGATCAGCGACATGTATTTGCATTTTTGGAAGAAGAAAAACCAGACTACATTTTTATCGCAGCGGCTAAGGTTGGTGGTATTCACGCTAACAACACTTATCGTGCAGATTTTATCTATCAAAACCTAATGATTGAAGCCAATTTGATACATGGTGCTCATCTTGCTGGTTTGCAACGATTATGTTTCTTGGGCTCTAGCTGTATCTATCCTCGTGATTGTCCTCAGCCGATCAAAGAAGAGTATTTACTGACTGGGCCACTAGAGCCAACGAATGAACCTTATGCTATTGCCAAAATTGCTGGTATCAAGCTCTGTGAAAGCTATAACCAGCAATATGGGCGTCAGTACGTATCTGCGATGCCAACTAATTTATATGGTCCAAATGACAATTATGATCTTGCCAATAGCCATGTACTACCAGCGTTGATAAGAAAAGCCCATGAAGCCAAAGAGCATGGCCATAACGACCTTGTTATTTGGGGTACTGGCGCACCGAAGCGAGAATTCCTATATGTAGAGGATATGGCGGAAGCTTGTGTTTTTCTCATGGAAAACGACATCAATGAAGGCATATTCAATGTAGGTACAGGAGCCGATGTGACGATTCGCGAACTGGCAGAAACTGTGATGGATGTTGTTGGTTTTAAGGGTGGATTGATGTTTGATTTAACCAAACCTGATGGAACGCCGCGTAAATTACTTGATGTTAGTCGATTAAAAGACCTTGGATGGCAAGCGACAGTTAATTTACAAGATGGAATCAAACTGGCCTATGCCGCCGCGCCTTTCAGAAGTAGGAGTGATTAATGCTGCTATCTCTAATCTCGTCACTTAACGGCGTAATTTCACTATGAACGCTGTCACTAAATCCAGCTCGTTAGCATCTAACATCCGATATTTGCTTGCACACTATTCTGCCAATAATGGTTTATGGCTAATGTACATAGGTTTAGCCGTTATGTTCATTCCTACGCTATGGGGTCTATTGGCCAATAATGGTTTATGGACTGATGATGAACACTCGCATGGCCCCATCATATTAACGATCTCACTGTGGCTACTCTGGAAACGCTGGCATGACGTTTCTGACTCAGCAAGCTTTAAACCTGCGCCAGCCTTAGCTTGGGCCTGCTTTGTCATTGCAGCCAGTTTATATATCCCTGGCAGAGCGCTGGATATTATCTACTTTGAAACTGGCGCATTTGTCTGTGCATTAGCTGGAGTTGTATTAATGTCTGGTGGAATTGGCCTGCTCAATATCGTGAAGTTTCCTTTATTCTTTATGATATTTATGATTCCGTTGCCAAACTCACTCGTTGGCCCAATTACTGGCGTAATGAAACTAGCAGTCTCCGCGGTCACTGTGAATATTCTTGGCTGGGCAGGTTTGCCAGTGGCAAGAAGCGGTGTGATTATCAGCCTGGGTCAATATCAGTTGTTAGTAGCAGATGCTTGTGCCGGTATGCGTACATTGTTCATGCTTGAGGCCCTAGGTATTCTTTACCTTAACCTTGTGCACTTTAAATCCAAGCTTCGAAACATTGCCTTGCCTATTCTTATCATTCCTATTTCTTTTACAGCTAATGTGGTTCGCGTCATTGTACTTTCGCTCATCACCTATTATTGGGGTAGTGCAGCTGGCCAAGGTTTCTTACACGGCTTTGCTGGCATGGTCTTGTTTATGGCTGGTTTATTGCTAATGCTCGGTACAGATTCTCTATTACGCCTAATCAGCAAAAAAACAGATGGAAGCTAAAATGAATATCACATTAAGGCTTAAGCCCAGCATTCATCATTGGCTTGCTGTACTTTTTATGGTGATAAGCACCGCAGCAGCATGGTGGTTAACGCCACATGTTAAGTGGTTCGATCATCTTGGGCAGCCAGAGTTTGAAAATGTAGTGCCTAATAAATTTGGTGACTGGGAGAAAATTCCTGATGCAGCAGGCAGTTTAATTGTTGATCCACAACAACAGGACGCACTTAATAATCTTTACACGCAGATTGTTAGCCGTACTTATGAGCACAAACCAAGCGGAAGGCGCGTCATGCTTTCACTTGCTTATGGCGATAACCAGACTTACTCCAAACAATTACATCGCCCAGAGTCTTGCTATTCCTCACAAGGTTTTAAAATTGAAAACCTGCGCGAAGAAGTGTTGCAAACAACAGGTCTGCCAATCAATGTGCAACGTATGACTGCTGTTGCAGGCTTCAGATTAGAGCAAGTCACTTATTTTATACGCATTGGTGATAAGGTTATCAGCGGTCCACCAAGTGCGCTAAATTTAGCACGTATGAGCATGGGGCTTAAGGGTTATATTTCCGACGGTCTCTTATTCCGTGTTTCTGAAGTCGCTGATGATGAAAAATTATCTAATCAACTGAATGATCAGTTTATCAACGACTTGCTAAAAGCCCTCAGCCCGGCGCAGCGAGCAATGCTTATCGGTCAGTTATAGTTCTTTTATGTCTAACTCTTTATCGATTCTTTATTTTGGCCCTATAAGTGGCACATGTCTTGATCGTGCCAATGCGCTGAGGCGGCTGGGCCATAGTGTAGAGCATATGGATTTACGATTGCTTCTACCTAAAACCCAATGGGTAGACCGTATTACCTGGCATTTGGGAGGTAATCTGTTAGCACCACTACTAATGCGTAGGTTGGGAAATAAGCTAAATGGTCAGCACTTTGATTTGTGTTATGTGGATGGTGGCGAGTGGGTCACGTCTGGAGTAATTTCCTTAATTCGTAAGTATGCAGCAAAAGTCATTAACTATAATATTGACGATCCACTTGGACCGAGAGATGGCCAGCGCTTTAAGGCTTATCGCCAAAGTTTGCCGAATTATTACCTTAATGTAGTTGTGAGAAATGAGAACATCGCCGAGGCATACAGTCTTCGTGCAAATTATGTTGTTCGTGTTTACAGAAGCGCAGACGAGATATCTCATGCGCCAAGACAACTCAATCTAAAAGATCACAAAACTTGGGATTCAGACGTACTCTTTTTAGGTACATGGTTTCCTGAACGTGGTCCATTTCTACTCGATTTGATTTTACGTGGAGTACCCTTGACTATTCGAGGATCTAACTGGCACAAGGCACCAGAATGGCCAAAACTTAAAAATCATTGGAAAGGTGGCTCAATTGTTGGCGATGATTACGCTAAGGCTATTCAGTGTGCCAAAGTAAACTTAGGATTGTTATCAAAAGAAAATCGAGACTTACACACCACGCGTTCGCTTGAAATTCCAGCTTTAGGTAGCTTAATGTGTGCGGAACGTACAACTGAACACACTTTAATGTATGTGGAAGGTAAAGAAGCGTTATTTTGGAAGGATGCTGAAGAGTGCGCTGCCATGTGTAACTTTGCGCTTTCAGATGAGCCCCGCCGCCAGGCAATTGCCAAAGCTGGTCAGCAGCGCGTAATGAATAATGGGCACTATAACCAAATGATTCTTGCCAACATACTTGTTGCGGCTGGTTTCAGAGAATGAAACGTCGAATAATCGCTGGCATGGGTGCTAATTCTTTTGGGATGGCCATCACCATTGGCATTCAGCTGGTATCACTCCCTCTGTTCTTGCATTACTGGGATACGTCAACTTATGGCATCTGGCTGATGCTGTCAGCAATCCCAGCTTATCTTTCTATGGCAGACGTGGGCATGGTTACCGCTGCGGGCAATAAGATGACTATGGCAATGGGTAAAGGCGATATTCCTGAAGCCAATCGGGTGTTTCAAAGTGCGCTAATGTTTATGGCAATAGTTTGCGGTAGTCTTGCAATATTAACCGTGCCGCTTATTCTTTGGGCGCCTTTGCCCGGACTACAAACTTTTGATCAGCGAGTGGCGCTTTCTGCACTGTGTGTTGGCGTGCTATTAGCACTGTTTGGTGGTTTGTCTGAAGCGGCATTTAAGTCTACCGAGCGTTATGCTATGGGTACTATGCTTGGCAATTTTGTACGTTTAGGTGAATGGGTTGGATTCATGATTGGTCTGGTGGCAGTAGGCAGTTTTGCCGCTGTAGCCCTATGTGGCTTGGTGGTTCGTTTAACTGGTACTTTGGTTGGCGTAGTGCTAACAAGCCAAGGCAAACATGGACTTCATTGGGGAACGCAAGCCGCGGAGAAAGCAGAAATCAGCGCAATGATCAAACCAGCAGTTTCTTTTATGGCTTTTCCGTTAGCAAACGCCTTAAGCTTTCAAGGCTTAACATTGCTGGTTGGTGCGCTTTTCGGGCCGGTTGCGGTAGCGTTATTTAACACTTACCGTACCATTGCCCGCGTGGCAGTACAGGTTACTGCAATATTCAGTCATGCACTATGGCCTGAGTTTTCTCGGCTATTTGGTCAAGGTGCCTCTAGTGCTATCGATAAATTGTTTCGACGCACCTCTTTGTTCAGTGCAATACAAGCCTTACTTTTAAGCCTTATTCTATATTTCATCTCACCATGGTTGCTACAAGTTTGGACTCATGGCGCCATAAAGTTCGTTCCTTCGCTAATGTTGCTAATGTTGCTTTATGCCGCTGTAGCAGGTATTTGGCATATTCCTCGCGTGTTGCTTATGTCTACAAATCAGCATGTCGGTCTAGCTTACTGGACTCTTTCGGCTGGAATGCTTTCGGTTGGGCTGGCATGGGTATTAAGTGACTTATTACATTTAAACGGAGTTGCGGTTGCCATGTTGATAAGCGAACTTTTCATAGCGATTGTCTGCACCTTGCTAGCCTGCAGTGCAATTACTGATAACAATAATAGAAAAATAATGCCGCAATGAAAATCGTACTTTCTACACCTGGTAAATTTCATACGTTTGACCTTGCAAGAGAGTTATATGCGCGGGGTGCGCTAGAGGCTATATTTACTGGCTACCCCCACTTTAAGCTAAAAAATGAAGGTGTGCACCAAGCGTTGATACATACTTTTCCATGGGTGCAGAGTTCATATATGGCTTTCCCATGGAAATATAGGTTGCCACATTCATTTATCCAGCAATGGGAGCATCTGAACGCAATCTCATTTGGTGCGTGGGTGGCTCGTAGCCTTCCAGAATGCGATATCTATGTTGGCCTTTCAGGTTCGTCTCTACCAGCAGGCAAAAAAGCGCATCAACTTGGTGCTCGTTATATATGTGATCGTGGTTCTGCACACATCCGGATTCAGGACCAGTTGTTGAGGGAAGAGCATGAGCTTTGGGGCTTACCATTTACGGGTATAGACTCACGTAATATTGCTCGTGAAGAAGCCGAATATGCTGAAGCCGATTGCATCACAATTCCATCCATTTTTGCTTACCGATCATTTGTTGAGCAGGGCATCTCGCCTGAAAAGTTGCGTTTATTGCCTTACGGTGTCAATGTTTCCCGCTTTCAGCTAGTAGCCGAACCTGCTATAGGCCGTTTTGATATTCTTTTTGTCGGTGGCATGAGCCTGCAGAAAGGGGTTCAGTATCTTGTTCAGGCGTATCAAAAAATCAACCATCCAGCCAAATCCCTTACCTTTGTTGGTTCACCTTCTCAAGAGTTGATTACATTGTTGCAATTACGCGGACTATGGCCTGCAGACGCTAGAGTGCTAGGGCATATCCCGCAAACAGAACTAAAAAATATAATGAGCCGTAGCCATGTATTGGTGCTACCAAGTATTCAAGATGGCTTCGGTATGGTAATGGCGCAAGCAATGGCCTGTGGCTGTCCAGTAATCGCTAGCCAAAATACAGGCGCTGAAGACTTATTTAGCGATGGGCAGGAAGGGTATATTGTCCCTATTCGAGATGTAAATACACTTGCAGATAGGCTGCAAAAACTTGCCAGTCGGCCTGAAGAAAGGGCAGTCATGGGGCAGCGGGCACTGGCGCGCGTGCAGAGTTTCGGCGGCTTACGTGATTATGGAGATAAGGCGATGGAATTTTATGGTAAGGTGTTGCAAAAGTGACAATATCAAAATTCATTAACACTGCCTTGATATGTCTAACGCTACTTGCCTTTGCAATGCAATTTGTCATTGAATTTTCTACCGAAAATATTGCTGCTGATTGCATAATTCTGATATCAGTGCTAACTACCTTACTGTATTTTCGTTGGAGTAAAGCATTAGACACGCATCCATTGTCCAGCTTTGCTATTTTTGGGTTTTGTGTAACTTCACTACTTGGGGCTTTGCTTGTGCAGTCAGCATCTTGGGTGGCTGTGAGTGCAAGTCTCCGTCAACCAGTGATCACTTTTTCCGTGCTCGCCATGTATCAAGCTATAGCACTAATTGCGCATACGCTTTATCGAATGGTGACGGTATCTTCATCTAATAAACCAAGCCTATTGCGCTATAGTTTTCAGAAACTCGGTGTTTATGCTACACCATCAGTGATTAATCTTTGGTTCATCGGCGCAATAGGGTTATTTTCAGAGCTACTTTCCCGCGTAAGTCCAGTGGCAAATGGCCTGAGCTTTCTTGCATGGTCACCATTCTTAATCCCTATTTATATTCAGCAGGTTGGGTCAACGTACTGCAATACCAAGTTAAACCATCTACTTTTACTAGCTTACGCTATTTTGATTGCTTTGATGGCTATGGCTTTCAACGCGCGCGGCATGATGCTTGCGGGTACAGCTACGGTAGGGTTGTTGTTTCTACTCATAGGCATGCGAAGCACCAAAGCAGTTACATCATCTATGTTACTTAAATTGGTTATGATTGGGTTGCTTGGCGCAGCGGTATCTTGGCCTGCATCCAACTTGGTCACGGCTATGGTTGTGGCCAGAAATGATCGCAGTAAAATATCTATCACTAAAATGGTTACTAATACTTTAGATAATTTCCAAAATACAGAAAAGCTTGAGGATTACAGTAAGCAGGAATTGGCTAAAGAGCTACGTTCCCCTTACGATGAGCATTACATTAATAATCCAGTTATTGCTCGTTTCGTCATAACTAAGTTTCATGATAATGCAATTTATTTTGCCGGAAGAATCTCTGATAAAGGTTCTGATGAACTGATGCGGGTCAGCGAAGATTTACTGTGGGCAACGTTACCTCAACCAGTACTTGATGAGCTGAAAATTGATGTTAATAAAGAGAAAATGAATTTTTCAATGGGCGATATGCTTGTCAATCTTACATTAGGTATGCCATTGGGCGGTCAGAAGACTGGATCGATATTTGGGCAAGGATGGGCGCTTTGGGGGTACTTTTTTCCAATTATTTATTTTGGAATGTGTCTAACTTTGTTTGCTGCTATTGATATATTTTCTATTCAAACTTTATCTGGAAAAGTGGAGTTGGCTGTCATTGGTATGTTGAATACTTGGCCAAACTTCCTTTTTGGTATTACGGCAGATTCATTGCATCACCTTTTTCTTGGAGTGGTGCGTGGCGTACTGCAATCTGTATTTTTGTTTTTAATTGTATTTGCTGTTGCGAAATTACTTTCGAATATATTTTTAATTATCAAACCTGTTTCTGATTCATCTTTAATAGTGAATCGAAATTGACTCTGATGAACAATAAATACTACGCCTGCGCTAATGCCTTGTTTAAGAACGCCTGATTAGAACTTATTTACATAAATCTAAAATAATATGAACATCGTACTCTTCTCTCACCCCGCTTTCATGAACTCACAAAGCATGCCGCGTTTTGCTCGCATGCTAGAGCAAGCTTACGTTGCGCGTGGCCACCAAGTGCAGGTTTGGTCGCCACAGGCGAAGGTGTACGCTTTAGTTTCTAATGGTCGCTTGTCAAAGTGGGCGGGTTATATTGATCAGTACATTCT
>JAYWDO010000098.1:0-29410 GCA_043779795.1 Pseudomonadota bacterium
GGTATTTGAGAGAAAATGACTCAAGAATGAGTCAGTTTAAATTAAAAAATGGAAATTGACCTAAGTACGTAGGTTTGACTGCTTAGTGCAAAGGTCTCAATATATTTGGAAAGAATCCCGTTTCATTTATGTAAATTAAAGCATTAGCTGAAGAAATGTTGAGTAAGAAATCAAAGCTAGTAAGGACATAGAGCTAATCGTCTTTTATATCTATTAAATGACATTTCTAGAAATAAAAAACCGCCATTGAGGCGGTTTTTTATTAGTTAACTTGAAAGTTCAAGTCAACTATTTAGACTTACTTGCCTAGCATACCAGCTAACTTACCTGAAACCATGCCGAACAATGCGCCTAGCACTACTGACACAATAACCAATAATACTGGGTTTGCCATGTTCATCATCGTTGTATTAGCTGCGGTGCCTGCTGTTAAACCCAAACCTGCTGTTGCCGCATAACCATACACGTTAGCTGGAACAACGGAGAGTAAGTTCAAACTCGCCACAATTACTAATGAGAATACTGTTACGGCAATAATCACCGGTGCAGCCAGAACACCCAAACCAATTAGTGTATTATGGCTTACCAAATACAAAGCAATGCCAGCTATTACCGCACCAAAACTCATGCCAGCGATAGTTTTTTGCAATGCAGCATTGTCGCCACCTGTGTGAAAGAAACAACCCCAAGCAATAAAACCAACCCAAACTAAAGCAATGGGAGCAGCTCCCCCCAATGGACCTAATGCTAAAAACGCCCAAATACCCCCTAGAACAGCAATACTTAGTGCTAATGCAGTTAATTTCGACATACTTAATCTCCTAATTATTATAATGAGTAGCAAAATAGTGCGAACAGCGACGAAATATGCAAGAATTTATAAATGTAAAATTCTGTTACATATTTAACGCTAGGGCAATACTGAATGATTTTTATTGGAATGTAAACTTATTTGAAACACTTTTTAGCACTAATCTAGTGCAAAAAATCATAAAACCAAAAGAATATTGGCTTTGTTAGATGCTTTTTGGTGCGTAATTCCAATTTTTTCGCCATGCGCCAAGTATTAAGTTGGGATACTGTGGTTGGCCTAAACTGCCATTGTATCGGCCTAATGCACGATACAAATTACCATGCTCGATATCGATATAGTGCCTTAAAATTGTACAGCCATAGCGTAAATTAGTTCGCAATAAAAATAGATTATGGTCAGCTGCACCAATACTGCGCGACCAAAATGGCATAACTTGCATAAAACCACGCGCACCGACTGATGATAACGCATATTTTTTAAAGCCGCTTTCTACTTGAATCAGACCCAATACCATCTGTGGATCTAAGCCTGCACGGGTTGCCTCATAATGTACGGTACGCAATAAATCTTCACGGTAAGTATCATCTGGAATACGCTTTTTAAGGCGTTGTGACATTTCACTGAGCCACGCGTTACCTTCTTCTGGCGTAGTAAAGTTAAGCGTAGGCACTGCTTTGTCGCTAATGCTACGCTGCATGAGCGCCTTTACGCTGTTCGACAAAGGCTCTTCAAGCTGAGAACCAGCAAAACTACTGTTTGAAACTAAAGTTCCAAAACACACTAGCAAGCCGATTTTCAGGTTTCTAAGCATTGTTCATCTCAAGTTTTAATTGATCTTAGGCTACTTTTTGCACAAGTTCAAGCACCGCTACCGCTAAATTATCCAATGGTAGCATGTGTGCTTCAGCGGCTGTTCTAGCTTTATATTCTACAGAACCTTCAGCCAAACCACGCTCACCAATCACTAAGCGATGTGGAATACCCATTAAATCTGCTTCAGCAAACATTACACCTGGGCGTTCACCTCGGTCATCTATCAACACATCTACACCTGCCGCAAGTAGTTCATCGTGCAGTTGATTCACCGCTAATTTAACAGCGTCAGACTTATCATAACCAATTGGGCAGATCACCACAGCGAACGGGGCCATGCTCCTAGGGAATATAATACCTCGGCCATCATTGCCTTGCTCAATCGCGGCACCCACAATGCGTGAAACACCAATGCCGTAGCAACCCATTTCCATCATTTGCGTTTGACCATTTTCATCTAAGTAAGTCGCGTTCATTGCCTCAGAATACTTAGTGCGTAACTGGAATATATGCCCTACTTCAATACCGCGACAAAGTGACAGGGTACCTTTACCATCTGGGCTAGCATCACCTTCAACCACATTACGAATATCTGCTACCAAGCTTGGCTCTGGTAAATCACGGCCAAAATTCACACCGCTTAAATGATATTTTGGTTTATTCGCACCGCATACAAAGTCACTCATCGCAGCCACTGTTCTATCTGCAATCACCCGAACATGTGCACCAACACCAACTGGGCCAATAAATCCTAGTGGGCATTTTAGATTCTCGCGGACTTCTTCTTCAGTAGCAAATCTGAAGTCATGCAAACCTTCTAATTTATTCACTTTAATTTCATTCATACGATGATCGCCGCGAATGAGCAACAAGTTAAACTGCGTGCCACCATCTTCAAGCGTTGCAATCAAAGCCATCGCTTTAATCGTGCGGTCTAAGCCAATGTTAAGTAATGTTGCTACTTCTTCACAAGAAGTTTGCTTCGGCGTTTCAACATCTTGCATCAATTCGTTTGCAGCACTGCGCGGATTAGGCGCGATTGCTTCGGCTAGCTCTACATTGGCTGCATAATCTGACGCATCACAATACGCCAAGCCATCTTCACCTGAATCAGCCAGTACGTGAAACTCATGTGAGCCATCGCCACCTATAGCGCCAGTATCGGCTTTTACTGCGCGAAACTTTAAGCCTAAGCGATTAAATACCTTATCATAAGCTTGAAACATGGTCTGATAGGTTGCGTCTAGCGATGCAAAATCCGTATGAAACGAATAAGCATCTTTCATCATAAATTCTCGGGCGCGCATCACACCAAAACGTGGGCGAATCTCATCGCGAAATTTAGTTTGAATTTGATAGAAATTAAGTGGCAGTTGCTTGTAGCTGCGAATTTCAGCACGAGCGATGTCGGTAATCACTTCTTCATGCGTTGGACCAAAGCAAAATTCACGTTCGTGCCTATCAGTGATTTTAAGCATTTGTGGGCCAAAAACCGCCCAACGGCCTGTTTCTTCCCAGAGTTCTTTTGGCTGTACCGCTGGCATAAGCAATTCAAGCGCGCCAGCTTTATTCATTTCATCGCGCACAATCGCTTCAACTTTACGTAACACACGCAAGCCCAAAGGCATCCAAGTGTATAAACCAGAGCCTAAGCGTTTAATCAGGCCGGCCCGAACCATCAGAATATGGCTTGGTAACTCAGCATCATTTGGGGCTTCTTTTTGGGTATTAAAGAAAAATTGTGAGGCGCGCATGGTGGAATCGAATCTAGGCAAATGTCAAAACGCGAATTTTACATAGAATCAGTGATTTAGTCAGCAAGACTTAACACTTGTTATATAAAACTGGAGGCTGAAAAAAACTATTCAAGTGAGTGTCTGGCATCGCTAGTGTAGTTACAGCTTATATGATAATGGGCGCATTCGGTAGCTCGTTGATCTTTTTACCTTGTGCAGGGTAATGTTGCGTAAGCTGTTCGCCAATTTTCTCTACGCCGTAAATAACACCAGCTTCAAACTGGCCTTGCTTAAACAGCACTTCCATTTGCTGGCAAATAACCTGCCAACCAACACCACCTACTCGCTGATGAATGCCGCGATCAGCCAGAATTTCAAAATCATGGTCAGCTAATAGCAAGTAAATCAGCACGCCATTGTTATGCTCGGTATCCCATATTTTAAATTGCGAAAAAACTTCTACGGCGCGCTTTCTCCCTGATATATTTTTAAAAATATCTTCAACGTTCAAATGAGACTCCACCACAAAACGTATTTCACCTGAGTATGTAAACTCGCTCCGGGCAATAGCTTTTTCTATTCGCTGTAGAGCCGCAGCGGGAAAATGTCGTTTCACCGTAGTTGGTAAAATAAATAAATGTCTGAATAATCGCTTGATAAATTTAAATGACATTACCAATCCC
Source organism: Pseudomonadota bacterium (assembly GCA_043779795.1). Taxonomy (GTDB): domain Bacteria; phylum Pseudomonadota; class Gammaproteobacteria; order Burkholderiales; family Methylophilaceae; genus Methylotenera. Next base: position 4,047 of record JAYWDO010000098.1, read on the forward strand.
CCGACGCGCCACCGCCACCAAAGCCACCGCCACCACCGCTGAAAATATCTCTGCTAAAACTACCACTACCAGATCCACTTGCACCGGTGTATAGCCCTACGCCGCCCAAACAATTAAATAGCCATGGCATCACCATCGTGAAAATAAAAGCCATCACTCCAGTCAATATCGCCATGCCAAATGTGCCCGCGATTAACCAGAAAATACCCGCAATGATTGTTGCAGTAACGCCAGAACCAAAAATTCGGCCCAAGATTGGCGTTAAAAAAGCACCGCAGACCATGCTCACCATCAAGAATAATCCCAACGAATTTTCAAAACCCATGCCATTACGCTGTTGTTTTTGATGTGGCGGCGGAAGATTTTCGCCAGAGATAAGACCAATCAGTTTATCTATTCCGGCATTTAGCCCACCTGCCGTATTGCCCTGCTTAAATAGTGGCGCTATATTTTCAGTAATAATGCGTTTAGCATATAAATCTGGGATGGCGCCTTCTAAGCCACGCCCAACTTCTATGCGAATTTTATGGTCATTTTTAGCAACTAAAATCAGTATGCCGTCATCTTGTTTTTTACGGCCTAATTTCCATACATCTGTCACGCGGATGCTATATTGCGCAATATCCTCTGGCTGTGTAGTGGGAACAATGAGTACCGCAATCTGGCTACCTTTTTGCTGCTCAAAAACAGTCAGTTTCGCTTCAAGTTGGCTTTGTTGCTCAGCAGTGAGCGTTTGAGTTAAATCCGTAACACGCGTTTTTAATACTGGAATAGTAACGAGTTCCGCACACACATTGAACGATGCAAAAATCAGCATTGCACTGAGCATGATCAAACTCGTTTTTAGCTTAAGGTACACTTTAATCTAACGAATCATTAGTGATTTAAAGTTACTTTTTATCACCAAAATCTACAGTTGGTGCCACTGAAACAGCCTTTTCATTTTCCACAGTAAATGATGGTTTGGTTTTATAGCCAAACATCATCGCCGTCAGGTTTTGTGGAAATGAACGCACCGCTACGTTGTAGTCTTGAATAGTACCAATATAACGATTACGCGCTACAGTAATACGGTTTTCAGTACCTTCAAGTTGTGCTTGTAAATCTCTAAAACCTTGGTCCGCTTTTAAATTTGGGTAGTTTTCTGAAACAGCCATTAAGCGAGATAACGCAGAAGTCAACCGTCCTTGAACTGCCTGAAACTTAGCAAATGCCTCAGGATCATTTAGCACATCGGCTGTTACTTGCATGCTACCAACTTTAGATCGCGCATCAGCTACTTGCGTAAACACTTCTTTTTCATGCGCAGCATAGCCTTTCACCACATTCACCAAATTAGGGACTAAATCTGCACGGCGCTGGTATTGATTCAGCACTTCAGACCAACTGGCTTTTGCTCCTTCGTCTAACGATTGGAAATTATTATAGCCACAGCCAGTTAGATTTAATAACAGTAAAGCCGTCAGTAGTTTTAAGTAGATTTTTTGCATTTTAATTCCTTATGAAACAAGCAATTTATATAACTGTGTACGTCAAAAGTATACCAATATAGATTGCGACTAATTAGCTGATTTCAATAGTTTACAATTGGGACGCGTCAAGAATATTACAAAAAGTGCTATTTAAGCGTCTGTATAGCCTTCATGACCAAACACATATCATCCCACGCCTTAGCTTTGTCTGGCAGCGCTTGCAATAGATGCCCCAAATCATAGGTTGCCACTAGCGGAATACCTTTAAATTGATGTAGCCTGCCGCGTAAATTGCTTAACGCTTCAGTAGATTGCAACACCGATTGCACTGTGACTTCACCCATCGTAATCAGCGCTTTGGGTTGAATGGTGTTGATAATATCGGCAAGGTTTGATGATGCTTCAGTTGGCATCGCTTTAATGTGCATAGCCATAAAAATGTTGTGTAATAACTGCGCTTCATCTGTTTGCAGTGCTGTGTTTGGCAATACAAATAGCCAATCACCATTATCGCTTGTGATATAGCTAAATTGCTGCGACATTACCTCTGGCGTGATAGCCAAAGGTTCGGCTTGTATCGTTTCTTCAAGCTCATGTGCTTGAATAGCACTCGGCTCAACGGTGATTTGTGCAACATTAACTGGTAACACTTCAGCAGTAGTTAAGCTTGGCAACTCGGCTGGTAAAACGATAGAAGGCGTTTCAACAACTACTGGCAGCGATTGCGACTGGGATGGTAAGGAATCACGAAGCTGCCACACTGGTAATAACTCCAACTCACGCAGCATGTCTTCACGCGTCATTAGGCTCATAATACCAAGCCCATTAGCACTGCGTCTTCACGGCCGTTCGCAGCTGGATAATAGCAACGTCGGATCGCCATTTCATTAAAGCCGACATTTTCATACAAAGCGATGGCTGAAATATTACTCTGGCGAACTTCTAAAAACATGTTTGCGGCTTGATGGTTTTTAGCAATTTGCAGCATATATTCTAATAATAATCGACCCAAGCCTTGTTTTTGGTAAAATTTTGCAACGCTTAAATTAAGCAAATGCGCCTCATCCAACACCATCATCAATAGCGCATAAGCAATAATCTTTTCATGCTCAACTAGCACACATGCACTATAACCAGAATTCAATGAGTCACTAAAGTTGCCACGCGTCCAAGGGTATGGATAAATGTGCGGCTCAATCGCCATAATTTCATCTAAATCATCCAATTGCATCGGACGAAATTTCGCTTGAATCTTTAACGCAGTACTCATAAACGCAAGCCCTGCTCACGCTCGGTAGTTTTAAGCGCTACGCGGTTTCGAATATAAATAGGCAACGCTTCACTTGCAGGTTTTGCATCGCCTCTTGCAAAAATAGGCTGCGCCAGCCTGAGTATGGCACTAGCAGTGGGTAATAATTGTGGCTGCACTGCCTGCAACTGCCTTGCATAAACAGCGCCTAACTGCTCTGCATAAGTCTGCCAGCCGCTACCAGCGCCAGTCCAGCCCATGCTTGCGATAGCTGGCGCAGCTTCTGGCTTATACAAGCCTGGCTCGACGACTGTTTGCCATTCGCCTGAGACTCGTTCATAGGCAGCGTGATACACCTCGCCCATACGCGCATCCAAGCAGGCAATGACTTTATCAGCACCACTTGCTTCAGCCAGCGCCAACAACGTACAAATACTGACCACAGGTAATTGAGCACCAAAGCCTAAGCCCTGCGCCACGCCTGCCGCAATACGCACACCAGTGAACGAGCCTGGCCCCGCGCCAAAAGCAATGCATTGCAGCTCGTTTAATTGCAAATCGGCTTCATTAAGTAAAAGTTGCAACTGCGGCAAGATAATTTGTGAATGTGTTTGACCTGCGTTAATGTCAAACGTAAAGGTTTTGTCGCCCTTCATTAAGGCGAGCGATAAGTATTCGGTAGAAGTATCGAGTGCTAATAAATTCACTTTAGGTTTAATGCTCATTTTTGTCAGACGCTATTTTGCCACGCATCTGCTTAATTTGCCCGCGTTGTGTTTTACTTTCTAAGCGCCTTTGCTTAGAGCCATAACTAGGCCTAGTAGCGTAACGCCTTGGTTTTACTTGGTTTGCCACGTTAACAATCTCATGTAAACGCTTAATCGCATCTTTTTTATTCGCTTCTTGCGTACGATATTGTTGCGCTTTTAACACCAAAACGCCTTCATCGGTAATGCGGCTATCTTTCAAATGCATCAGTCGCTCTTTTAACCAATCGCTCAAGCTTGAGGCTGGAATATCAAAACGCAGATGAATCGCACTAGAAACCTTATTCACATTTTGCCCACCAGCACCTTGAGCTCGGATGGCGCTAAGTTCGTATTCGGTTTCAGAGATTAAAATCATATCTAACCGATTTAACGCTCAAAAAATTCTTGAACATCCGTAATCTCTCTAGTCCGCTTAAACGGCGGCAGGCTTTGCCAGATTCTTTTTCCATACGATTTAGTAATCAATCGTGGGTCGCAAATCATTAGCACGCCTCTATCATTCTCATCACGAATCAAGCGGCCAGCACCCTGCTTTAAGGTAATCACCGAGTATGGTAATTGATATTCCATAAAGGCATTTTTACCTTCTGAGTTCAATTTGTCGACCCTTGCAGATAACACTGGATCATCTGGCGGCGCGAACGGGAGCTTATCGATGATTACCACGCTTAAAGCTTCGCCGCGCACATCTACGCCTTCCCAGAAGCTTTGTGAGCCGACCAATACAGCGTTACCTAGCTTACGGAAACGGTCTAATAACTCAGTGCGTGAACTTTCACCTTGTAACAACAACGGGCTTTCTATACCATTTTCAGAAAAAGCTTCTTTAAGTAAAGCATGAATTTCGCGCATAGCACGCAAACTGGTAGAAAGCACAAACGCTCTGCCACCGCTGGCCTTCAACACTGGTAGCGCTACGGCTGCAACACATGCGATATAGCTCGGGCTATTCGGATCTGGCATATCGGGCGGCACGTATAAAAGCGCTTGCTCTTGATAATTAAATGGGCTTTCCCAGAAGCCAGTTTTTGCGGCTTGCAGGCCCATCTGCGCTATATAGTGGCTAAAATCACTCTTAACCGCCAGCGTAGCGGAAGTAAATATCCAAGCACGTGGTTGCGCATTAAGTTGCTTACCGAAACCCTCAGCCACACTTAAAGGTGTAGCGTGTAACAGCACTGAATGGGTGAATACTTCAACCCAACGTACCAGATTGTTGTTTTCGGCAGATTGCCAGCGGCTCAATGAATCATACAAAGCTTCACTGCGTTGCCAGCACTTTTCTAACATGGGGTCACGTGCAGCCTGGGTCTCAAGCACTTTAGCCAGTACTCTTAATTGGCTTTGCATGTGTTTATAAGCTTCGTCAAAGCCTTTTAAAGCCAAGGCTTTTTGCACTGGTAAGCGCGAGCCTTCATAAGCAAATACCAGCCTAAAATCTTTAGTTGCTTTTTCTAAAATAGCTATCGCCTTGCCGAGTTCGGTGCAATCCTTAGCCAGCGTTAGGTGCGCGGCGGTGCAATCTTGCGCTAATTCATGTAATTGGCTAGTTGAAACATCTTCGCCAAAAAATAGCCCGGCCACTTCAGGTAACTGATGCGCTTCATCAAATATCACCGTATTTGCTGTTGGTAGAAGCTCGGCAATGCCTTCATCACGCAACATGACATCGGCAAAAAATAAATGGTGATTCACCACCACTACATCGGCTGCAAGCGCCTTTTTACGTGCTTCCATCACAAAGCATTCTTTATAATAGCTGCAATCTGAACCTAAACAATTATCGCGAGTTGAGGTCACGCTCGTCCAAATCATGGCATTTTCTGGCACAGAATTAAGTTCGCCTTTGTCGCCAGTTTTGCTATTTTCAGCAAACGTTTTAATGACATGTATATATTTAGCATCTTCGCGGGAGGCAAAACGGCCTTCTTGCTCAGCTTGATTAAGATGATAGTGGCACACATAATTGGCGCGGCCTTTTAACATGGCCACGGTAACTGGCACTTTTAAAGCATCACGCACATTAGGTAAATCACGGCTATACAACTGATCTTGTAAGTTTTTGGTACCCGTAGAAATAATCACTTTTCCGCCGGTGAGCAGCGCAGGCACTAGATAGGCAAAAGTCTTGCCTGTGCCCGTACCGGCTTCAGCCACTAGCTGCGTATTGTGCTCAATGGCATCAGCTATCGCCAAAGCCATTTCTATCTGCTGCGTGCGTTCACTATAGCCTTCAATGTGCGTGGCTAAAATGCCGTCTTTTTCAAAAACCTGGCGAATTGTATGTGTGCTCATAAGGGTTGTGATTATCCCATGAGTTAGCGTATTAGAAACAAATTGTGCTTATGTTGCTAAATGTAAAGTTTAATATAAGCGTTTTGCATTTTTAACTTAAGTTCTTATAATCGCACTGTGCTTATAACAACGACTAAAATTCAAATACGCTACCTTTTGTGCATCGCACTGGCTTTATCCAGCGCATCTTGTGCGGCGGTTGAGCCGATGCCGACACCAGTTGAAACTACATCTGCGGAACAAATGAGTGGTGATGCGAACCCAAACAACTGGTCTGGTCGTGCGCGTGAAGTATTAGTAAATGCACTGAGCCTAACAGGCATTAAGTATGCTTATGGTGGCAATTCACCTGAAACGGGTTTTGATTGTAGTGGTTTTGTACGCTATGTATTTAAGCAAGCAGCAAGTTTAACTTTGCCACACAGCGCGCTAGCTATTAGCCAATTAGGTAAAACAGTGCCTAAAAGTGAATTGCAGCCTGGGGATTTAGTCTTTTTCAATACGCTCAAAAACACTTTTTCTCATGTCGGTATTTACTTGGGCAATAATCGTTTCATCCATTCACCTAGTGTGGGCGGAAAAGTGCGGGTAGAAAACATGCAAGACGGTTACTGGGCAAACCGATTTAGCGGCGCGCAACGTATTGATCAACATAAAGGCAGTATTGCTACTAAAGAATCAGGCTTATCTATGAGTCCAGATTTATCCAAATAAAATAGTTTGGCCAAATTAAGCTGCAGATTTAGTTAAACGACAAGCTTATCGCTATGGCCCAAATCACGAGTAGGATCAATTAAGTCACGCACCAACTGTTTCACTTCTTTAGCTTCAGGGAAACGTCCTGCCGCTTTGCGTGAGAAGACCAGTTGCTGATTCACTGTAATATCAAAAATACCACTACTACCGGGCTTTAATGCCACGCTGGCTAAATCTTGCTCAAAAGTTGTTAGTAGCTCTTGCGCCAACCATGCTGCCCGTAAAAGCCAGCGGCATTGAGTGCAATAAGTAATTTCGATGTTGTGCTTACTCAATTTATATATCCTTGCTGTTATAATTTAAGTTGCTTTGTAAAAAATATAATTTACTATCGTTTGAAACTATTAAAGCTAAGTTTGTCTTAATTGATCAAGTTATCACTGTTTGGGAATAATACATGCAAGTTCAAAATAAATATCAGCGCTTTACCAAATTAGGCTTTGTTGGCTCTGGCTTAATACTTGGTCTCATGCTGAGTTTAACTTACTCTGCGGTGGCTGAAAAAATAGCCAAACCGCAATTGCCGCTTGAAGACTTACGCGCATTTGCTGAAGTATTTGGAAAAATTAAAAGTGATTATGTGGAACCGGTTACAGATAAGAAACTGATTTCAGAAGCTATCAGTGGCATGCTGACTGGCTTAGACCCACATTCCACCTACATGGATGTTGATGCATTTAAAGACATGCAAGCTTCGACACAAGGTGAATTTGGTGGCTTAGGTATTGAAGTCGGCATGGAAGATGGCTTGGTTAAAGTGATTTCACCAATTGAAGATTCACCCGCCTACAAAGCTGGCATTAAAAGTGGTGATTTAATCATGAAATTAGATGACACACCGGTAAAAGGATTAAGCCTGAACGATGCTGTGAAACGCATGCGCGGCAAACCAGATACACCAATCACGTTGTCAGTATTTCGTAAAAATGAAACTAAACCGCTGATTTTCACACTTGTTCGCACAATTATCAAAAATAAAAGTGTGAAATATAAAATGACTGAGCCAGGTTACGCCTATGCACGTGTAACACAATTCCAAGAACGCACTGGCGAAGACCTAGCAAAAGCGATTAAAACCATGCACGATGAAAACAAAGGTCCGTTCAAAGGCTTTATTTTAGATTTACGCAATGACCCAGGTGGTTTGCTTAATGGTGCAGTAGGTGTAGCTGCAGCATTTTTACCAAAAGATACTTTGGTTGTGTACACAGAAGGCCGTGCGGCTGATTCTAAAATGCAATTAACGGCTAGCCCAGAAAATTATGCCCGTGGCGGCATTGCCAATGATTACATTCGCGACATTCCAGCTGATTTAAAAACGGTACCGATGGTGGTGTTGATTAACGCTGGCTCTGCATCTGCGTCAGAAATCGTAGCTGGTGCGTTGCAAGACCATAAACGCGCAACACTGGTAGGCATTAGAAGTTTTGGTAAGGGCTCAGTACAAACGATTATGCCAATGAACAATGGTGCGGCTATTAAGCTCACAACGGCTCGCTACTTCACGCCCAAAGGTCGTTCGATTCAAGCAAAAGGTATTGACCCTGACTACATTGTTGAAGATGGTACGGATCAATCAAACAACATTCATGAAGCAGATTTATCTGGCCACTTATCGAACCCTAAAGATGCAAAAGCAGGCGTTGCAGTAAAGTCAGATATAGCAACTGCGGCTAAAGAAAAACTGAATGAGAAAAAATACGCAGAGTCGTCTGGCCCTATTGAACCAGCAAGTAAAGATGATATACAGTTCACGCAAGCCATGAACTTTCTGAAAGGCAAACCAGTAATTCATACTGAACCGCCAAAAGTAGAGCCAGCAGAAATTTAAGGTTAGGCTTAAGCATAGTATCCGCCCTTCAAAAGAGGGCGGATTTTTTATACGTGTTGGCTTTATGCAAAGCTAATAACAAACTACTAGATAAATTTGCAAGGCATTCACTTTGAGATGCATTCGCTATCAAAGCAAGGTTTATAATAAGCACATGGCATTAAACATAAAAGAATTGATCATCGAAGCGGATCGTTGCGTGGCCTGTGGCCTGTGCTTGCCGCACTGCCCTACTTACAGAAAAACTGGTTCAGAAGCAGATTCTCCTCGCGGCAGGATTCAACTAATGCGCGCAGTTGCGCAAGATATTTTGCCGAACAATGACCGATTTAAAACGCATATTGACCTATGTTTAAATTGTCGAAGCTGTGAAATAGCTTGCCCGAATAACGTAAATTACGGTGCATTAGTGGATACCTCTCGTGCACTTTTTATCCCGAAGACAAGCATTTGGCTGACACTGGCAAAGCCGTTTATACGCTATCGCAATTTATCCTACAGCTTAAGCTGGTTGATTTGGTTGATGCAGCAATTCAAACTTAGCTACGTAATACAGCACTTAATACCTGCAGCAAAATCATTACCGACCATTAATAAACCGATTGTATGGAAATTACTTTACCCTTCAAACTGTGCTTCTGCGGATAAAAAAGGGGCAGTTAGCCTGTTTTTAGGCTGTACGAGTAGCGCATTAGATAGCCAAACGCTCACAGCCAGCATTGCCATATTGAATAAACTCGGTTTTGATGTGCATGTCCCATCGCAGCAAACCTGTTGTGGCAGTATCGCCAGACAAATGGGTGACAACGATGAAGCCTCAAAGTTAGTCGCTTTAAATGCCTCTAGTTTTGATCAGAATATGCCAATATTAACCACCATCAGTGGCTGTGGTGCCGGCTTAAACGACTATTTACCACATCATAAAATTCAGGACATCAGTGCATTTTTAATGTCTTGTGATTGGACAAATGTTAAAATTAATCCGTTGAGAGAACGTATTTTCGTGCAAGACCCTTGCTCACTTCGTAACGTGCAAAAAAGCCATTTGACAGTTTATAGCTTACTTAAAAAAATCCCAAAAGCTGATATTCAATCACTCCCAGGAAACAGTCAATGCTGCGGCGGTGCTGGCGCTTACATGCTAACGCAAAGCGAGATGGCTAATACCTTGCGTGAAGATAAACTAGCCGCTATTAAAGCCAATAATGTGCTGATTCTCGCCACATCAAACATAGGCTGCAGCCTGCACATTGCCAAGGGTTTACGTGAACAGAACTTAAGAGTTTCTATCATGCATCCAATACAAATAATTGCCAAACAAATGAATATGGCGTGTGAGCCAGTTTTTGGCGCCTCCACGGATAAGCCAAATGCTGGCTTATAAACGTAATTTAAGCGTAAAATTAAACCATGTTAAATAGATTAGACACTTTGATTGTTGAGCTTGATACAGGCTTACGCACCCTGCTAGCCAAGCCTCGCAGCGTGCGTGCACATCCAGATGCTGATCTTTTTGACACCGATTTAACTGAAGCGGAAAAAGCACATGCCAGCGCACTAATGCGAGTGAATCATACTGGTGAAGTATGCGCACAAGCTTTATATAGCGGCCAAGCGCTTACCGCTCATCATCCAGAAACAACCCTTGCCCTAAAATATGCAGCACAAGAAGAAACCGAGCATCTAGCTTGGTGTGAAACACGCATTACACAACTGGGTGGCCGCACTAGCATGCTAAACCCCTTGTTTTACGCAGGTTCATTCACAATGGGTGCTATTGCTGGCGCCTTGGGCGACAAATGGAATCTAGGCTTTGTAGCAGAAACTGAAAAACAGGTTGAAGCGCACTTAGCGAGCCACCTTGATAAACTGCCAGTATCTGACAAGAAAACGCGTAAAATTATTGAACAAATGCAGCTAGATGAAGCCAAACATGCGGCAGAAGCCAAACAACTAGGCGCAGTAGAACTCCCTGCACCCGCAAAATTTTTAATGAAACAAATATCAACATTGATGACTGCTTCATCGTATTATTTATAACTTCGTTGTACCTTGTATAACGAATACAGCTTCACAAAAGTAAGTATATTTTAGGATTATTGGATTATGCAAAAATTTAGCGATGTATTACTAACTCTTGACGATGCATCGCATGTGCAACGCATTGAGCTTTTTAATAGCGATGGCAGCCCTGCAGGCACGATCGAAAACAAACCAGGTAGTCACGGATCGGTAAAGGTGTATTACCACCTGTATCGCATGTATGGCGAGATTTCTTTAGACGCGGCAGTCGAGGGTTTGAGTCTATTTTCAGAACATACTGGAGACGCCGAAAACTGCCCTGGCAAACACCCAAATGTTGACCGACTATTGAACCTGTTGGAAGATGAACAGCCGCTGACCGTGAAAGTTACTGAAGCCTTAGCCTAGCGACTAAAAGGCAGCTCTACTAATTTATTTTTTGCCGCCATACCGCGTTACTCGTAAAAAATTACTTCCTACAGATCAATCACATACGGCGCAATAGTTTTATTCGCGCCTTATTTACTTCAAAACTTTAACTAATACACGCAGTCTAAAGTTAAAGCTGGTTATTCAAAATGATTAACTAGCACCCGCTATAGTTTTTTGATTAGATTGTTACTTGTTGAAGCCTAGATATTGGCGGATGGTAAATCAGTTCAAGCAAATGACCTACCGCATCTAAACAGTAAAAACCTCGCGCGCCATCACGGTGCATTTTCGGTGCTTCAGTGATTTTTACACCATTTTTCACAAAGTAATCATACCAGCAATCAACATCTTCAGCTGAATTCAACACAAAGCCTATGTGATCTAATCTTTGCTGCGCTTGCGGCGTGTAATCAACACGGTGTAGTGCGAATACATCACCCTGATTCGTCAAATACACATTATCCGCATCAGGTTGCCGCTCAATCTGCATACCCATAATATCGACATAAAATTTTACGCAAACTTCCAACTCTTTTACAAACAAAGCCACATGGCGTATGCCTAGCATGCCACTTGGTTTAATTGGTTTACTTGCATTAACCTTAAGCATGGGTGTTTGCAACAGTGCTGGGCTTAATCTCAAAATCATGTGTAATCTCTACACTTTTGCTCAACATAATAGAGGCTGAACAATATTTCTCTGCAGACAACTTCACCGCGCGTTCAACTTGCGTAACATTTAAATTATCACCAGTAATCACAAAATGCACATGAATCTTAGTGAATACTTTTGGAATCTCATCTGCACGGGTCGCATCAATTTCTGCCACGCAAGCCACAATTGGCTGCCGCGCTTTTTTTAGTATAGCGACCACATCAAACGATGTGCAACCACCCATACCCAGCAGCAACATTTCCATAGGGCGCATGCCAATATTACGACCGCCATTTTCAGGTGCACCATCTAATACCACAGCATGGCCAGATTCAGATTCACCTACAAAGCTGACACCATCAATCCATTTAACGCTTACGTGCATATTGAACTCTTTCTAATTTTGGAGCGCAATTTATTGCGCTCCTACAAAAAATTATTTAACGTCTAGTAATTCAACATCAAAGATCAGCGCCGCATTAGGTGGAATCGCACCACCTGCACCACGTGCGCCATAGCCCATTTCTGAAGGAATAATTAATGTGCGTTTGCCGCCAATTTTCATACCGGCAAAGCCTTCGTCCCAACCTTGAATCACTTGGCCACCGCCTAAGAAGAAATTAAACGGTTGGTTACGGTCTAAGCTACTATCAAATTTTTTGCCTTTATGGCCTTCAGCTGCCGGGTCAAACAACCAGCCTGTATAATGTACAGTCACGTTAAAGCCAGCTTCAGCTTCGCGGCCTGTACCCACTTGTGTGTCAATCTTTTGTAATTCGCTAATGGTATTTTGTGTCATTGCTGTGTTTTCCTTGGTTGATGTTGCCTGTATTGATGAGCTTGGCGTTTTTGACGCGGTTGATTCGGCTTTGCAAGCATTGAGCGTGACTGCACACGCGCATGCCAACAAAAGACTAATAAATTTCATATTAACGACCTTAAGTAATAAAAGTGGTGAATTTAGTTAAACACAATAGTTTTTCGCGAAAATATATTTCAGACAATATGATACCGCAAACTCATACAAGTTCGCTGAGCTGTGCGCTTAGTATTATTGATTGTATGTCCACTCAATCAACGCATCTTGTGCAGCTTTACTCGCGCCAGCTTTTGCATGATTAACCACCATCACTAGCACATGGCGTTTATTTTGCTTATCTAATACATAGCCCGCAATCGAGCTTACGCCATCTAAAGAGCCTGTTTTTAAATGCGCATGTGCGCTAACAAGGCTATCTTTAAGGCGCTTCATCACTGTGCCATCTAATGACAATATCGGCAATGAACTCATGAATTCCGGCATCACAGGGCTATTGTAAGCACTCACCAACATTAGCGATAAATGTTCTGCGCTAATACGTTCATTACGCGATAAGCCAGAGCCATTTTCAATGACTAATTCATCAAAATTAAAGCTTTTACCATTCAGCGACTTGCTGGCAAGCCACGTTTGAATGGCTACTGCACCATTCGCTTCAGTGGCGGGGAGCAATGTTTTCTCAGCAGCAATCGTCAGCAGTAACTGCCGCGCCATTAGATTATTGCTCCATTTATTAATATCCCGCACTACATTGCCCAATGGGTCGGATAACTGTTCAAGCACCTTGATCCCACTGACTGGCGTATCTTGTATTTGTAACTGCCCAGAAAACTTGCCACCCAACTCGTGCCACAATTTTTTAAAGGTGTAAAACGCATATTGATCATCGTCAAATACACTTAACTCTAAATATCGTTCGCCACAATCTAGCGAAAAGCTGCCATTAAACGTAGCAACCGCACCACCAACTGTCGTTCCGCCATCTTTCAAACTGGTTTCTGTTGCTTTAACGGTATAACCAAGACGGCTACGCCATTCATCGCATGCGCCTTGCGTAAGCTTCATGTTATTAATGATTTGCAACTCAGGCAACGCAAACTCCTGGGAGATGCTCACGCGACTATTATTCACATCGCTGGCATCCGCCATAAACTTAAAACTGGTATTTCTGCCATTCACTAAAAACGCACTCGGCATGGCATTATAGGCACGCAAAGTTTCGTCATCGAACGCATTTCCGCCACCCATTTTTTTTGCAAAATAACTTTTATCTATGATTAAATTGCCCTTAATTTCTTTAATGCCAGCTTGCTGTAGGCTCATCAACAATCGCCAAAACTCTTGCGATTTAAAGCTTGGGTCGCCATAAGCTCTAATAATCAAATTTCCTGCCAAGACGCCGTTACTCACAACGCCATCTTGGTAAATCTCGGTTTTCCAGCGGTATGCTGGTGTCAGCAAATCTAACGCAGCATTCGTAGTTACCAGCTTCATTACCGATGCGGGGTTTAAGCTTTTAGCACCATTGAGTGCAACAACTGGCTTGGCGCCATCCACAGCACGTACGATGATAGCCACGCTATTTTGTGGAATTCCCGCTTTTTTTAGCGCGTCTGCCACCGTGTTTGGTAGCTCGGCATACGCGGAGAAACTAACGCATATAAAAGCTAATATAAAACCCAATTTAAAAACTGGGGTGCAGACTAATTCTTTCATATCGAATGTTGGATGGCTTGCAGTGTTGCCTGCATCATTAAGTCTATTTCAGGCTCGGTAATTGTGTAAGGTGGCATAAAATATACCGTGTTACCAATGGGGCGCAGCAGCAAACCTTGATTTAATGCCGCTGAGTAACAATCCCTTGAAAACTTACCATTATTTGTCTTAACATCGAACGCTAAAATCATGCCATGATGGCGTATATTCTCAATTGGCAGGTCAGTGAGTACTTGCATCTTTCTATTCAAATAAGCCGCTTTACCTTTATTAGATTCGATAATATTGTCAGATTCAAATATCGCCAACGTCGCTAATGCCGCACTGCAAGCCAACGGATTACCTGTATAGCTATGGCTGTGCAAAAAGCCTTTTAACGTGCTGTCATCATAAAAAGCTTGGTACACTTTATCGGTAGTCAGCACAGCGGATAAAGGCAGATAACCGCCTGTAATACCTTTAGATAAGCAAATAAAATCAGGCGTTACATCTGCCTGCTCACAAGCAAACATGGTTCCTGTTCTGCCAAATCCTACGGCTATTTCATCGGCAATTAAATGCACATCATATTTGCTACAAATTTCACGCGCACGGCGCAAGTAGCTGGGGTGATACATACCCATGCCTGCCGCGCACTGAATAAGCGGCTCGACAATAAAAGCCGCCAATTCTGCATGATGCTCGCTCACATAAAACGCTAATGCATCTGCACAGCGCATGGCAAAATCCTCGGCACTCTCACCCGCCTTACTCAACCTAAAGTCTGGGCTAGGCATTTGGCTAGATTGCATTAACAGTGGCGCATAAGTATCTTTAAAAATCGCCACATCGGTTACGCCTAGTGCGCCTAATGTTTCGCCGTGATAACTATTTTGCAGACTGATAAATTTTGTTTTTTTACTTTGACTGCTATTGCGCCAATAATGAAAACTCATCTTAAGCGCAATTTCAGTGGCACTCGCACCATCACTCGCATAAAACGCATGGCCTAAACCAGTAAGTTTAGCTAGCTTTTCGGACAACTCCACAACTGGCTCATGCGTAAAACCTGCCAACATGACATGCTCCAAGGTATCGAGCTGTAACTTAATTGCATCTTTAATCCGCGGATTATTATGCCCGAACAAATTCACCCACCAAGAGCTCACCGCATCTAGATAACGCGTGTCTTCCGTGTCATAAAGCCAAACGCCATCACCGCGTTTCATTGGGATAAGTGGGTAAGTTTCATGCTGTTTCATCTGCGTGCATGGGTGCCAGACCGACTTTAGACTACGGCTTAATAAACTTTGATTGTTCGTATTTATGGAGGTCATTGCTGAATTGTACGATGTTTTGCACTGTCAAATAAGTCAATTGTCGTCATAAGCGGCTATTTCGTCTAAAATTCAACCTTAGCCATTCATCCAAGACGTTCATGATTAAAACACGCCGCCATTTAGAACTACTCGCCCCTGCTAAAAATGCAGACTTTGGCATTGAAGCGATTAATCATGGCGCCGATGCTGTGTACATTGGCGGGCCAGCATTTGGCGCACGCGCTAAAGCACCGAACACTTTGGAAGACATTGTGCGTTTGGTAAAACATGCGCACCGTTACCATGCAGAAGTGTTTGTGGCACTAAATACGATTTTTCACGATAACGAACTGGAAGACGCGCGGAAGCTAGTACATCAGCTTTACGAAGCTGAAATAGATGCGTTGATTGTGCAAGATATGGGTTTATTAGAGATGGATTTACCGCCGATTCAGCTACATGCAAGTACGCAAACGGATATTCGTACTGTTGAAAAAGCGGTGTTTCTAGATCAAGTCGGCTTTACGCAAATGGTGCTGGCGCGTGAGTTAGATTTGCATACCATACAAAAAATTGCCGCCGCAACTGAGTGTAATCTTGAGTTTTTTGTACACGGCGCCTTATGCGTGGCGTTCAGCGGACAGTGTTTCATTAGTCATGCGCATACCGGCCGCAGCGCCAATCGTGGCGAATGTTCACAAGAATGTCGCCTGCCTTTTACGCTGGAAGATTCAAAAGGCCGCATCGTCGGCAAAGATAAACATTTTTTATCAATGAAAGATAATGACCAAAGCGCCAATCTGCGCGCCTTGATTGGTGCGGGTGTCAGCTCATTTAAGATTGAAGGACGTTACAAAGATTTACCTTACGTAAAAAATGCTACCGCGCATTACCGACAATTACTGGATGAAATTCTGCACGAATCACCTGAACTGGCAAAGTCATCTTCCGGTATCAGCACTTACACATTTAGTCCTCAGCCTGAAAAAACCTTTAACCGTAGCGCAACAGATTATTTTGTAAATGGCCGCCAAGGTGATATTGGCGCGTTTGATACACCAAAATTTTCTGGTGAAGCCTTAGGTCTGGTATCAAAAGTAGGCAAAGACTTTTTTGAAGTAAACACAGATGTACAATTGCACAACGGCGATGGTGTGTGCTTTTTTGATGTGCATAAAGAATTGGTAGGCTTACGCATCAACACTGTAGACGGCAAAAAACTATACCCAAATGAAATGCCAGTAGATATTAGAAATAATATGAAAGTATATCGCAACCGCGACCATGCTTTTATGCGCCTACTAGAAAAAGATTCTGCACAACGGAAAATTGCGCTGCAAATGATTTTTGCTGAAACTAGCGATGGTTTTACGCTCAGCGTGACTGATGATCTTGGCTTTAGTGCGACAGTAGCGTGCGTGGCTGAAAAGCAAGCCGCTGACAACATTGCAAAAGCTGAAACCAGCTTGCGTGAAAACTTAAGCAAGCTTGGTAATACCGATTTTATGGCGACAGAAATCTATGTACAGACCTCGCATGCTTGGTTTGTTCCAGCTTCCGTGGCTAACAATTTGCGCCGCGATGCAATCGAGAAATTAGCGCAAGTTCGCCTAGTCGCTTATCAGCGCCCGCAACCTAAACCAGCCGCAGTGCCGCCAGCTATTTTCCCTGAAGATACCTTAAGTTATCTCGCCAATGTGTATAACCAAAAAGCACGGAAGTTTTATGAAAAACACGGCGTAAAACTAATCGCATCCGCTTATGAAACGAACAAAGAGTTAGGTGAAGTGCCACTAATGATTACCAAACACTGCCTGCGTTTTAGTCACGGCATGTGCCCCAAAGAAGCTAAAGGGATAATTGGCGTGCAAGGCACGGTAACAGCTGAACCGATGACGTTGATTAATGGTAACGATAGATTTACCCTGAAATTTGACTGCAAACCTTGTGAAATGCACGTGATGGGCAGCATTCGTAAACCGGTAATTAAAATGGGTCCGCCGCAAACGGTGATGTTTCATGCAAAGAGATAAAAACCTGTTTGTGAAACTTTGAAAGTGTAAAAACTTCTGATTTAGTTTGCTACAAATTTAAGGTGCTGGATTCGTCATCGCTAAATGCAACTTTTCAATCTCTTGTATTACTTCTGGCGATAGCGTTGTGTTCCAAGCGTCTATATTTTCTTTCAACTGCGCCATAGTAGTCGCGCCAATAATAGTGCTAGTCACGCACCAACGATGCATAACGAAACTTAATGCTAGTTGTGTTGGCGTTAAACCGTTGTCACGTGCCAACTTGGCATAGGCAGCACTTGCGGCAGCTACATTAGGTTTACTGTAGCGCTGGGCGTAGCCTAAAAACATGGTGACTCGGCCTCTGGCTTGCGAATCATCAATGTATTTACCACTTAAATGTCCAAAGGCAAGCGGAGAATACGCAAGCAGGCTGACATTTTCACGATAC
Source organism: Pseudomonadota bacterium (assembly GCA_043779795.1). Classification (GTDB taxonomy): domain Bacteria; phylum Pseudomonadota; class Gammaproteobacteria; order Burkholderiales; family Methylophilaceae; genus Methylotenera. The sequence goes on from JAYWDO010000098.1 coordinate 21,826, forward strand.
AAAATCTCACTAGTGCCAAAATCAATAGTGCGGTTCATCAAATGGTAGCTGTTCTGCAAGGTGGCAACACGTGGTAAATGATACTCTTTGCTGATGCGCAAAAATTCCATTATGCCCCACGGCTGCTCATTAGAAAGCCCAATGGCGCGCACTTTACCTTCTTGTACGAGTTCGGCCAACGTTTCTAATTGGGTATGTATATTCACCCAAGCTTTTTGATCACCGTGTGTATCCAGCTCTAATTTAGGGTCAAACTGATATTGCCCAAACAGTGGTACATTGCGCTCTGGCCAATGCAATTGATAGAGGTCGATGTAATCAGTTTGCAAGCGCGTTAAAGAATCATGAATTGCGCTACGAATGTTAGCTTTGGTGAGAGATTCATCGCCATTGCGTATCCAGCTAAGTCCACGGTTACGCCCTGCCACTTTGCTACCTAAAATAATCTTATCGCGTTGCTGATTCTTAAGCCAATTACCCACCATAGTTTCGGTGTGGGTAAAGGTTTCGGCCTTGGGCGGTACCGGGTACATTTCGGCGGTGTCAATGAAATTGATGCCTTGCGCTAATGCATAATCCAACTGCTCATGTGCCTGCGCTTCGGTATTTTGGTCGCCATAGGTCATAGTGCCTAAGCAAATAGCAGAAACGTTTAAATTTGAACCACCTAATTGACGATATTGCACGATTGACTAATCCCTTTAGTGCAACGTTTGCGTTGCGGAAATGACGTTAACTTGTTTAGCGTCTACGCCCATCAACAAATCCCAGCCTGCTTCACGCGTTGCTAACTGCATCATACTGCTGACGGCATGCACCAGCTCATTGGTAAGCGCCATTTTCACAGATTGCCCATTGGTGCATTGCAATTCTAATTGCGGAGGCAAGTTACCAACAGTCACTATCATGCATTGCACCGCAAGCATTGGCTCATCTGAGCGCGTTTGTCTATCTAAAACATATTCCGACTTAAAATCCAGATTCTCGATTACCTTCTGCGCGTCGGCCTCTTGGATAAAGCTTTCAACCGCCTGATTTTTACCGTCTGCTGTTGTAACGGTAGGCGCTGCAAACTGTGTAGCAATGGGCAACAATGTATTACTAACTGCTTGCAGGGCACTCCACATTAACTTGCACACACGCCGCGTAACCCACACCGCAATCTCAGTTTTATCGGCAAGGCCAACTTTTAACAACAATCTATCTTCTGGCTCATTAAAACCAAGGTTTATTTGCTCAATTGCGGATTCATTTTGTGTCATAAGCTTGCTTTATACATTGAATACAATGTGTAGCATAAGGTTTTTATGCAAATATTTCTAGATTTAATCTTGAAATATTACAGCCCGGCCCAATAACTAGCACTCTAGGTGTTTGAGTGCTAAAATCTCACCCGTTCTGCATAGTTGAATACTCATTATGTGGTTTACCTGAGCTGTATAAGATTTGTTTTATCAATCCCCTAACATTTGATTGTTAGGGATTTTAATTTTTAAACGTTAGTTAATTGTTGATTTAATTTTTGGAGAAATCGTATGAAAATTCGCCCTTTACACGACCGCGTCATTGTAAAACGTTCTGAAGAAGAGCGTACTACAGCTTCTGGCATTGTGATTCCAGATAGCGCAACAGAAAAACCAGATCAAGGTGTAGTTCAAGCTATTGGTTCTGGCAAACGTGATGACAGCGGTAAAGTAATCGCTTTAGACGTTAAAGTTGGCGATAAAGTGTTGTTCGGTAAATACGCAGGCCAAACTGTAAAAGTTGATGGCGAAGAGTTATTAGTCATGCGCGAAGAAGACATCATGGCGATTGTTGAATAATTTGGTGGCCTGCAACGCGTGATTGTAGCTTTGCGTAAAGCCATTTTGACTCGCCGTACTTATATGTACTGCTTTCGCCAAATCCGTTTTACGCGCTTTGCACTCATCACGCTTTGTCTCACCAAACCACTTTTCAATTAAAAATTATATAAATTTTAGGAGTTAATCATGGCAGCAAAAGACGTAAGATTCGGTGACGAAGTTCGCCAAAAAATGACTAACGGCGTGAACATTCTTGCCAACGCAGTTAAAGTAACTTTAGGTCCTAAAGGCCGTAACGTAGTTTTAGAGCGCTCATTCGGCGCACCTACCATCACTAAAGATGGTGTTTCTGTTGCTAAAGAAATCGAATTAAAAGACAAATTCGAAAACATGGGCGCACAAATGGTTAAAGAAGTGGCTTCAAAAACTTCTGATATCGCTGGTGATGGCACAACAACAGCTACAGTTTTGGCCCAAGCGATTATTCGTGAAGGCATGAAATCTGTTGCAGCTGGTATGAATCCAATGGATTTAAAACGTGGTATCGATAAAGCTGTTGCTGCAGCAATCGCTGATCTTAAAGCGCAATCTAAACCATGTACAACTAGCAAAGAAATTGCTCAAGTTGGCTCAATCTCTGCAAACTCTGATGAGGCTATCGGCAAAATTATTGCAGATGCGATGGATAAAGTGGGTAAAGAAGGCGTTATTACTGTTGAAGATGGTTCTGGCCTTGAAAGTGAATTAGATGTAGTTGAAGGTATGCAGTTTGACCGTGGTTACCTATCACCGTACTTTATCAACAACCAAGAGCGCCAAATTGCCTTGTTAGATAATCCATACGTGTTATTGCACGACAAAAAAATCTCAAACATCCGTGATTTATTACCAACTTTAGAGCAAGTCGCTAAATCTGGCCGTCCATTATTGATTATTGCTGAAGACGTTGACGGTGAAGCATTAGCGACTTTAGTTGTTAACAATATCCGTGGCATTTTGAAAACTACTGCTGTTAAAGCGCCTGGTTTTGGTGACCGTCGTAAAGCAATGTTAGAAGATATTGCCATGTTAACTGGCGGTACAGTAATTGCTGAAGAAGTTGGCTTGAAACTTGAAAACGTAACACTTGAGAATTTAGGTCAAGCTAAACGTATTGAAGTGGGTAAAGAAAACACCATCATCATTGATGGCCACGGTGTTGAAGCTAATATCAAAGCACGTATCGCTCAAATCAAAACACAAATCGAAGAAGCAAGCAGCGACTATGACCGTGAAAAACTACAAGAACGCGTAGCTAAATTAGCTGGTGGTGTTGCAGTAATCAAAGTTGGCGCGACTACTGAAATCGAAATGAAAGAGAAAAAAGCCCGCGTTGAAGATGCATTACACGCAACACGTGCAGCCGTTGAGGAAGGTATTGTAGCTGGTGGTGGTGTAGCGTTGATTCGCGCACGTGCTGCAATTGCTAAAGTTAAAGGCGATAACCATGATCAAGATGCTGGCGTTAAGATTGTATTGCGCGCAGTTGAAGAGCCATTACGTCAAATTGTTGCCAATGCGGGCGTAGAGCCTTCAGTGGTTGTGAACAATGTTGCCGCTGGTGCGGGTAACTATGGTTATAACGCAGCAAACGAAACTTACGGCGATATGATTGAAATGGGTATTCTTGACCCAACTAAAGTAACACGTTCTGCATTGCAAAATGCAGCTTCAGTTGCTGGCTTGATGCTAACAACTGATTGTATGGTAGCTGAATTACCTAAAGACGACGGCCCATCAATGGGCGGTGGTGACATGGGTGGTATGGGTGGCATGGGCGGTATGATGTAGTTTTTGCTTTTACTTCGTAAGTAACTGCACTTAATAAAGAAGCCTCGCTATTGCGGGGCTTCTTTATTGCACTGGGTTTTATATTAATGTTTTTATAGCCAAATAGTTACAAACTCCTAAATTAAAGTGTTGCAGTAAAATTACAACAGGATTACAATTTGTCACATAGTTTTAACAAGTTGAATTTTATTCAATTTCAAAAGAAAAAAAACCCCGACTCAAGGGGATAAGAATCGGGGTAAAAAAGTGCCTCATCGTCTAAGGCTTCCGTTCAGGGAGGAAAGAAACGGAAAGACAACTTTCGTCATCTATTTATCTGACTAGCTCAATTAATATTTAGTTCAAAAATATTTAACTTATAGATTTAAGTTTAAGATTGATTTAATTAAGTAAGCACTATCAGCTTTATTTGTCAGCTTTAGTTAACGGTAAAGCCTCTTTTGACTAACACCTAATTGGCGTGCCACCACAAAAATATCACCTGATTGACTCTGCATTGCTCTACGCTCAATAATCTAAAGCCATGGCTTTTTTCTACTGTGCTTAATGACTGATGATTGCTTGAAATAATATATTCATATTACCCTCTCAAAAAAGCCATAAAGTAGTCGTGTTAGAATAGCTACTATGACTATGCAAAACACCAATACTATTTCACAAGATCCACTATTAGCCGGGCTTAACAATAAACAATTAGAAGCCGTGACCTTACCACATCAATCTGCGCTAATTTTAGCTGGTGCTGGTAGCGGTAAAACGCGTGTATTAACTGCACGTATCGCTTGGTTGATTCAAACGGGGCAAGTATCGCCAACTGGTTTATTGGCAGTGACTTTTACCAATAAAGCAGCAAAAGAGATGTTAACGCGAATCACTTCGTCGCTACCCATCAACACGCGTGGCATGTGGGTAGGCACTTTTCATGGCTTGTGTAATCGTTTGTTGCGCGCTCACCATCGAGAAGCCGGCTTACCTGCTAGTTTTCAGATTTTAGATATTTCAGATCAATTATCTGTCATTAAGCGTTTGATGAAATTGATGAATGTGGATGATGAAAAGTTTCCACCCAAGCAGGTGCAAAACTTTATTAATGACTGCAAAGATGAAGGTTTGCGCGCCCATGCTGTTGAAGCTTATGACCCACATTTAACAAAAATGCGGGAGATTTTTGAAGAATATGACAAACAATGCCAACGTGATGGCGTAGCCGACTTTGCCGAGCTGTTATTACGCTGCTACGAGCTGCTTAAACGTGATGCGAACATTCGCGAGCATTACCAAAGCCGCTTTAAATACATATTAGTCGATGAATTTCAAGATACCAATCAACTGCAATATTTGTGGCTGAAACTACTCACTGGGCAAGGCGATAATTCTCAGCATAATTGTATGTTTGCCGTGGGTGACGATGACCAATCCATTTACGGTTTTCGTGGAGCGCGTGTGGGCAATATGCGTGATTTTGAAAAAGACTTCAACATTCAGCATATTGTTAAGTTGGAAGAAAATTACCGCTCGCATAGTAATATTTTAGATGCGGCTAACGCAATAATTTCGCACAACACCAATCGTTTGGGTAAAAATCTTTGGACATCGGCTGGCGCAGGCGAGCTGGTGCGCGTCTATGATGCTTATAACGATACCGACGAAGCGCTGTTTATTGTTGATGAAATAAAAATGTTGCACTGCGAAGGTACTTCATTAGGCGAAATAGCCCTGCTCTACCGCAGCAACGCACAATCGCGCATATTAGAACATGCATTATTTTCAGCTAATTTACCCTATCGCGTTTATGGTGGCTTACGCTTCTTTGAACGTGCCGAAATCAAGCATGCGCTGGCTTACATGCGCTTAATTGCTAACGCGAATGATGATACTGCTTTATTGCGTGTCATCAATTTCCCCACGCGTGGCATAGGCGCGCGTGGCTTGGAGCAATTGCAAGAAACTGCCCGCGCAGAGAATTGCAGTATCTGGCAAGCGGCAATAAATAAAGTGGGCAACGGTAAGTTAGGCGGTAAAGGCATAGAAGGTTTTGTTGCACTGATCAGACAAATGGTAGATAACGCTTACGGTATTAGTTTGCCGGAGTTAGCAGAGCTTGCCACCACAATGTCCGGCTTAAAGGCCCATTACCAATTGGACAAAGAAGGCGAAGATCGCATTGCCAACTTGGAAGAACTAGTCACGGCGGCAGTGTCGTTTACCAATCAAGATTTTGGCAACCACAACAATGTAGATGGCGAGACTGAACAAGATTTACTCACTCAGTTTTTAAGTCACGCCAGCTTAGAAGCGGGCGAGCATCAAGCTGACGTTGGACGCGAAGCCTTGCAGCTCATGACGGTACACGCCTCTAAAGGCTTGGAATTTAGAGCGGTATTTATCAGTGGCTTAGAAGAAGGCTTATGTCCGCACGAGCAAAGCTTATTTGAAAATAGCGGGCTAGAAGAAGAACGCCGCCTGATGTACGTAGCGGTTACACGGGCACGACAACGTTTGTATTTAAGCCATGCGCAAAGCCGAATGTTACACGGAAAAGTACGCTACGGCATTCCATCACGCTTTTTAGATGAGATTCCTGAAGCATTGCTGAAACGTTTAAATAGTAAACCAGTTGCTAAATCTGGCGGTGGCCGTAATTATAACGAACTGCCCGCCATGATGAGTAAGCAACAAAGTAATGATCAGAAAAATGCGATGCCTTGGAAAATAGGCCAGCAAGTAGCGCATGCTAAATTTGGCAATGGCGTGGTAGTGAGCTATGAAGGCAACGCAAGTGATATGCGAGTGCAAGTGAATTTTGGGCGTGAAGGATTAAAATGGCTGGCGATGGAGTTTGCCAAACTCAACCCGATTTAACTAAAAATCATCTTAAACCATTAAAAAGGCATGCTCTGGAAGCCAATAGGGACGAGCCTCGCAGGGCAGTGCTTTCGATGTACCTTAAGCAGCTTTAAACACATCGCGATAGCTGACATATTGAAATGCCAACATCAAAGCCGTGGCTAACAGCAAGCAACCAAATACCAGTACAGGCATCAGCAATTGCCCCAACATTGGTGCTAAGTTACCCATAATAGCGATTACGATTCCGGCAATGATCAACAAAGCAAAGATGCTAACAGTGAGTAATATCCAGGCAACGCCTAATGCCAACATATATTGCAGAGAACCGGCAATGCTGGATTTAATGGCCTTACCAACCGTGTAATTGTTAAAGGCAATCAGCATGGGTGAAAACCATGTAGCCATCATCATTGGGATTAATGCGAGTGTGAGCTTGAATAAAAATGGTAACATTTTCTCTAAAATGGCAACAGCTTGCGAATCAGTCATCTTATCCATGCTTTTTGTCATACCCATCAAACCCTCAACATCGCTATTAAGCAATAGACTGATCAGCATACCGTAGAGTAAAAAAATGCCGCCAAGAATAATCAGCGGTTTCATTTTTGGTTTAATCATATTGATGATTTCACTCAAATTTTGCGTCATACTATTATCAGCATTACGATACATGGCAATGGCGATTACCATGAAAATAGGCCAAATTAGAATGGTAACTAAAGAAAATAGCTGAAAGCCTGGAAGCGATGGAATCATCATAAAAACCGCAACATAGACTGAAGCAAGCAACATCCATTTGCTTGGTGATGCTTTAAATAAAGCAATGCTCTCACTTATCCAACTTCTACCCGTTTTAGCACTTGTTTCTAATATAGCCATCGTTTAACAATTCCTTTTAATATGATTTATTAATACGACTTAGCGTTTGGCTTAATACGATGCTGCAGAATGTTTCTAAAGTGATTTGGGTCTTTAGCATGCGTTAACTCACCCGATTGCGGAAAAATTTGATCATACAAGCGTGATAACCAAAAGCGCAATGCTGCAATTTGCAACAAACCTGCCCAAGCATCACGTTCAGCTTCACTTAACGGCCTAAC
>JAYWDO010000099.1:0-4550 GCA_043779795.1 Pseudomonadota bacterium
TAAATATCTGCCCTGTCAACGGGTCGAATAAAGTAATCGATTCGATTTCATCATCAAACATTGATATCCGCACGGCAGTTTCGTTATTTTCTGCGGGGAAAACATCAATCACGTCACCGCGCACTCTAAACGTACCGCGTGAGAAATCAAATTCATTACGGTCGTATTGCATCCCTACTAGCCTAGCAATCATGTCACGCTGGGCGATTTTTTCGCCTAGCTGTACATGTAGCACCATGCCGTGATAATCACTGGGATCACCAATACCATATATCGCCGAAACAGTCGCAACAATAATACTGTCCTCACGCTCTAACAGTGCTTTTGTGGCTGATAGCCGCATCTGCTCAATGTGCTCATTGATACTAGAATCTTTTTCAATGAATAAATCGCGTGAAGGCACATAAGCTTCTGGCTGATAATAATCATAATAAGAAACGAAATATTCAACTGAATTGTTCGGAAAGAACTCCCTAAACTCACTATATAACTGGGCAGCCAGCGTTTTGTTGGGTGCCATGACAATAGCTGGGCGACCTGTGCGTGCAATCACATTGGCCATGGTGTAAGTTTTACCCGAACCAGTAACGCCTAGTAACGTTTGAAACTTTAACCCATCATTAATGCCTTGCGTTAGTTTGTCGATAGCTTGTGGCTGGTCGCCCGCCGGCTCAAAAGGTTGATGCAGCTGATATTTACTATTGGGGAAAGTGACAAGCACGCTGTTCTTCATTGAAAATTAACATTTAATTTTAACAGTAAAGTAGACATATCACGCTATCAAATAGTGCCCACAGCATTTAACTAGAACTTTGCCAAAATATTTGAGTCATTGAAGAAACGTAACAAAATGTGTCATTAAAATTGTGGTTAATGTAGAAAATTTAGACTTACTCATTAACCATTTAACAATTACTTTCTTTGGGGATTAATATGCGCAGCTTTATTTTATTCGCAGCTTTTGTAAGTTTTATTCAAATAACTTTTGTTCAACCAGCGTTTGCAATCGACCAGTCAAAAATATTGCATGCGATGCAATCTGTGGTGATGGTGCGCGGCTACAACGCTAGCGGTGGCTTATCTTATGGCTCTGGCGTAATGGTCGGCGACAACAAAGTACTGTCTAATTGCCATGTATTTCGTAGTACCAAACAACCGTGGGTATCGCGTGGCGAAGATACCTACCAAATTGTTTCTGTACAAGCCGATAGATGGCATGACTTATGTTTATTAACTACCTACGGCTTGCCATTTACAGCAATGCCTTTAGGTGAAGGGAATAACTTACAACGCGGTCAAGAAGTATTAGCTATAGGGCATTCTAACGGCGTGCCTGCACCTTTGACTTCTGAAGGGGTTGTTAAATCTACTTATGAATTTGAAGGTGGCCGTATCATTAGAAGCACGGCTCAATTTAGAATGGGCGCCAGCGGTAGTGGCATTTTTGATATGGAAGGCAAGCTGCTAGGCATTAATACCTTTAAAACGCCAGGTAGGCCCGCATACTTTTACTCACTGCCAATTGAGTGGTTGGCTAACGTGGAGAAGCTACCTGTTGAAACCGACTTTCCAATTCTCGGAAAAGCATTTTGGGAGGCTGATGACGATAAAAAACCATTCTTTATGCAAATAGCGATTCCAGAAATAAACCAAGACTGGCTAATGCTGGCTCAAGTCTCACAAAAATGGATCGATACCGACGCTAAAAATTCCGATGCGTGGTATGAGTTAGGCGTTGCGCATGAAAATCTGAATAAAATCGATGAAGCTAAAGCTGCTTATCAACAATCTGCTGCACTTGATGCAACCAATACAGATGCATTATTCAGACTAGGCGTTATCGCTCAATCTGTTGGTGACAAAGTAGCGATGCATGACGTTAATTTAGCGATTGCTAAAGTCGACAAAAATCTCGCGCAGCAATACAGTCAAATGCTGGGTTGCGAGCTGGAATGCTAGATTAAATAGCATTTTTATATCACTGGCAGCATGTTTAAATAACTTTAAAAGTTAAACTTGCTGCCTTATAACTTGACTATAAGCTACTAGATAATGTTTTCAGTTATTCCTAATGACAGTTTTTGTGCGTAAAATAGCGTCTATTCAATCATTTGCATAAGAATTGTTTTAAGGAAACATATTTTGGCACCAGCACAAAACGCGCATCAGGCATCTGTTCTATCACTCCGAGTTCAATCAATTAAAGAATCCCCTACCCTTGCAATTACCGCAAAAGCTGGTAAATACAAGGCTGAAGGCCGGCCTATTATTGGTTTAGCCGCAGGTGAGCCCGATTTTGATACGCCACAACATATTAAAGATGCCGCAAAGTTAGCCATTGATAATGGCTTTACTAAATACACCCCTGTTGCTGGTATTCCAGGCCTTAAAAAAGCTATAGTAAATAAATTTAAAAATCAAAATGGTTTTGACTACGCGCTAAATGAAGTGATTGTTGGTGTAGGCGGCAAACAGACCATATTTAATTTATGTTTAGCTGTGCTTAATAAAGGCGATGAAGTTATTATCCCTGCGCCTTATTGGGTATCATACGCAGACATCGCACTTGTGGCAGAAGCAACGCCAGTGATTATTCCATGTGGCATAGAACAAGGCTTTAAGTTGCTACCAGCGCAATTAGAGGCGGCGATTACACCTAAAACAAAAATATTTATGATTAATTCACCATCTAACCCGACAGGTGCGGTATATAGCTTAGGTGAACTGCAAGCTTTGGGTGAAGTGCTACTCAAACATCCACATGTATTAGTCGCAACTGACGATATGTATGAACACGTCAATTTAACTGGCGATAAGTTTTACAACATATTAAATGCAACGCCAGCATTACAAGACCGTTGCATCGTACTTAATGGCGTTTCTAAAGCTTATTCTATGACAGGCTGGCGCATCGGTTATGCCGCAGGCCCGGCTTACATCATCAAGGCCATGGAGATTTTACAATCACAATCTACCAGCAATGCTACTTCAATCTCACAAGTAGCTGCGCAAACTGCTCTAGAAGGCTCGCAAGATTGTATTGCACCAATGGTCACCGCGTTTAAAGAGCGTCACGCCTACGTAGTTAATCGCTTCAACACAATGCCAGGATTAAACTGCTTAATGGCTGGCGGCGCATTTTATGCTTTTCCAGATGCTCGCGTCGCAATCGATAGCTTATATAAAGCAGGGAAAATCCAAGCAGCCACTGATATGGCGCTTGCAGAATACTTTCTTGAAAAATTTGACGTGGCAGTAGTACCAGGCTCAGCGTTTGGTGCAGAAGGATATTTCAGAATTTCATTTGCCACATCGATGGAAAACCTTCAGAACGCACTTGATCGTATTGAAAAGTCCCTTAAATAAAATCAAGGATCAAGAATTAAGGATTGATACACCCACAAGCACGCAAGCTAATGTAACTACTGAAGCAATCACCACAACAGCTATTTACTACTTACTGTGCCTATATAAATAGCCTGCAATGGGTATTTGTCGTAGTGTTGTTAACCGCCAGTTAATTAGTTGGTATTTAGTATCGAAAAAAATTGACACATTGTTCTGAGTCAGTATAATAGCGCCTTCACGACAAATTGTGAATATTCCTCGATAGCTCAGTTGGTAGAGCAACGGACTGTTAATCCGTGTGTCCCTGGTTCGAGCCCAGGTCGAGGAGCCAGATACTATAAGGGGTTAAGCAGAAATTCTTAACCCCTTTTTGTTTAAAGTGTCCACAAAGTGTCCACCGATTTACTCAGTCATTGGTTTAAACTTCAAAACGTCTTTTAAATGATCTGGTGATAAATGGGCATATCGCATCGTTATTTTCAAATCACCGTGATCCAGCACTTTTTGCAAGGTAATGATATTGCCACCATTCTGCATGAAATGACTTGCGAACGTATGCCGCATCACATGCGTTGCCTGCCCTGGTGGCAACTTAATATTGCATGCATCAATTGAACGATAAAATGTCGACCTGCAATTAGAAAAAGGTATATTGCTCTTGATAAGCGAAGCTAGGTTATCTGAGATTGGAATATACCTAGGCTTATTGTTTTTGGTGTGCTTTGATGGAAGCACTAAATACCCATCTCTTACCTGACTTAATGCAATTTTAGACCCCTCACCCCATCGAGCGCCTGTTTCAAAGCTAACGCGACATAATGCATAAGCAGACTCACTCCTCCCTCTAATCTCAGACAAAAAATCTTTAATCTCAGGATTACTTAGGAAATGCATCTCTTCCTGAATTACTTTGAGCTTTTTGATGCTCACCGGTGATAATCCAACATGTCGAAGCACACTATTAATATAAACAATCTCCTTGTTAGCAGTTTCTGACGACACTCTGGCAACTCTAGAGGCACGAAATTCATAAAGCATACTATAAGTGATGTTTTTCAATTTTGGATTGCCTAGAGTCACACAGATACGCTTTAGCCTAGCATGCTACAATCTAATACAAATTCCTCGACTCGAAGGAAAACTCACGATACTAGCGTCATTTGATAAACCACTTAGTATTGAATATCCAATAAATTCAACGA
>JAYWDO010000100.1:0-4543 GCA_043779795.1 Pseudomonadota bacterium
CTTGCTCATTCACTTTTAGGTCGTGTTGAGCAGTTTGATACAGTAAGGTTAGGTCGGATAAACTCTTTTGCGAACTATCGAGTAAAGCTTGCGTTTGTATAAACTTAGTATCAACACTCAATTTCTCAACATTAGCCTGCGTCAAGTTAGAAGTAAGCGAGCCAACTTTGCGATTAGCCGCACCTAAATTACTTTTTAAGGAGTTAGTTTCACTCGCCAACTTCCTAACTTCAGCTTCAATTCCAGCCCTTGCCTCTTTTTCCTGATCAAGCTGTGTTTGCAACTCAGCTTTTTCTTGCTGAACTTTCTGCACCATTTGCTGCATACGGCGGGCAGATTTGTCTTTTTTATCAGCGGCAATTGAAGGTATAGACAGTGTGCTGGTTAGAATTAAAATCGCCAGAAATAATACTGTTTTTGGTGCGGCCTTCAACATAATTGTATTTTTCATTTTCATTTATCTATTCATTAAAACTTGGTATTAAGATCAAGCATTAATACATCAACCGATAAAGGCGCTAAAGCTACACCTGATACTGACAAGCCACGTGGACTAATTTCATCTGCACTAAACCACCTAGCGGTTAACCAAGCATTCTTGTCCAAACCATAGCTAGCTCCAACTATCCAACCTTTTGCGTTGGTACCTCCTAAGTAAAAATCTGAATCCGTATATGAATCAAGCACGGCATCTGCCTCCAAGCGCTTATATCCAGCAAAGGCTTGCCAATCACCGGCTTTATAGGTGTTAGGCATGCCAATCGCTAGTTTTAACTGATAGGCATTCACCTGCTTACCTATTCCACCAGTATTACTAGCTGGCAGACCTGTTCTAGTAGCAATCTCCTGACTATCGAAACCAATATTTCTTACGTAATCTCCGGTTAGAATAATATGCACTGGATTAAATGTAGCTAAATCTACTTGGCCAGTAATATTTAATTCTCTGAACTTAGATGACAAACCATACTTAGATGAGAGGCTATTATTTAATTCATTAATATCAAAATAAGAGTTTCCTTTAGTGCGAAAAGCTGGAGTTGATCCGTCATATGAAGTCAAGGTAGCCGGATTGGGCCTACCTTCGACATTATTAAAATCATACAATGCAACACCAAGCTTTACTGACGATAGATTGGCTGAAGTCCATTTAATGCCGGCCTGTGAACCATACATCCATTTACTTTTGGCTTTATTAGTAGCAGGTCCGTTACCAGATGAAACTTCAGTTTGGTCTAATGGAAAGGCGCCTAGCGTCACAAAGCTAGACCAACTTTCATTAAATTTTGGTGTAAAGCTAGCGGTAGCCCCGTCAAAGGCCAGATCAGGATCCCAAACAAGGTCAGTTGAGAACCATGGATTATTAAACCGACCGCCAACAACGTTTAACCAAGGAGTAACTTCGGCATTTAGATAGGCGCGATCAAGGCCTAGTGTATATTTAGCAGCAGATGCACCTTGCGTCTGGTTCGGTGAAATTGGGTCATTTAACCCGCCAGTGGTCATTCTAATTCCACCAGTCAACCAATCGTTAACTTTAACTTTTGCACCTAATCGTGCGCGTAATCTCAATCGATTTTGGTCTTCAGTAGTATTGCTTAAGTTCGTACCATTCAAGGAATTAAAGCTAAAGGCGTCAGGATTACCAACAGGGAATTGATCTTTTTGATAGCGCAAACGAATGTCACCTTCAAATTCGAAACGATCTAGCCAGCTTGGCAAACCTAGCCTCTCACCAGCTTTATAATTCAGTTTTGCCATAACATCTTTTTTAATCTCATCACGCATTTCTTTTTTGACAGATTCTGGCACATACTGAATTCTTACCATTTTTCCATCCGCCGCTGCATTCACTGCATCGGCTACGGCATCTTTTTCTTTGGCTTTAACTGCATCTTGTGTTGCTTGCTGCAACAACTCATCTGCTTTAACTTTACTTAGCACGCCTTCCTGAACCAACAAATTGACTAAATTAACGGTCGTTGAACGCAACTGCTCAAGAGACTCACGCTCACCCGCTATTACTGGATTTATAACCGTACCAAGGTAAATCGCTGCGATAGTCGCAAATATTGGTTTAAGCGATACTGTGGAAAGCATTTGAGTGGATTGTTTAGTTCTTAACTTATCAGATAAGTGAATAAGCATATCGACATCGCGCAACGCAGCAGATGAGTCGCGCCTTAGGTTTTCAGAAGCTCCCTTGAGTTGTTGCACTTGTATCATGTTAATTCCCGTTTCATATTCAAAAAATGTCGTCATTACATTACTAAATTTAATTCAATTTTGTTTAACTTACAGAACGTGCAGAGATTCTTAGCTTGACTGGCTGCGGCATATCGCCTGGTGGCAATTCTGACAATGGCGGCATTTCATCCAACGCTTTTTTAATCAGTACATCCCTTGCTGCATCACCACTAGAACCAAGCAATTCATAGCGCTGAATGTGGCCGTTGGCCGCAATCCAAACCTTAACAACAACTTTGTAAGCGCCACTCGCAAGTACTTTATCTTTAGCCATCGCGTCTTCAATTTGGCTTTTAATCAACCCTGTATAGTAGGCAAACTGGTATTTACTCGGTCCGCCACCTATCTTGGTCCCGACATCCCCACCCTTGTATTCATTATTGACGGCACCTGCGGCAAATGGACTTGGCCCATCACCTGCCACACCTTCCATTTTCAGTACTTCAGCCGGTGGTGTTTGTTCTGGTTTAGGCTGCGGAATTTCTTTTACCTCTTTGGGCTGATCCTTAGGTTGTTCCTTTGGCGGCTCTTTTGGTGGAGGTGGTGGAGGCGGTGGCGTATCAGGTAGCAGCTTAATCGTCGTTATTGCCTTTTTATGTGACGAACCACCGGAGAGTAGCGATTTCACCATATATACCAGTGCACCTATTACCAGCAAAGCAATCACTATTATTGCAATACGCTTTAACCAGACAATTATGGCTGCTGGTGATTGCTCATCATCTTCTATATGCATTTCAGTGGTTTGCATCATGTACCTATCTTGCCTGTAACTAAACCTACATTGGCAATCTCTAGCCTATTCACCAGATCAATGATATTAATGACACCGGCATAAGGCGCATTGGCATCGCCTCGAATCATGACATTGAATTGAGCATCTTTTGACTTTGCAGCATTAAGCTGTGACTCAAGTTCACTCATGCTTACTCCGATGCCATTGATAAGTACTCCACCACCTTCTTGCACCTGTACGATTTTAACGTCGTGCTTTTCTGTACTTGGTTTATTCGATGGCTTAGGTAAATTCATGGTTAAACCTTGAACGCCAGCAGTGGTCATTAGAATAAAGATAACCAGCAACACATAGGCCAAATCAAGCATGGGCGTAATATTGATAGTGTCATACGGTTGTGCATCATTTTGTACTTGCATATTCTTAACCTGCCTGCTTCTTGGTCACAAGACCAACTTCGGTAATATCTAGTTTTTTGCAGATACCAAGCACTTCAGAGACTTTATCAAAGTGCGCCTTAGCATCGGCTTTTAACACTACAGGCAAGTTAGGATTCCCGTTTTTATATTCAGCCAGACGCTGCTCTAACATGGCCATATCAACAGGATAAGCATCCAGATAAACAGCCCCATCACTGGTGATGGTAATAGCGCGCATTTTTGGTTTAGCGAGAGGCGCCGTTGCCTGCGTTAATGGCGTATCAACCTTAACACCCTGCACAGAAGCCGTTGTCATAATGATGAAAATTACCAAAAGCACATAAGCAAGATCTAGCATCGGCGTGATGTTAATCTCGTCATAGAGCTGGTTCTCTTCCTTTATGCCTTCAGACATGACATCTCATTTTCTGTGATTAGCTTTACCATTGAAGTACTCATCATTTACCGTACAATTCAGCCGTACGCGTCACAAATTCATCAACAAAGATTTGCATAGCAATCGTGATGTTTTTAATACGGCTAGCCAGATAGTTGTAACCAAACAGTGCCGGAATAGCCACAGCCAAACCCGCTACAGTGGCCAACAAAGCCGCTGCAATACCTGGCGCAATCGCGTTAACGTTTACATCACCAGCCGCAGCAATGGCAGCAAAGGTAATCATTACGCCAACAACCGTACCTAGCAACCCTAAGAACGGACCACCAGAAATAGCAATAGTAAGCAATACCATGCCAGCATTTTGCTTTTGTGTTTCGCGCACTAAATCAGCATCAATCGCCGCTTTAATGGCATCCATAGAGGCACCACTCAAGGATAACTCCTGCCCTTCGTGCTCACGCTTACGAATTTCGCGCAGACCAGCAGCGTAAAGCTTGTAAAGCGTTGAATTAGGAAAGTTAGCGCCTTTATCGAGCGATAATAAATTGTTACCAGCATTTTGAAAGCGCGCCAAGAATTTTTTATTATCCTTATCTGTGACAGAAACCAACATCGCTTTTTTCACCATCACCCATACACTGATAACGAACATGACCGCTAAAATACCAATCACAATTTTGGCGTCTGGCGTTAAGCTATCAATCAATATTTTGATGTAATTGGGTTTACCATCACCTTCAG
>JAYWDO010000101.1:0-4500 GCA_043779795.1 Pseudomonadota bacterium
ATCACCGTATACAGTTGCGTTATCGATTGCATCAGAAACAGTGAGCCTTGAAGCTTTTTTGATTGCCTTTGCTTGACCAGCAGCTTCGTCTGTACGGCCTTTAGTTAATAAAGCGCCTTCTTCTTCTGTTAATACGCCTTTAGCTACTAGCGCGTTAACGATATCTGTTGTTGAATCGGCCATTGCACTAGCGCCAAAGCCCATTAACATTGAGCCGGCTAGCGTTGCAGCCACCAAGTTACTTAGTTTAAAATTCATCAAAAATTCCCTTAGTTAAATAATTTTGCAGTTATGTTTTGTAACAAAACGCATTCTGTTATTTATATATGACAGTTTGATGACATAGAACTACTTAATAGACTATTGACAACAGTAACGTTGTATTTTTACAACAATAAAAACCGCTAGCTAAATTGATTAGCATAGCGGTCACGTGCAAATAATCTGCTTTCGCGTACGAATAACCAGCTTTAGCTGGTATATTCTGCGGCTAAGACCCTTGCGGTCTCAGCCGATATATTCCACAGGCAACATCCTTCAATATGTTCAATATATTCAATGTGAGTTTTATTGAGCATTAGCGCAGAAGATAACACCCTTGCGGCATTGCGGTCTTAATTGCTTTAGTACCCTCAAGGGCACTCCGATTTACTAAGTGCTAACGCACTTGCAAATTCCTATGCAGGAGCGATCTTTAGATCGCTCCTACCAAAAACATAAGGCCCTTAAGCTTCAGCGCGCATATGCGGGAACAAAATCACATCACGAATACTGGCACTGTCGGTAATCATCATCACCAGACGGTCTATACCAATGCCGCAACCGCCTGTTGGCGGCATACCGTATTCTAGCGCGCGAATAAAGTCGGCATCATAGAACATCGCTTCATGATCACCCGCCTCTTTGGCTTTCATCTGTGCGTGGAAACGAGCGGCTTGGTCTTCAGCATCGTTCAACTCACTAAAGCCATTGGCAATTTCACGCCCTGTTACAAATAGCTCAAAACGCTCTGTCACTTCTGGGTCTGAGTCTGACGCACGTGCCAACGGTGAAACTTCAACAGGGTAATCAATAATATAGGTTGGATTCCACAATTGGCTTTCGGCTGTTTCTTCAAATAGCGCTAACTGCAACGCGCCTAAGCCTGCATGGTCAAATGGTTTTTTGCCAAACTTGATGATTTCTGTACGTAAGAATGCGGCGTCATTTAACTGCTCAAGCGTGTATTCTGGCGCATATTTTCGAATCGCACCAACAATGGTCAAACGCTCAAATGGCTTGCTTAAATCAAGCTCACGGCCTTGATATTGCAATACCGCTGAACCTGTAGCGGCAATTGCGGCAGTACGAATACAGCGTTCAGTAAAGTCCATCAACCACAAGTAATCGGTATAAGCTGCATAAAACTCCATCATGGTGAATTCTGGGTTATGACGAACGCTTAGGCCTTCATTTCTAAAATTACGGTTCACTTCAAACACGCGCTCAAAACCACCTACTACCAATCTTTTCAGGTATAGCTCAGGTGCAATACGCATGTACATTTGCATATCCAAAGCATTGTGATGCGTAATAAAAGGCTTGGCTGATGCGCCACCTGGAATTGGGTGCAACATCGGCGTTTCAACTTCTAAAAATTGATTTTCAAGCATAAAACCGCGAATCGCTGAAACCACTTTGCTACGTGCAATAAATGTTGCGCGTGTTTCTTCAGACATAATCAAATCTACATAGCGCTGGCGATATTTAACTTCTTGATCTTGCAAGCCATGAAACTTTTCTGGAAGCGGACGCAATGATTTCGTCAACAAACGCAATTCTGAAACCTTTACAGAAAGCTCACCCGTTTTAGTTTTAAACAAGACGCCTTTAGCCGCGATAATATCGCCCATATCCCAATGTTTGAAAGCTTCGTAAATCGCCTCGCTATTGGCATCGGCCAAATTATCTTTTGAAATAAATAGCTGAATGCGACCCGTACTATCTTGTACCGTGGCAAAGCTTGCCTTACCCATCACGCGTTTTAACATCATGCGGCCAGCAATACTTACACGCACGGCTTTAGGATCAAGGATGTCGTTTTCAAACCCACCAAACTCGGCATGTAAAGCTGCTGCTTGATGTTCTGGCTTAAAGTCGTTCGGAAAAGCGGCACTTCCATTTAACTTAGCGGCTTCACGAATCGCTTTTAGCTTTTCACGGCGCTCAGCGATTACGTGGTTCTCATCAACGTGCACTACTTCAATATTTTTGTTGTCGCTCATTCTTAAACTCCCTGTTTCAAACTTTCCATAATAAATGGGTCGAGGTCGCCATCTAGCACGCCCTGGGTATTGCCGATTTCTACGTTGGTGCGCAAGTCTTTAATGCGGCCTTGGTCTAACACGTAACTGCGGATTTGATGCCCCCAACCGATGTCGGTTTTAGCGTCTTCAAGCGCCTGTTTATCTGCATTACGCTTGTTTAACTCTAGGTTATATAACGCACCTTTTAGCATACTCATGGCTTCGTCGCGGTTTCGGTGTTGCGAGCGATCATTTTGACATTGCACCACCACACCAGTGGGAATATGCGTAATTCGCACTGCGGAATCGGTTTTATTGATGTGTTGGCCTCCCGCACCAGAAGCGCGGTAGGTATCAACGCGCAAATCAGCGGGATTGATGTCAATTTGAATACTGTCATCCACTTCAGGAAAAATCTGCACGCTGGCGAAGCTAGTGTGGCGCTTGGCGTTAGAATCAAAAGGCGATTTTCGCACCAGTCGATGCACGCCATTCTCAGTACGAAGTGTGCCGTAAGCATAATCGCCGGTAATTTTGATGGACGCACCCTTAATACCCGCCACATCGCCATCTGAAAGCTCTAGCACTTCTACCTTGAAGCCTTTGCGCTCAGCGTAGCGCAAATACATGCGCAACAACATATTGCACCAATCTTGCGCTTCAGTGCCGCCACTGCCTGATTGAAACTCCACAAAGCAATTTGCGCTATCAAGTTCGCCAGAAAACATGCGCTGAAACTCTATCTCGGCAATTTGCTTTTCCAACGCTTGCGAATCAGTTTGTACACTGGTTAGCGTATCGTCGTCGGCTTCTTCACGCGCCATCTCAAATAACTCTTGCGCGTCTTTTAAGTTGGTTTCCAAGCCTTGCAGATTGTGCACAATCAGCTCTAAACTTCGCTTTTCTTTGCCGAGTTTTTGTGCTTTTTCGGCATTACTCCAAATATTGGAGTCTTCCATCAACCCGTTCACTTCTTCTAGGCGTTGCGACTTTGTCTCAAAGTCAAAGATACCCCCGAAGGGCGTTATTGCGTTCGACTAAATCGACTAAGCGATTGGCAATAATATTGAGTTGTTCGGCTTCCATGACGGTTTACAGTGCAATAAAAGTACGGAATTATACAGTAAAGGACACCGCTCCAACGCTCCAAGCGCCATCTCGGTAAATCACTTGATCATCTAGTGAAACTTGTTCGGTCACTGCAAATACATCTATGTGGTATTTACCGTCGCCACGTTTGAAATTGGGTTTGCCGTAGATGCCATGTTTAGCGCCTAAGGATAAATGCACGCCGCACATACGCTCAAAGCTACCAATATCGCTGACGCTGCGATCTCTGGTAAAAGCGCGATTAAGTCCAAAGCCAATTTCGCGCAACCAGACGACTTGTTCATCCGCGCGAATATTGGCTAACACGGCATCAAATTCTGGCGTGCTATTTTCAGTAGCAACAACTTGGCCTTTTTCAACAATTAAGGTGATGGGTTTAGTTGGACGGTTGACCCTAAATTGCGTGTCGCCAAAGGCAAAGATGCGAACACGGCCATGCACAGATTCAAGATCGCGAGCTTCGGTGAACACCTCACCAATGGGAAACTGTCCGCCTACGTTTTGCATTTCACTATAGTCGCCCACATTGAGTTTGGCTGATTCAAAAGGTGAGCCAAAAATCAAGCGGGCATCAGGAAACTGATCGCTACCACTGTCTAAGCAACCATATTGCGCTTGGTCGATAATCGCTTTGAGGCTATTCCCTACACCACGAAAATACACTGGGTCATACGCCAATGCGTCGATGTAGTAACGTACCTCTGCGCCGATCATACGGCTCAAATGCGGATGCTCGATTACCTTGAGTGCGCGCTTAAACAGCTCGATGCGAATGCGAAAAGCCTCCAGCCTAAAGTTGCTTGATTGAATCAAAACAACCAAGTCTGACGCGACTAAACCAGCAAATATATTGAGTACAGCACCAGGTGTATGCTTGTCAAAGTCTATGAATTGCGCATCTGGCAGGCAGCGTTTGTAGGCCTGCGTCAAAGCGCAGGCCAATTCACAAGCCGTATCAAATACCACCACCGCCTTGTGCGGAGCTGTGTGTTTGAAGACATCGGTCAATATGTCATGCAAATTATTTGTAGCAACGCACACATCGGTGTTGCTTATGTCGTGGGGATTACTGGATTCAACCAAATTACTGAGCTCGTTGGAAAAT
>JAYWDO010000102.1:0-4496 GCA_043779795.1 Pseudomonadota bacterium
CTAATGACGACATTCTTGCCGTTGTTGGCGTGCTGCTTGAGTTGCGTAACGGTCGTGGTGAAATCGATGATATCGATCACTTGGGTAATCGCCGTATTCGTTCCGTAGGTGAGTTGGCCGAAAATCAATTCCGTACCGGTTTGGTGCGCGTTGAACGTGCAGTTAAAGAGCGTTTGTCACAAGCTGAATCTGACAATTTAATGCCGCATGATTTAATTAATGCTAAGCCAGTTTCAAGCGCGATTCGTGAATTTTTTGGTTCAAGCCAATTATCACAATTTATGGATCAAACCAATCCATTGTCAGAAATTACCCATAAGCGTCGTATTTCTGCTTTAGGTCCAGGTGGTCTAACTCGCGAACGTGCAGGTTTTGAAGTGCGTGACGTTCACTCAACCCATTACGGCCGCATGTGTCCAATTGAGACACCTGAAGGTCCAAACATTGGTTTGATTAACTCGCTAGCATTATATGCGCGTACCAATGAGTATGGTTTTTTAGAAACTCCGTATCGCCGCGTTGAAGGCAATAAAGTATCTAACACGATTGACTATCTATCAGCGATTGAAGAGAGTCAGTACATGATTGCGCAGGCAAACACAGACTTAGATGCGAAAAATATGTTCGTTGAAGATTTGATTTCATCACGTCATCATAACGAATTTACCATGACGCAACCTGAGCGCGTTCAGTATATGGACGTTGCACCAGGCCAAATTGTATCTGTAGCTGCTTCATTGATTCCATTTTTGGAACACGATGATGCGAACCGCGCATTGATGGGTGCCAACATGCAGCGTCAGGCAGTGCCTTGTTTACGTGCTGAAAAAGCGGTTGTTGGTACAGGTATTGAACGTACTGTAGCCGTTGACTCTGGTACAACTGTACAAGCTCGGCGTGGCGGACGTGTAGATTACGTTGATTCAGGTCGTATTGTAGTACGCGTTAACGATGATGAAGCTCAGGCCGGTGAAGTGGGTGTTGATATTTACAACCTTACTAAATATACCCGTTCTAACCAAAACACTAATATTAACCAACGTCCATTGGTTCGTGTAGGCGATAAATTGGCGCGTGGTGATGTAATTGCCGATGGCGCATCAACAGACATGGGCGAATTAGCGCTTGGTCAAAATATGTTGGTAGGTTTTATGCCTTGGAACGGTTATAACTATGAAGACTCGATCTTAATCTCAGAGCGCGTAGTGTCTGATGATCGCTATACTTCGATTCATATTGAAGAGCTTTCAGTGGTTGCACGTGATACTAAGCTTGGTACTGAAGAGATCACACAAGATATATCTAACCTAAGCGAGCGTATGTTAAGCCGTTTAGATGAGATTGGTATTATCTACATTGGTGCTGAAGTTGAAGCTGGCGATGTGTTAGTGGGTAAAGTAACGCCTAAAGGTGAAACTCAACTTACTCCTGAAGAAAAACTTTTACGCGCAATTTTCGGTGAGAAAGCTTCTGACGTTAAAGATACTTCACTACGCGTACCTTCAGGTATGAGTGGTACGGTGATTGACGTACAAGTGTTTACGCGCGAAGGCATTGATCGTGATGCCCGTGCACAACAAATTATTGATGATCAACTTGCCCATTACAAGCAAGACTTAGCCGATCAAATGCGTATTGTTGAAGATGATGCTTTTGGTCGTATTCGTCGCTTAATTGAGACTAAAACAGCCACTGGCGGCCCAAATAAACTTAAAAAAGGCGATACATTAAGCGTTGAGTATCTAGATTCAGTGGGTCGATATGATTGGTTTGATATTCGCTTAAGTGACGAAGAAACAGCACGTCAGCTAGAACAGTTGAAAGATAGTTTAGGACAAGCGCGTGTTGAATTTGACAGTCGTTTTGAAGAGAAAAGACGTAAGCTAACGCAAGGCGATGAATTGCCTGCTGGCGTACAAAAAATGGTTAAAGTTTACTTAGCCGTTAAACGTCGCATCCAACCTGGTGACAAGATGGCTGGTCGTCATGGTAACAAGGGTGTTATTTCAAAAATCTGTCCGATTGAAGACATGCCGCACATGGCTGATGGTACGCCATTGGATATTGTGTTGAACCCGCTAGGTGTTCCATCACGGATGAACATCGGTCAGATTTTAGAGACTCACTTAGGCTGGGCTGCTAAGGGTTTAGGTCATCGCATTGGTGAAATGTTACGTGCTGAAGCTAAAGTCGCTGAGATTCGTCAATTCTTAGACCAAATCTACAACGATAGTACAGGCAAAAAAGAAGATATTAATTCTTTCTCAGATGCTGAAGTGCTTGAGTTGGCTAAGAACTTGCAAGACGGTGTGCCTTTCGCAACGCCGGTATTCGATGGCGCAGCAGAGTCAGATATTAAGGCAATGCTAGATTTAGCGTTCCCAGATAATGATGCACGCACTAAACAATTACAATTCTCTGCTGGTAAAACACAGGTTAAATTGTTTGATGGTCGTACTGGTGATGCATTTGAGCGTCCTGTGACTGTTGGTTATATGCACGTATTGAAATTGCATCACTTGGTTGATGATAAAATGCATGCACGTTCAACAGGTCCGTATTCATTAGTTACGCAACAACCATTGGGCGGTAAAGCGCAATTTGGTGGTCAGCGTTTCGGTGAGATGGAGGTTTGGGCACTTGAAGCTTATGGTGCTTCATATACATTGCAAGAAATGCTTACGGTTAAGTCTGATGACGTTAATGGCCGTACTAAAGTATATGAAAACATCGTCAAAGGCGAACACAAAATTGATGCTGGTATGCCGGAATCATTTAACGTGTTAGTGAAAGAAATTCGCTCACTTGCCATTGACATCGACCTAGATAGAAACTAAGGAGGAGAATTCACATGAAAGCTCTATTAGACTTATTCAAACAGGTAACGCAAGAAGAAGAGTTCGACGCAATTAAGATTGCACTCGCTTCACCTGAAAAAATCCGTTCATGGTCTTATGGCGAAGTTAAAAAGCCAGAAACCATTAACTATCGTACTTTTAAACCTGAGCGTGACGGTTTATTTTGTGCCAAAATTTTTGGCCCGATAAAAGATTACGAATGTTTATGTGGTAAATACAAACGCTTAAAACATCGTGGTGTTATTTGTGAAAAATGTGGCGTTGAAGTTACATTGTCAAAAGTACGTCGTGAGCGCATGGGCCACATTGACTTAGCCTCACCTGTTGCGCATATTTGGTTCTTAAAGAGCTTACCAAGCCGTTTAGGTATGGTGTTAGATATTGCGTTACGTGATATCGAACGTGTATTGTACTTTGAGGCATTCATCGTTGTTGACCCTGGCATGACGCCACTTACACGTGGCCAGCTATTGACTGAAGATGACTACTTAGCCAAGGTTGAAGAATATGGCGATGAATTTAATGCGGTGATGGGTGCTGAAGCGGTGCGTGAATTATTGCGCACAATGGATATTGAACGTGAAATCGTTCAGTTGCGTCAAGACTTAGGCGCAACAGGCTCTGAAGCTAAAATCAAGAAAATTGCTAAGCGTTTAAAAGTATTAGAAGCATTCCAGAAATCTGGCATTAAACCAGAGTGGATGATTCTTGAAATCTTGCCAGTATTGCCACCAGAATTACGTCCGTTAGTACCATTGGATGGCGGTCGTTTCGCAACTTCAGATTTGAATGATTTATATCGTCGCGTGATTAACCGCAACAATCGTTTAAAACGCTTGTTAGAGTTAAAAGCGCCTGAAATTATCGTACGTAACGAAAAGCGTATGTTGCAAGAAGCGGTGGATTCACTGTTAGATAACGGTCGTCGCGGTAAAGTGATGACTGGCGCTAACAAACGCCCATTGAAATCATTGGCTGACATGATTAAGGGTAAAGGCGGACGTTTCCGTCAAAACTTATTGGGTAAACGTGTAGATTACTCAGGTCGTTCAGTGATTGTGGTTGGCCCGCAACTTAAATTGCATCAATGTGGTTTACCTAAAAAAATGGCTTTGGAACTGTTCAAGCCATTTATTTTCCACAAATTAGAAGTATTAGGTTTGGCGACAACGATCAAAGCAGCTAAGAAAAAAGTTGAAGAAGAAGGACCAGAAGTTTGGGACATCTTAGAAGACGTAATTCGCGAACATCCGGTACTATTGAACCGTGCGCCGACATTACACAGATTAGGTATTCAAGCGTTTGAGCCGACACTGATTGAAGGCAAAGCCATTCAATTGCATCCATTGGTTTGTGCGGCATTTAACGCCGACTTTGATGGTGACCAAATGGCGGTTCACGTTCCATTGAGCCTAGAAGCTCAAATGGAAGCGCGTACACTAATGCTAGCGTCTAATAATGTGCTATCACCTGCAAATGGTGAGCCAATTATTGTGCCTTCACAAGATATTGTGTTGGGTCTTTATTATATGACTCGCGAAAAAGTATTAGCACGTGGCGAAGGCATGCGCTTTGCTGATGTTAAAGAAGTGCAACGTGTGTTTGATCAAGGCTTGATTGATATTCACGCTAAGATTA
>JAYWDO010000103.1:0-4470 GCA_043779795.1 Pseudomonadota bacterium
CAAGTTGGACGCCGAACCCACGGCGTCGCGAAACGGGCCGTAAAACGCGCTGGCGTACTTGGCGCTGTAAGCCATGATGCGGGTGTGGATCAGGTTTTCGACCTCCAGCGTGCGCCGGATGGCGCCTATCCTGCCATCCATCATGTCGCTGGGTGCCACAATATCTGCACCTGCATTGGCGTGTGAAATGGCTTGTTTTACCAGCACTTCTATAGTGTCATCGTTTAATACATAGCCGTTGGCGTCTATCAAGCCATCTTGGCCGTGCGTAGTGTATGGGTCTAAGGCCACATCGGTAATAATGCCCAGCGTTGGATGTGCCGCTTTAAGTGCGGCAACGGCGCGCTGCACTAAGCCTTCAGGATTAAATGCTTCTGCTGCATCTAAGCTTTTAAATTGGCTATCGACTACTGGAAATAAAGCGATTGCAGGAATGCCGAGTTGCACACATTCAGCGGCTGTTTTTAATAGCTCATCGATGCTTTGACGCTTAACATCTGGCATAGACGCGATTTCTTCAATGCGATTCTCACCATCCAACACAAATGCTGGGTATATTAAATCATTCGTTGTCAGCACATTTTCACGCATCATACGTCGTGAAAATTCATCTTTACGCATGCGGCGTGGGCGGGAGTAGGGATAGCTCATTTTATTTCCTTAATTCAAAATCTTGTCGAAGGGCAACTAAAGCTAAGCAAAAATATTAAGCAAAAATCCTTGCTAACTCAGCACCCGGGTCTGGTTGGCGCATTAAAGCCTCGCCCACCAAGAACGCTTGCACATCATTGTCGCGCATCAGCTTTACATCTTCCGGCGTGAATATGCCGGATTCTGTAATAACAAAACGGTCCTCTGGCAGAACTTTTAACAAATCTAAAGTTGTTTGCAGAGACACTTCAAAAGTCCGCAGATTGCGGTTATTTATACCGATTAACGGCGTGTCTAATTGCAAGGCAAGTTCTAGCTCATTAGCATCGTGTACTTCTACCAGTACCGCCATGCCAAGCTCGTTAGCCAATAGTTCTAAGCCCTGCATTTGCTGAAGCTCAAGCGCAGCTACAATCAATAAAACACAATCGGCACCCATCGCGCGCGCTTCAAATATTTGATAAGGGTCTATCATAAAATCTTTACGCAACACTGGCAGTTTGCAGGCCGCACGGGCTTGCTTTAAGTATTCAGCTGAACCTTGAAAATATTCAGCGTCAGTGAGTACTGACAAACACGCAGCGCCGCCTTTCTCATAGCTCTTGGCAATTTGTGCAGGGTTAAAATCTTCTCGAATAATACCTTTTGACGGGCTGGCTTTTTTAATTTCAGCGATCACTGCAGGCTTATTTGCAAGCACTTTTTTGTGAATGCTACCGACAAAATCGCGCGGTTCAGGCTGTGCTTCTGCAAATGCTTGAAGCTGTTCCAAACTCACGGCGGCCTTGCTAACAGCAACTTCAATTTGTTTAGTCGCTAAAATTTTCTTTAAGATGTCTGACATTGTTTTATTTACCTGATGATGATTACTGTTACAAATTAGTCGTAAGTTTTACCTGCTAATTTAATCCAGCCCGCATTATGCTTACAGTGTGGGTCATGGTGCGTCCAATGAACGATGCCACCCTTAGGGTTGTAAATGTACTCGCCTCTAAATTCTACCAAATCGCCAACTTTGATATTTTCTACACGCGCAGCTAAATCAATATTGTGTGCAAACAACAGTGTTTGCACTGTAGTCACTTTGACTAAAAATCGTTGGTGGCGCGAGCCATTACTATCATCGCTTAATACTTTCACCACCACACCACTATCTTCCACCTGTACTTGGCTGGTTTTTTTGGCGTATAAATCAGCAATACCAGCTAAGCTTGGTTGATCAGCAGATTGACTGGCGGTTTGATTATTATGGCTTTCGACCGAAGTTGACGGCGGCTCTGCTTGAAAACATGCCGCTAACAGTAAACACCATAACAATAAAACCAACTTACTCAACATTAGCTCGCTTTTAACGCCTCTAATTTAGCCAAGGCCAAGCCGTTATCGATCACTTCTGCCGCTTTATTAATGCCAGCCTGCAGGTTTTCTGCAATACCTGCTACATAAATAACGGCACCGGCGTTTAGTAGCACAATGTCTCTAGCTGCGCGTTGTTTTACATTATCAAGCCGGCCATTGAGCACATCTAAAACCATCTCTTTTGACTCTTCTGCATTTTGCACTTGTATGGTGCTTAAGTCATAGTGCGGCATGCCAAACTGGCTGGGATTAACCATATATTCAGTGACTATGTCGTTTTTTAACTCAGCCACAAAGGTATCGCCAGTAAATGAAATTTCATCCATACCATCAGCACCATGCACGACCATGACATGAGTACTACCCAAACGCTGCAACACTTGCGCTAACAAAATCGTTAAGTCTTTATGGAACACGCCCATTACCTGACGTTTGGCCCCAGCCGGGTTGGTCATTGGGCCAAGCAGGTTGAATAAAGTGCGTATGCCTAACTCACGGCGCACCGGCGCAGCATGCTTCATGGCGCTGTGGTGGTTAGGCGCAAACATGAAACCGATGCCGATATTATCAACACATTTTGCGACTTGTTCTGGTGATAAATTGACATTCACGCCCAGCACTTCGAGAACATCAGCACTGCCGCAGGTAGATGACACAGAGCGTCCGCCATGCTTAGCGACTTGTGCACCAGCAGCAGCAGCGACAAAAGCGCATGCGGTAGAGATGTTAAAAGTCTGAATACCGTCGCCACCAGTACCACAGGTATCAATCAGGTGGCTAGTGTCGCGAATAGTCACCTTAGTCGAAAGATCGCGCATGACCTCGGCAGCCGCAGTAATTTCGTCTACCGTTTCGCCTTTCATGCGCAAGCCCATCAGTAAGCTGGAGATTTGCACGCCAGTTAGTTCGCCTGACATCATCATGCGCATGATTCCCAGCATTTGCACATGTGTGAAGTTTTCACGGTTCAGCAATTGTTGCAAGGCTTCTTTGAAAGTGAGCACCATTACTTTTCCTTCAAGAAATTATCCAACAACTCATGACCGTATTCCGTCAGTATGGATTCAGGATGAAACTGCACACCTTCAACACGCAATGTTTTGTGACGCACGCCCATAATCTCGCCATCTTCAGTCCAAGCGGTAATTTCTAAACAATCTGGCAAGGTCTCTTTTTCTATCACCAATGAATGGTAACGCGTTGCGGTGTATGGATTAGGTAAATCTCTAAATACGCCAATGTTGTGATGATAAATCGATGAAGTTTTACCATGCATCAAAGTTTTAGCTTTAATAATACGCCCGCCAAAAGCCTGACCTATGCTTTGATGTCCCAAACAAACCCCTAACAATGGGATCTTACCTGCAAATTGTTTAATCAACTGCACGCTAATGCCCGCTTCATTTGGCGTACATGGGCCAGGTGAAATCACAATATGATCAGGCTTGAGTTCAGCTATTTTGGCCAAGTCAATTTCATCGTTACGATATACCTGCACATCTTGCCCTAGCTCGCCTAGATACTGCACTAAGTTGTAAGTGAAAGAGTCATAGTTATCTATCATTAATAACATATTAATATCCTGCTTTCGGAGCTGACTTTACATTAAGATCAAGGTTCACATTTAAGTCTAACCCTGCTTGCACTAATTCAGCAGCGCGTAGCACCGCTTTGGCTTTATTTTGCGTTTCATCCCATTCGCTTTGCGGCACAGAATCAGCCACGATGCCCGCGCCCGCTTGCACATAGAGCATATCGTCTTTAATCACGCCGGTTCTAATCGCAATGGCGACATCCATATCGCCATTAAAACCTAAGTAGCCAACCGCACCTGCATAAATGCCGCGCTTGCTGGGTTCCAGCTCATCAATAATTTCCATCGCACGTACTTTAGGTGCACCGCTCACAGTACCTGCCGGAAATGTGGCTTTAATCACGTCTATCGCATCCATACCAGCTTTAAGTTTGCCTTCAACGTTGCTCACAATATGCATCACGTGCGAATAGCGCTCTATCATCATGTTGTCGGTGACTTTTACGCTGCCAGTTTGTGTTACACGGCCTACATCATTACGACCTAAATCCATTAATTGCACATGCTCTGCGCGCTCTTTGGGGTCAGCTAACAACTCCACGGCTAAGGCCAAATCTTGCTCACGCGTTTTACCACGTGGACGAGTGCCAGCAATAGGCCGAGCAGTTACTGTACTATTCTCAAGTCGCACTAAAATCTCTGGCGACGCGCCCACCACATGATGATCGCCCATATCATAATAGAACATATAAGGTGATGGATTTAAGCTGCGTAAAGCCCGATATAAGCTTAATGGAGGCGCAGTAAATTTTTGCGACATCCGTTGTGAAAGCACCACCTGCATAATGTCGCCGTCTAAAATATATTGTTGGGCGCGTTTAACAGCGGCTTTGAAATTATCTTCGCCAAATTCAGAGCTGGCAACC
>JAYWDO010000104.1:0-4374 GCA_043779795.1 Pseudomonadota bacterium
TGGAAATCAATACAATGCCCAAGCCAGACCAAATAGCGTACATAATACCCACCGGCAGTACACGCATACTAATGGTCATAAAATAAAATGCCACACCATAACCCAACGCCGCAATTAAAGATGGGACGAGTCGCGTAAACTCGTTAGAGGCTTTTAATGCGGTTGTTGCAATCACTTCCGCAACAATTGCGATGGCAATGGCTAACCAATGGTTCATATGAGCCCCATAGAATAAAACTGATTATGAATAATTCAAACCCATCACATCGCGTACATCACGCATCGTTTCTCTAGCCAATTTACGCGCTTTTTCACAGCCTTCTGCCACGATATTTTTTACTAATGTCGGGTCTTCAGCATATTGTGCAGCACGCTCTTGAATCGGTTTAAGTTCAGCTAATACGCCTTCAATTACAGGGCCCTTACATTCTATACAACCAATACCTGCGCTCTTACAACCCGCTTGCACCCAGTCTTGCGTAGCTTGGTTTGAATAGATTTGGTGTAATTGCCAGACTGGGCATTTTGCCGGGTCACCAGGATCGGTACGGCGCACACGCGCAGGGTCTGTTGGCATCGTTTTGATTTTTTTAGCCACCGAATCTACATCTTCACGCATTGAAATGGTGTTGTTGTATGATTTAGACATTTTTTGCCCGTCTAAGCCTGGCATTTTAGATGCTGGGGTGAGCTTGTAATCTGGCTCTAGCAAAATCATTTTTCCGCCGCCTTCTAGGTAGCCGAGCAAGCGCTCTTTATCGCCCATGCTCATGCCTTGCTGCTCTTCAATCATCGCACGTGCAGAATCCAGCGCTTCTGCATCACCACTTTGTTGATAAGCATTACGCATTTCTTGGTACAATGCGCCGCGTTTGCTGCCTAGTTTTTTAATGGCGGCTTCAGCTTTTTCCTCAAAGCCTTTTTCTTTGCCGTAAATATGATTAAATCGACGGGCGATTTCGCGCGTAAATTCAATGTGTGGAATTTGATCTTCACCAACCGGCACTTGCGTGGCTTTGTAAATCAAAATATCCGCGCTCTGCAACAATGGGTAACCCAAAAAGCCGTAGGTTGAAAGATCTTTACTGGCGAGTTTTTCTTGCTGATCTTTGTATGTAGGTACGCGCTCTAACCAACTAAGCGGCGTAATCATGCTTAATAAGGTGTGTAACTCTGCATGTTCTGGCACCCGAGATTGAATAAAAATCGTTGAGTTAGCTGGGTCAACACCCGCTGCCAGCCAATCGATAACCATTTCCCACACGCTTTCTTCAATGATTTCAGGTGTGTCATAGTGCGTGGTAAGAGCATGCCAATCTGCCACAAAAAACAAGCATTCATGCTCGTGTTGTAGCTTAATCCAGTTTTTAAGTACGCCGTTGTAATGCCCTAAATGCAAGTTTCCTGTAGGGCGCATGCCTGATAAAACACGTTCGATTGCCATGTGATAAAACCTTAAATTTAATGCTTGAGTTAGAATTAGTCGCTATTATACAAACAAGCTTAACCAAACAAGCTATTTATTAGCGCATACACCACATTGATTAACGGTTCTAAAATTTTATTAAGTACGCCAGAAAACATGAGTGCAATTAAGATAATAAATCCATAGCGTTCTAATTGTGCAAATTTCATCGCATATTTCATTGGTAGTAAACTCACAGCGATGCGCCCACCATCTAGCGGTGGCAGTGGCAGTAGATTTAACACCATCAATACGATATTAATACTGATACCGGCTTTACTCATCATAGCTAAGGGATACGCAATATATTCTGGTGCATGCATCGTAAACTTAAATACAAACACCCAAATTATCGCCATCACAAAATTAGAAGCTGGGCCAGCCGCAGCCACCCATAACATATCTTTTTTAGGGTTGCGTAAACGGCTGAAGTCTACTGGCACTGGTTTTGCCCAGCCAAACAGAATGCCGCCAAGCGCTACCGTTAAAGCTGGCAAGATAATGGTGCCAAAAAGGTCAATATGACGAATTGGGTTTAGGCTAATTCGGCCCGCTTTATAAGCGGTCATATCACCAAAAAATTTGGCGGCATAACCATGTGCGGCCTCATGCACGGTAATGGCAAAAATGACTGGCAGCGCATAAATCACTATTTTTTGTATGATGGATAATTCCATTAGGTACTCTTTAAATTAATTAAATAACTGTTTGTTGATTAGTGTGTGCATACAGCGTGATTGCTGGTGCAATTATAGGGTAGCTGTATTAATTCATTCGAGCCTTACTTCGCTTTGAAACTTGAATTAATAGAACTAGCCTAATGTGGTAAATCCTCTAAAATCATCAAAAATAGATGCTCTGCGAGGCAATAGGGACGGGGCTCGCAGAGCATCTATTTTTAATATAATTAGCTTAATTTCTAGTATTTTCAATTTCCATTACAAACTAATAGGTCTGCTTATTCGATTAAAGCCCAAAAGGTGCTAAATCACCCAAGCCTTCACGAATTAACACAGGCGTATCATCGGTTAAATTGATAACTGAAGTTGCACCAACTACGCAATCGCCAGCATCAATCACTAAATCCACTAAATTTTCTAACTTATCACGAATCTGCCAAGCCTCACTTAGCGCGCTATCCTCACCTGGAATATACAGCGTCATACTTAACAAAGGCGCGTCTATGCTTTCTAATATGGCTTGCACAATAGCATGTTGTGGCACGCGCAAACCAATAGTGTTACGTTTAGGATGTTGAAGTTTGCGCGGCACTTCACGCGTGGCATTTAAAATAAAAGTATAAGCACCAGGTGTATTAGCTTTTAGTAGCCGAAACTGACTATTGCTGACCACAGCATAATTACCCAGCTCACTTAAATTACGGCAGACTAAGGTAAACAGATGTTGATCATCTACTCCCCGGATTTGACGAATACGCATTTGTGCATCACCATGCCCCAACATGCAACCCAGCGCGTAACCAGAATCAGTTGGGTAGGCAATAACGCCGCCCTTACGCAATATATCAGCGGTTTGCGCAATCAAGCGCGGCTGTGGATTTTCTAGATTGATATTAAAATATTGCGACATACGTGATGTTTCACTTTCTCGTGGATAGGCTTACTCTGACATTGTGCTAAGTGATTGGTTTGCAAGCGTAGCACTATGCATAAATGCTGCCTCCGGCCAATCTTGCCAAACTGGTATACACTGACTTGGTAGCGCAGGCAAACGCCCCATTTCCATAAAGCTGATGCCTTTACCGTGATAGTCTGACCCTTGTGAAGCTTTCAGGGCAAATAGATGTGCATATTTGGCAAATTCTATGTACTGATCTGCCGTATGGCTGCCAGTGACCACTTCAATGGCGCTGCCGCCCAAGCCTCTAAATTCTTCTAGTAACAATAACATATTAGTACGGCCTAAATCATACCGTCCCGGGTGTGCAATAACAGCCACGCCTCCGCTGCCCACTATCCAGCTCACTGCATCTTCAAGGCTTGCCCATTGATGCTCAAAATAACCAGGCTTGCCTTTAACCAAATAGTTTTTGAATACCGCTTTATTATCTTTGGCTACACCAGTATTCACCAAAAAACGTGCAAAGTGTGTACGGCTAATAATGCCTTCTTGCGCGTATTCATAAGCACCTTCTAAGCTGCCCATGATGCCCGCTTTATCTAAACCAGCAGCCATGCCTATCGCACGAATATGTCTGCCAGCACGAATGGCATCTAAACCTGATTTTAACGGTGGATATTCAGGATTAATCTTTAAACCGATAATATGTATGGTGCGTTTTTTCCAAGTAACAGAGATTTCCACACCTTTAATCAACTGTATCCCTAAGCGATTCGCTTCAATCTCAGCAACGGCTAAGCCGCTGGTGTCGTCATGATCAGTTAAGGCCAACACTTTAATATTGTGGTTTGACGCATGCTCAACCAATGCGATGGGCGTTAGCAGACCATCAGAAATATTAGAATGTGCATGCAAATCGATGCTTAAAGACATGAATTCAGTTAAACCCTAAAAAATAAGATAACAATGTTAGATAAAAATTGGAAAATATCATGATAAACAGCTTGAAATTACGCCTTGCGGTACAACATCAATCATAGCAAAATAGCGCCTTAGTCTAAAGCATTGTTATTTATTGTTTTTAACGCACATTATTTTATATGATGCGGACATTAGCTAACATGTTTATACGCAATATCATTTGAGACCTAATATGAAGTTTTTGTTTGATTTATTTCCAGTTATTTTGTTCTTTGTAGCTTTTAAGTTTTTTGGTATTTACACAGCAACAGCAGTGGCTATCGTTGCAACCGTTGCCCAAATTATTTACAGTAAAATTCGCCACGGCAAGGTCGAAAAAATGCTGTTGATTAGCGGCTTAATCATCA
>JAYWDO010000105.1:0-11924 GCA_043779795.1 Pseudomonadota bacterium
GCAAAATTCGTTTCACGTTGTGGCACTAATAAAAAAGCAACAACGATTATAAAAACTTACTTAAAGGAAATTTATCATGTGGACTAAACCAGCTGCTACAGAAATGCGTTTTGGCTTTGAAGTAACAATGTACGTAATGAATAAATAATTAGCGTTTACGTTGTTTAAAAAAGGCTGCCGAAAGACAGCCTTTTTTTATACAAGAACTCCATGTGCAATGTTTTATTGTTTAGTAATAATTGTAAATTATTTTTTATAAAGTTTTTATTTAAGTAGAATTGAAGAATCACATGCATATACATGTATTAGGTGCTGCCGCTGGTGGTGGTTTTCCGCAGTGGAATTGCAATTGTTTTAACTGCGATGGTTTACGTAAAGGTACGATTAAAGCGACCAAGCGCACACAATCTTCTATATGCGTGAGCGGAGATGGCGTTAATTGGGTGCTATTCAATGCGTCGCCTGATGTATTGCAACAAATTCAAGACTTTGCACCATTACAGCCAGGCCGTGCGATTCGTGACACAGGCATTCAAGCGATTATCTTGATTGATGCCCAAATAGACCATACTACAGGTTTGTATATGTTGCGCGAAGGTCAAGTGAAGCGCGAAATTTATTGCACGGATATGGTATACGGCGACCTGACGTCAGGCAACCAAGCGTTAAATATCTTAGGGCATTACTGCGGCATTAATCACCACCAAGTGCCAATTGATGGTAAAACAAGTTTTACTATCCCTAATGTGCCTAACCTTAAATTTACATCAGTTTCGCTTAAAAGTGCTGCGCCACCATATTCACCGCACCGCAATAATCCACAAGCTGGTGACACGATAGGCGTACTAATTGAAGAGATTAGTTCGGGTAAAAAATGTTGGTATTCACCTGGGTTAGCAGAAATTGAACCGCATTTACCAGAATTAATGAATCAGGCTGATTGCATCATGGTTGATGGTACTTTTTGGACGAATACTGAGATGATGGATTTAGGTTTGATGACCAAAACTGCCCGTAGCATTGGCCATAACCCGCAATCTGGTGAAGGCGGTATGATTGAAAACTTAGATAAATTTGGTGATGTTCGCAAAGTATTGATACATATTAATAATACCAACCCAATTTTAAGAGAAGATTCTGCCGAGCGTGCAGTACTTACCCAGCATGGGATTGAAGTAGCATATGATGGCATGGATATTATTCTTTAGGAGATCGTAATGAATACCATGACCAATAAAGAATTACCTTGGACACGTGAAGAGTTTGAGGAAAAATTGCGTGAAAAAGGGAAGGGTTACCATATCTACCATCCAATTCATGTGATGATGTATGAAGGTAAGTTAACTAAAGAGCAATTGCAATGTTGGGTAGCGAACCGCTTTTATTATCAGATTGGTATTCCACAAAAAGATGCAGCGATACTTTCTAACTGCCCAGATAAAGATGTGCGTAAAGAGTGGATTGTACGAATTTCTGACCATGATGGTGTTGGTGAAAATGTTGGTGGCATTGAAGCTTGGATACAATTGGGCGAAGCGGTTGGCTTAACTCGTGAAGATATTACATCTCTCAGATTAATAAGTCCCGGTGTTAAGTTTGCAGTAGATGCCTACATTAACTTTGCCCGTCAGCGTCCGTGGCAAGAATCTGTCTGTTCATCTTTAACAGAGTTATTTGCGCCGCATATCCATCAGCAACGTATTAGTTCATGGCCTAGTATGTATCCATGGATCAATGAAGATGGTTTGTCCTACTTTAAAAAACGCTTGACTGAAGCACGTCGCGATGTGGAACAAGGCTTAAATGTTACCTTAGATTACTTTAGCACCTCGCGTGAAATGCAGTTAAAAGCCTTAGATATACTACAATTTAAGCTGGATATTCTTTGGGTGATGGCTGATTCCATCATGCTTGCATGTACGGATATTAAAGTTGAAGGTAAAGATTATCTACGTCAACCAGTTATTAATTTTAATTAAGAACACATAATGATTGAAATCGAAATACAACATTCAGATGTTTACGCGCTTGCATTTCACCACCGTTTTCAGTGGGAAGAAGCGCAACAAAGTTACGTGATACTTTTTCCTGAAGGTATGGTGAAGCTACATGGTGGGGCAGGTGAGGTGATTAAACGGTTAGATGGAAAAGTGACTGTTAGCGATATCATCGCAGATCTAAAAACCACATTTCCAGATGCTGATGGTATTGAGGCTGACATCATTGGTATGTTTGAACTTGGCTTAAGTAAAGCCTGGTTGCGTAAGATTTAAGATTAAGCTTTAAACATAAAGCGATCCGAAAAAATTTAGGAGCAGCAAAATGACACAAGCATCTTTAGGACAATCAGTGGTGCAAAAAGAAATACATGCAGCACAAAATAATGGTGTGTCTGCAAATATTACCCATACACAGCCATTGTGGCTGTTGGCGGAAGTAACCTATCGTTGCCCGCTACATTGTGCATTTTGCTATAATCCTACTGACTACGATAAACATACCCAAAATGAGCTCACTACAGAGCAGTGGATAGACGCATTACGTGATGCACGCAAACTTGGCGCAATTCAGCTCGGCATTTCAGGTGGCGAGCCGCTGTTACGTGATGATATTGAAGACATTGTCATCGAAGCTAAAAGGCTTGGTTACTATAGCAATCTTATTACTTCTGGCGTAGGCCTAACAGAAAAGCGCATTAAGGCTTTTAAAGAGGGTGGGTTAGATCATATCCAGCTTTCAATGCACGATATTACTGAAGAAATTAATAATTTCATCACTAATACCAAGACGTTTGAGCTAAAGAAAAAAGTGGCCGCCATGATTAAAGATCACGGCTACCCAATGGTCTTGAATGTGGTGCTGCACCGCTACAATATTGGCCATATCAAAGAAATCCTTGAAATGGCAGAAGCGCTTGGTGCCGATTATATTGAGCTAGCCAATACGCAATATTATGGCTGGTCTTTAGTGAATCGTAATCAACTGATGCCACTAAAAGAGCAGGTTGAACATGCCGAAGCTGTGACCAATGAGTTTAGAGCTAATTCTAACAATAAGATGAAAGTTTTCTTTGTGGTACCTGATTACTTTTCTGATCGTCCGAAAAAATGCATGAACGGCTGGGGTGAAATATTTATGATTGTGACGGCAAATGGCGATGTATTGCCTTGCCATTCTGCGCGAGTATTGCCTAATATGCAGTTTCCGAATGTGCGTGAAAAGGGCTTGGAGTGGGCTTGGAAAGACTCTCCAGCGTTTAATAAATATCGTGGTGATAGCTGGATGAAAGAGCCTTGCCGCAGCTGTTCAGAAAAAGAAAATGATTTAGGTGGCTGTCGTTGTCAGGCATTCTTGTTATCAGGCGATGCAGAAGCCGCTGACCCAGTGTGCAGTAAATCGCCGCATCATCATTTAATAGAAAAAGCGATTGAAGATTCTAAGAATCCAGTGTTAACGGCGCAACCGATTGTGTTTAGAAATGATAAAAACTCAAAAAGAGTGATTGCTGGTGAGTTAAATGATCGTGTGGATGAATTTCATGCTTTACCCTAATTAATTTATGATGAGTTAGCTAGAATGTGGTTAAATTAAACGCGCAAGCTGACGAGAGTCAGCCGCGCGTTTTTTTATTTGAGAATAATAATTTTGAATCATCGATCATCTCCATTTGTACTTTCTGTTGTGCTTGCTAGCCTTGCGGCATTGGCGCCATTCGCAATCGATACATATCTCCCAGCTTTCCCAACCTTAGAAACTGCATTACATGGCACGCCACTTGAGTTACAGCAAAGCCTGACTTTCTACCTGCTACCTTACGCTTTAATGACGCTATGGCATGGTGCTATTTCAGATTCGATAGGGCGCATTACAACTATTAAATGGGGCTTAGCAGTATTTGTAATTGCTTCTTTTGGCTGTGCATTTGCACCAAATGTTGAAACACTCTGGTTTTTTCGTGCGCTACAAGGTCTTTCGGGCGGCGCAGGCAATGTGGTTGCACGTGCAATGGTCCGAGATTTGTTTGAAGGCGCGCAGGCGCAGCGCGTGATGGCTACAGTGCAAATGTTGTTTGGTATCGCACCTGCCGTTGCACCTATGATAGGCGGCTTATTACTTGGTATTCATTGGCAGGCTATTTTTATATTTTTAGCTTTATACTCAAGCTTAAGTTTATGGGCGGCGATGCGGTATTTACCAGAAACTATGCCTATCTCTAAACGCATGCCACTTTCTGCTAAACAAGTCATCAAAGACTATCGCATTATTTACGGTGATAAAGAATTCAATTATGTGGTGCTGGCCGTCAGTGCAAATTTCGCAGGTTTTTTTCTGTATGTGCTAGCTAGCCCTATTTTTTTGGTTAAACAACTCGGTTTAAATCAGCATCAGTTCGGCTATATGTTTGTGCCAACGGTATGTGGCATGATTCTAGGGTCTTATTTGGCTAAACGTGCCGCCGGTGTTTATTCGCAGCAACTAGTCATTAAAACTGCATATGCATGGATGGCTTTGATGGTTTTACTCAATCTAGTGGTTTGTTTCACCTTACCCACAAATCCGATTTATAATATTCTACCGATAGCTTTTTTTAATGTAGGCATGGCGTTGGCTATGCCGGTGTTATCGCTTGCCGCATTAGATCGCCATCCAAGAATTCGCGGCACGGCGGCATCAGGGCAAGCTTTTATGCAAATGCTGCTATCAACCGTATCAGCTGGTTTGATCGTACCACTTGTTTGGTATGCACCATCTGGTTTGGCAATGGCAATGGCAGGATATTTATTGCTTGGTTGGCTAGCCATTCGTAAAAGTAAGTTATGGGCAGGGCACGCTCACTAAGTGAATGATTGCTAGTTTTCAATAAAAAGTTTTTACTGGCCGCTATTTATGGTACATTTTTCCATAATAAATAGACGCGGCAATCAAATTCTAATTGGTGATAACTAGGTTCCATGTGTTGGCAAAGCTGATAAAATGCTTTGTCGTGATTGCGTTCTTTTAAGTGCGCCAACTCATGTACGACGATCATACGTAAAAATTCAGCGGGTGATGCTTTAAAGAATGCAGATATTTTGATTTCTTTTTTAGCTTTGAGTTTTCCACCTTGTACGCGAGATATAGCAGTGTTCAGACCCAGTGCATGGTGTTCGATACCGAGTCGATTGTCATAATGCACTTTATCCAACAGTGGAGCATTACGCAGAAATTCTTGCTTGATCTCATTGCTGTATTGATAAAGTGCTTTATCAGTTTGTATCAGATGTGCTTGTGGGTAACGTAGCGTGATGTACTCGCCAAGTTTATCTTGTGCCTGCAACTGCCTGATTTTATCTTGTAGTGCGGCAGGGTAGTGTTGTAGATATTTTAATGGTGCTGACATTTTGCTCGGTGAGTAAAGCGCTTATAATCTAAAGTGCAAATAAGTAATCATTGAAAAAAGATTGAAACAAAAAAGGAGGCAAATGCCTCCTTTAAAATTTTAATGAGTATTTAAATCTAATTATTCTATTAGCAAATCAAGCTTGCCAGGTACGCCATTCATCGCGTCTGCATCTTCAAGCGCAGCTTTGCGCGATGTGATAACCGGCCAAACGGCAGCTAAACGCGCATTGAGCGCAATAAATGCTTGCTGATCTGCTGGCACATCATCTTCAGCAAAAATGGCCTCAGCAGGGCATTCTGCAACGCACAGCGTGCAATCAATACATTCGTCAGGATTAATCGCTAAGAAGTTTGGGCCTTCTACAAAGCAATCTACAGGACAGACATCAACGCAATCGGTAAATTTGCATTGAATACAGTTTTCGGTAACGACGTAAGTCATTTTTATTCCTTAAGAGCTTAAAATTCTAATGTGGTATTTTAATTGATTTTAGTGCTATTTAATATGTAACATTTAAAGCCGCAATCAAAATAGGCTAAATAATCATGCCTGCGCCAACAGTATTATTGCTACTTTCATCAATCACAATAAACGCACCAGTGGCACGGTTCGTATCGTAGCTATCAACCATCAACGGCTGTGCAAGTTTGAATGTAATACGTGCAATGTCATTCATTTTTAAATCAGTAGTAGCTTGTTGCTCCAAGGTATTTACATCTATTTTGTAAGCAATTGCGCCAACTTTTGCTTTAGATTCGCGTGTAGTGTGGCGAATCACATAAGTGCGTGCGGTTGACATTGGCGTTTCTGATAACCAGCAGACAAAAGCATCGATTTGTTTGACTGGCTCTTGTGCCTCGCTCGATTTAACAATCATGTCACCGCGAGAGGTATCAATTTCGTCTTCTAAAAGTAAGGTAATGCTTTGCTCAGTTGTGGCAGATTTTAATTGGGCTT
Organism: Pseudomonadota bacterium; assembly: GCA_043779795.1. Lineage (GTDB taxonomy): Bacteria > Pseudomonadota > Gammaproteobacteria > Burkholderiales > Methylophilaceae > Methylotenera. The sequence goes on from JAYWDO010000105.1 coordinate 6,341, forward strand.
CACCCAGTTGAATCGCTTTTACTTTTGATTGATAACCGTTAGGTAGCACTGTAACTGCATCACCAACGGCAATTTCACCAGATTCAATGCGACCCATAAAGCCACGGAAATCGTGTAGTTCCGGGTTATCAGAGGCATGCGGACGACATACAAATTGCACAGGGAAACGGAATGGTTCGTTATGCTCGGTATGCGCAGACGGTGCAGCTTCAAGCATTTCAATCATTGTATTGCCGGTATACCAAGGCATATTTTCTAGCCTATCTACCAACATATCACCATTTAATGCTGACATTGGAATAAAGCTAATATCATTACCAGCCTCACTTTTGCTTTGTGCTAGGCCAATTTCATTGGCAAATACTAAATAGTCAGCACAAATTTTATCATAAATGGCTTGATCATAATTGACTAGATCCATCTTGTTTACAGCGACTACAATGTGTGGAATGCCCACTAAATGTGCAAGGTAAGAATGGCGGCGTGTTTGAGTCAATACACCTTTACGCGCATCAATCAGAATAATCGCTAAGTTGGCAGTAGACGCAGCCGTCACCATATTGCGCGTATATTGCTCATGGCCAGGGGCATCGGCGATGATGTATTTACGTGTGCCAGTGCTGAAGTAACGATAAGCGACATCGATAGTAATACCTTGCTCACGTTCCGCTTGCAAGCCGTCAGTCAAAAGTGATAAATCAACCGCAGTTAGCCCACGTTTTTCTGAAGTGCGCGCCATTTGCGTAAGCGTATCAGCCAAAATGGTTTTGGTGTCAAACAGCAAGCGGCCGATAAGCGTACTTTTGCCGTCATCTACGCTACCGCAGGTCATAAAGCGCAATAGGCTATCGTTATGTTTTGTATTGATATTTAGTGTGTTCGTGCTGCTCATTAGAAATAGCCTTCTTTCTTGCGTTGTTCCATTGATGCATCTGATGTTTGGTCATCCAGACGAGTTGCACCACGTTCAGTAATGGTGGATGTTGCGGTTTCCAGTACGATTTTAGACACAGTATCCGCGTCAGAAATCACAGGTGCGGTACAGCTAATATCACCCACTGTTCTAAAACGTACTTGCATATTGATTATTTCTTCGCCGGCTTTAACCGGGTTAGCCACTTCGCCGTTTACCAGTGGCACATTCACTGGCACAATTGAGCCGCCGCGCATGACGACATCACGTTGATGTGCAAAGTAAATGCTAGGTAATTTTAGATTTTCACGTTCGATATATTGCCAAACATCCATTTCTGTCCAATTAGAAATTGGAAACGCACGAATATTCTCGCCTTTGTGCGAGCGCGCGTTGTACAGGCTCCACAATTCAGGACGTTGGTTTTTAGGATCCCATTGACCAAACTCATCGCGGAAACTCATGATGCGTTCTTTAGCGCGGGCTTTTTCTTCATCGCGACGTGCGCCACCGATACAGCAATCAAACCCAAGTTCTTCAATGGCTTCAAGTAAAGTCACAGATTGATGTTTGTTGCGTGATTCATCTGGTGTTTTAAGTACAACCGTACCACGTTTCATTGAGTCTTCAACGCTACGTACAATTAATCGCTCACCTAATTCGGCAGCACGTTGATCGCGGAAATCAATCACTTCTTGGTAGTTGTGACCGGTATCAATGTGCATTAATGGGAAGGGGAAGCGACCAGGTCTAAATGCTTTTTCTGCGAGGCGCAAAATGCATAGTGAGTCTTTACCGCCTGAAAATAGCAATACGGGATTAGAACATTGCCCAGCGACTTCGCGCAGAATGTAAATGGCTTCAGATTCTAGCCAGTCTAAATGCGAAAGTGGCTGACGAGGAGTTGCTTGTTTAGTTGTCATAATTTTCAGTTTGCAATCAATTTTTACAGTTATTTTTACATCTTTTATTAGTTATATTCTTATGGTTTATTTTTTATGATTTATTTCTTAACGTGCAGCCCACATTCTTTATTCAGCGGGTCTTCCCACCACCAGCGGCCTGCACGAATATCTTCACCCATCGCAATTGGTCGAGTGCAAGGCGCACAGCCAATACTAGGGTAAAACTGATCGTGCAATTTATTATAAGGCACGTTGTGCATACGAATATAAGCCCAAACTTCTTGCTCAGACCAATCGCTCAAAGGATTGAATTTCTCTAGCTTGTTAGCTTCATCAAACTGGCGGAATGGTAAATCAACACGTGTGCTAGATTGCTCTGCACGCATGCCGGTAATCCAAGCCTTTTTGCCTTTAAGTGCGCGTTGTAATGGTTCTACTTTACGCATAAAGCAGCAGGCTTTACGTAAATCAATGCTTTCATAAAATGCATTGATACCGTTTGATCTAACGTAAGTTTCTACAGCTTCAGCTTGAGGAAAGAACACTTTAAGCTTGGTATTGTATGTTTGCTCAGTGGCCGCAATTAAATCGTATGTTTCAACCGGTAATCGGCCAGTATCTAATGAAAAAATCTCAATGGCTAATTGCTCACGCATAATTATATCAGTCAGCACCATATCTTCAGCACCCATGCTGTTAGCAAAGGTGATTTCATGCCGACCGCCAAGCTCGCTAATGGCGGCTTTTAATAGGCTGATGACATTTACATGCTTTTGATTGACTGCGGTTTGTAGTATAGCTGTTAGTTCAGGCGACGTAGCTGGATTACTAGCCGCAGGGCGTAAGCTTGAGACTAAACCTGATGAGACTTGATCTGACATAGCTAAGCTTCCATTAAGAAACGCGGTTGTAGCGTGCAAATGCAGGTCGCGTATCATCTACCGCGCCTTGATACGGCGCGCTAAAGTCTTTTAAGCTTAATAAAGCTTCTTCTGCATTTCTGTCAGCGCGAATTAAGTAGCTATCAAAGCCACTGCGTTTAAGGAAAAACAACTGGTCACGTAGCACATCGCCAAATGCACGCAGTTCGTTTTTAAATCCAAAGCGAGTGCGCAATAATGTACCTAATGAAAATATACGGCCATCAGCAAAACGCTCTACATGTACGGCAATAATCGGCAATTGGTTTAAATCTGCCTGGTGCTCGGTTAAATCAGTTAATACTTCATGCGTATCTACCCAAACACCAATTTTACCTGTGTTAATGCGTGATTGTAATTGTGCTTTGCGCGCAATAAACACGCTTAGCGGCACAATGACTTTGCCTGACTCTGGAATAACAGTGTTGCTCAACTGTTCTTCAGAAACGGTTTTTTCACCAGTAAGTTTAAACTGTACCACTTTACCGGCTTGTTTACGTGCTTCTACCAAACTCGGAGGCAATTGCACAACAATCCATTCATTATTAATAATGCTGGCAACGTTATTATTGAGTTTAATTAGCTGACTCATGCTGTCACCTCATCTTTAGCGTAAACATAGGCTTTGAATGGTGCAACACCAATGCGGCGAACCGTGTCAATAAACTGCTCTTCTGGTGTACGTTGTTTAATATAAACATCAATGAGCTTTTGTACAACATTCGGCATTTCATCGGCAGAGAACGAAGGCCCAATAACGCTACCAATACTAGCGTTATTGCCTTGGCTGCCACCAATAGACACTTGATACCATTCAGAACCATCTTTATCAACGCCTAAAATACCAATATGACCAATGTGATGATGACCACAAGCATTCATACAACCTGAGATATTAAGCTCAATATCGCCGATGTCATGCAAGTAATCCAAGTTATCGAATTGCATTTGAATCGCTTCAGCAATTGGGATACTTTTGGCATTAGCCAATGAACAAAAATCACCACCTGGGCAGCAGATAATGTCAGTTAATAAACCAATATTTGGCGTAGCTAAGCCATGCGCACGGGCTTGTTCCCATACTACAAATAAATCGCTTAATTTCACATCTGCTAAAATTAGATTTTGCTCATGTGAAACACGCAATTCGCCAAAGCTATATTGTGCAGCTAAGTCGGCAACTACATGCATTTGCTCGCTTGTGGCATCGCCTGGGGCTTTACCATGTGGTTTGAGTGATAGCGTTACTGCGCGATAACCAGCGATTTTGTGCGTATGCAGGCTACGTTTAACCCAAGCAGCAAAAGCCGGATTGCTTGCAACTGCCGCATCAAAGCTAGCATTATGCGCTGGTAGCATTGCGTAAGGCATTGCCTCAAAATGTTTAGAAACACGCGCTAATTCTGCTTCAGAAATAGTATTTGGTGTGTCTTTTAAGTGCACCCATTCAGCCTCAACCTGGCTACGAAATTCCTCGATACCCAGCGCTTTAACCAAGATTTTAATACGCGCTTTATAAGAATTATCGCGGCGACCATGCAAGTTGTATACACGGATAATCGCTTCACAATAGGTGAGTGCATGTTGCCACTCAAGATGTTCACGAATCACAGCGCCTAGTATAGGTGTGCGGCCTAGACCACCACCCACCCATACTTTGATGGCAAGTTTTTGATTGCTATCGAGATAAAACTCCATGCCAACGTCATGCATTTGCACAACGGCACGATCATCTTTGGCGCCAGACACCGCGATTTTAAATTTACGCGGTAACAATGCAAATTCAGGATGGAATGTACTCCATTGACGCATGACTTCTGCCATTGCGCGCGGATCAACAACTTCATCTGGGGCAACACCAGCAAATTGATCAGTAGTGATGTTGCGAATGCAATTGCCTGATGTTTGAATGGCGTGCATTTCAACGGTGGCTAGCTCAGCTAAAATTTCAGGCACTTCTTCAAGTTTAGGCCAGTTGAGCTGTAAGTTTTGGCGCGTACTAAAATGACCATAATTACGATCATAACGTTGTGTAATATCTGCTAATTTATGCAGTTGCTTGCTTGATAGCATGCCGTAAGGCACGGCAATACGCAACATAGGCGCATGGCGCTGAATGTACAAGCCATTTTGCAAGCGTAACGGGCGAAACTCTTCTTCTGATAATTCGCCTGCTAAATAGCGGCGTGTTTGGTCGCGATACTGCGTAACGCGTTCATCAACTAATCTCTGGTCTATTTCATCATACTTGTACATTTTGCACTTCTCTTCATTCAATTATCTTTACGACTATTTATCTAAGCCTTCTAGGCGTTGCAAGTTTTAATTTATTACTTGCATATAAAACATATGCGGCGCGGCTAGATTCAACCTTGCGCCTTGTCTAGTTTTGATATTGGATAAATAGAAGCACAAAAGTGCTCGTTCATCAATATCAAAACACTCAATCGGTAACCCGATATTTTAATGGAAAATGAGCTTTAAGCCCACAAAAATTAGTATGGTAGCCAGTGCAATGCGTACCCAATGCTCAGCTACTTTTGAGCTTAAGTGGCTACCAATCCAAATGCCTGGTATCGAGCCAATTAAAAGCGTACCTAATAAAGTGTAATCTACAGTGCCAATGCTCGCATGACCTAAGCCGGCAACCAATGTTAGCGGTACTGCATGTGCAATATCAGAGCCAATAATAGTGGTAATTAATCTATTTGGGTAGATAATTAAAAGCGCGGTGACGCCTAAGGCCCCGGCACCCACTGAGGTTAATGTAACCAAAAAACCTAATATCAGGCCTAAAAACACGGTTAAATACGGGGTAAATTTCGCGTTAATTAAATGCTCCCTTT
>JAYWDO010000106.1:0-28599 GCA_043779795.1 Pseudomonadota bacterium
CTGAAGTGTTTGCACTGATATTTGCACCAGGATTTTCTACTGCAAAAGTCGTTACCGATGTTTCTGGCCGTGGTGTAGGTATGGATGTCGTGAAACGAAACATTACTGCCATGAACGGCGTGGTTGAAATTCGTTCTGCGCTAGGTTTTGGCACCACTATTTCCATTGCGCTACCACTCACCTTAGCGATTTTAGATGGTATGTCAGTATCACTAGGCGACAGTATTTATGTGATTCCACTGAATTTAATTGTAGAAACGCTACAACCACGCGCAGAAGACATTAAAACTGTCACTGGTGAAGGCCGTATGGTGCATGTGCGTGGCGAATACTTGCCAATAATTGCCCTGCACAGCCTATTTAATCAGCACACCGAGATTACTGACCCAACACTAGGTATATTGGTGTTACTGGAATCTGATGGTAAAAAATCTGCATTATTTGTCGATCGATTAGTAGGTCAGCAACAAGTGGTGATTAAGAGCCTAGAAACCAATTATAGAAAAGTGCCAGGCATATCCGGCGCTACTATTATGGGTGATGGATGCGTTGCCTTGATTTTAGACGTGGCTGCACTGATTCAAATGGGACAATCCACCAATTACCTTACTGGCAACCTATCATTTTCAAACATGGTTAACCAAACAACCCAATTAAGCAATGCCTAAGGAGCTTACAAAATGAGTACAGAAACTGCTAGCAGCACCACCAATACAACAAGCAAAGCCAAAAGCGCAGCGGGTGAATACCTTACGTTTGTGTTGGGTGAAGAAGAATATGGTTTAGAAATTTTAAAAGTGCAAGAGATTCGCGGTTATGACGCTGTGACACAAATTGCCAACACACCAGACTTTATTAAAGGCGTTGTAAATTTACGCGGAAAGATCGTACCGATTGTGGATTTACGCATCAAATTTCACTTAGGTAAAATTGAATATAATGAATTTACCGTGGTGATTATTCTTAATCTTCATGGTCGTGTGGTGGGTATTGTGGTTGATGGTGTTTCTGATGTGATGGCCTTAAAAGATGACCAAATTCGTGATGTGCCGTCATTAGTCACCAGCATTGATACTAAGTACATCGTTGGTTTAGCGACTGTAGAAACGCAAATGTTGATTCTGGTGGATATTGAGCAATTGATGAGCAGCCAAGAAATGGCGCTTATTGATAGTGTGGCTGTACATTAGCCGTAAATAGTCAGTAAAAGCTGTATTGGTTTCAGTGGGTGTTGACCTGTACCGTGAAAGCAGTAGTGATTAATTTAACACTGATTTTGCAGTTGAATACCTTACTAAAAAGTTAGGCCATGACAGTGCTTAAGTGATGAGATGTAATCTCATCTATTACAAAGAGAAGATAATGAAAATGACCGTTTCTAGAAAAATGTTAATGCTATGCTCAATTGCGGCATTAGGGCTCTCTGGTTTAGCGGTTTCTAGCTATATTGAGATTACCAAAGTATTCAATGCAGCTAGCTATGCCGCAGTGAATACCGTGCCATCCTACCGTGCATTTTTTGACATTAGGTCAAGTCTTGCCAATTTAAATGGGCAATCATTGTTTCATGTGATTGTGACAGATGACGCTAAAATGCGTGAGGTTGAAATAGCGCTTAATGAGGCACATACAAAACTAGAAGATGCGCTAAAACACTATTTAAAAAATGCATGCGGCGGGACAACTTGTATCTCTGATGATAAAGAACAAAAAATGTACGACAACGTTAACGTGCTATTTTCAGGCTACGATGTTGAACGTATGAAAGTGATTGAATTATCAAAAGCGAGTAAAACAGTAGAAGCTGAAGTGTCGGTTAAGCAGGCGCTGATGCCAGCCCTCAAAAAACTACAAGACGCGATTCAGATTCAACTTGAATATAAGGCAGAACTAGCCGATAACACCAGAAAGCAAGCCGTTACTGTGCAAAAAGATGCGGTATCGATTTCAATTGCAGTGCTACTGCTTGCACTAGGCATGCTGGGTACCATCGGTTGGTTTATTACCCAAAACTTGACTAAGCAGCTTGGTGCCGAACCTGAAGATTTAGCTGATATTGCAAAAAACCTTGCTGCTGGCAACCTTACGCAACAGCTTAATTTGGCTGATGGTGACAAAATCAGTGTCGCATATTCTGTTAATAGTTTGCAAGATACCCTCAACGGTTTGGTGAAATCATTAAGCCATGTTAGCGCTCAGCATGATGCCGGTGATATTGACGTAACCGTGGATGCCAGCCGCTATAAAGGTGCTTATGCGGATGTAGCGACCGGTGTCAATAAAATGGTTGCAGGCCACATTGAGATGAACAAAAAAGCCATTGCGGTAGTGCAAGCTTTTGGTGAAGGCAACTTTGAAACGCCATTAGAAAAATTTTCGGGTAAAAAAGCGTTTATCAATGATGCGATTGAAAATACACGGAGCAACATTCAATCTTTCGTTACCGATATGACTACAATGAGCGCGCAACACGATGCGGGTGATATTGATGCCAAGATGGATGAAGCTAAATTTTCTGGTACTTACCGCGATATGGCCAGTGGTGTAAATGCGATGGTTGGCGGCCATATCGATATGAATCGTAAGGCGATTGCTGTGGTACAGGCGTTTGGTGAGGGTAATTTTAATGCACCTATGGCACAGCTTCCTGGTAAAAAATCCTTTATTAATGAGGCGATTGAAAGCACCCGTAAAAATATCAAAACTTTTGTGGTCGATATGAATGCAATGGCAGCTGCGCACGATGCAGGTGATATTGATGTTGTAATGGACGCTGATCAATTTAAAGGCACTTACAGTGAAATGGCTACTGGTGTTAATACCATGGTCACGGGTCATATTGCCGTGATTAAACAAGCCATGAATTGTGTAAAAGGATTTGGTGAAGGTGACTTTAATGCACACATGGAAAACCTGCCAGGAAAAAAAGTATTTATAAATAAAACGATAGAGCAAGTACGTAGTAATTTAATGACACTTAGTGCAGATACTGAAATGTTGTCGCAAGCCGCAAGTGAAGGCCGCATTACCGTTCGTGCTGATGTCAATAATCACTTCGGTGATTTCCGAAATATTGTAGAAGGGATTAATGCAACTCTAGAAACCATTGTTGAGCCTATTATTGCGGTAAAAGTGGCGATAGAAACCATTAGTACAGCGGCTAGTGAAATATCATTAGGCAATAGTGACTTATCTGCGCGTACCGAGAAGCAAGCTGCAAGCCTTGAAGAAACTGCGGCCAGTATGGAAGAGTTGACCTCAACTGTAAAACACAATGCTGAAAATGCTAAACAAGCCAATCAGCTGGCAATGGCAGCATCCGGCGTTGCGGTGCAAGGCGGCGAGGTTGTTGCTAAGGTAGTGAATACGATGAGTGCAATCAACCAGAGTGCCCGCAAGATTGAAGACATTATTAGTGTGATTGATGGTATTGCCTTTCAAACAAACATCCTCGCTTTAAATGCTGCCGTTGAAGCGGCGAGAGCTGGTGAACAAGGCCGTGGTTTTGCCGTGGTTGCGGCAGAAGTACGCAACTTAGCGCAACGCTCTGCTAGTGCAGCTAAAGAAATTAAAGTTCTGATTAATGATTCCGTGGCTAAAACTACTGAAGGTACTGTATTGGTAGAAAACGCCGGTAAAACGATGAAAGAGGTCGTTAACTCGGTTAAACGTGTTGCGGATATTATTGGTGAAATCGCGGCGTCATCATTAGAACAAAGTACCGGCATCAATCAAGTCAATACGGCTGTTACCAGTATGGATGAAGTCACTCAGCAAAATGCGGCATTGGTTGAACAAGCAGCAGCAGCAGCTGAGTCTTTAGTAGATCAAGCCAACGCCTTAACAGATGCTATTAGTGTATTTAAATTAGATGGTAACTATGCGACGAGAACTGCAAGTAAATCTCCAGGTAAAGCGCTAAGTAAACCCGTGTTGCGCACGGTAACACGCGCACCACAAACCAAAATACCTTTTGCTAAACCTGCCACAAAAGCGATTGCAAAAACGGGTACGAATAACGGAGATTGGGAAGAATTTTAAAGTGAGTTAGGCGTGGCTACAGGTCATGCCTAACGATAAATATCTGGCATTATTACTATTTACTTTTAAAGTAAATTAAGAAAAAGTCGTTACTTAATGTATCGGCTTTTTTTATTCTAAATCTAATTAAATTCAATTCGTTTAACTACAAGGCAAATACCCACTTTACCTGTCAATGAAATGTGCGGGTGAAGACTCAATAATACGATATGTAAATTGTGTATGGATTTTTAGGTTGCTAAGCTGAATATGACCAAGTTAAAGACATTTCTTACCTTAGGCTAAATTTAGAAAAGATTTAGAAGTATGTGGTTGGCAAGTTTGGCCATGCTATGTAACTGCGAATATTGGTGATTCTGGTAATAGTTTAAGACTCAGTAATCACGATTGATTAAATTAATACTTAAAAAGTAATGTGAGAGGAAAGTAATATGAGTGTTGCCAAAAAGATGTTATTGCTAACGTTTATCGCTATGGCTGGATTAATAGGTTTGATTGTGTTGAGTCAACATCAAATGGAAAATGTTTTTACAGAAACCAATTATGCAAACACCATTACCGCGCCAAGTATTGTTACGCTGGATAAGGTGCGTTACAAGTTTAATGCTTTGCGCATTCGCGTGGCTAATCACACCGTTATTGAGGATGCAGGCAAAATGGCCGATGTTGATGTGGCTATCAAAACTTTGCAAAATGATCTTGTAGATTTATTCAAAACTTATGAAATTTATGTTGCTGATAATCAAGAAAAAGCAATGTTGGCGGCAGATAAAGCTGGCTTAAATGCATACTACATACAAATGGCGCCAATATTAGATGCTTCACGCGCTAATGATAAAATACTGGCACGTGAGTTGTATATCAATATTCGCTCAACCGCAGAAAAAGCGAATGGTGATATAGCTAAACATATAGATTACAAAGTTGAAGCTGGTCAGAAAAGTGCGCAAGTGGCGACTGTAGCCAAAGATAATGCAAAAAATCTATCAATGATCATAGGCGCATTTATTTTACTCGTGATTGGTGCAATGGGCTTTGCCATCAACCGCAATTTACATAAGCAAATAGGCGGTGAGCCAAAGGCTGTGGCTGAAATTGCCAATAGTATAGCTAATGGCAATTTAGATAGTCAGATAGTTTTAGAGCGTGGTGACACCAGCAGCTTAATGGCCTCTATGCAGGTAATGCAGCAAACACTTAAATCAGTAATTGATGAGCAAAACTTGATGTCTGCAGAAAATAAAGCAGGTAATCTTAAAGCTGCTATAAATACCAATCAATATAAGGGCAGTTATAGAGTGATGGCAGAAAATATTAATGTGATGGCCATTAATCAAGCTGAAGTGATGCGCAAAACAACGCAATGTATCTCAGAATTTGCCAATGGCAATTTTGATGCACCGTTAGAGCGATTTGCTGGACAACGTATTTTTATCAATGAAGGTGTTGAGTTGTTACGTAGTAACGTAAAAACCATACTTGCCGATATGCAGCACATGTCTGATGAGCACGATGCTGGCGATGTTGATGTGGTGATTGATGAAGCGCAATATAAAGGTGCTTATGCGCAGATGGCACATAGCGTTAACTTGATGGTATGCGAACATGTGCAAGAAAAAAATGAAATGATTAAAGTGATGAAAGACCTAGGTGACGGTGATTTCAACGTAAAAATTCAACAATATCCAGGCAAAAAATCAGAAATAAATAAAAATCTTGATAGGCTTAACGGCAAGTTAAAGGGTCTGTTAGATTCAGTAAAATGGGTTACCAACGAACATGTGCAAGGCAACATTGACAAGAACATGTTTGCTGAAATGTTTAAAGGTGGATTCAGTGAATTAGCCTCTGCTGTTAATACGATTGTTGCAGGACAGCTTGAGTTGACTGAAAAAGCCATGGCGTGTGTGAAAGAATTTGGAGAAGGCAATTTTGATGCACCGCTTGAAGCGTTTCCAGGTAAAAAAGCCTATGTGAATGAGGCAATTGAGCAAGTGCGTAGCAACCTAAAATCTTTGAATGATGACGCACAAATGCTGGCTGATGCGGCACGTGAAGGCCACGTTTCTGTGCGTGCAGATGCAAGTGAACATCAAGGTGATTTTGGCAGAATTGTAGAAGGCATGAACGAAATGCTAGAAATGATTGTAAAACCAATCATTACCATTAAACAATCGGCTGAGGCCATTAATACGGCGGCTAAAGAGATTGCACAAGGCAATGCCGATTTATCACGCCGCACTGAAGATCAAGCATCTAGTTTAGAAAAAACCGCATCAAGCATGGATCAACTTTCATCTAACGTGAAACATAATGCCGATAATGCCAAACAAGCCAGTGAACTTGCTCTCACGGCTACCGATGTAGCAGTTAAAGGTGGTGCAGTGGTTGGTGCAGTAGTTAGTACCATGAGTGCGATTAACCAAAGCGCACGCAAGATTGAAGACATTATTAGTGTGATTGATGGCATTGCATTTCAAACCAATATTTTAGCGTTAAATGCAGCGGTAGAAGCGGCTCGCGCAGGTGAGCAGGGTCGTGGTTTTGCGGTCGTGGCGGCTGAAGTGCGTAACTTGGCACAACGTTCAGCTGGCGCTGCCAAAGAGATTAAAGGGCTGATTAATGATTCAGTGACCAAAACTACAGAAGGCACCAAGCAAGTTCAAATGGCTGGTGAAACCATGCAAGAAATCGTGAGTTCGGTTAAACGTGTTTCTGACATTATTGGTGAAATTGCAACGGCTTCAAATGAGCAAAGTTCTGGTATTGCACAAATTAACGACGCTATTATGAAAATGGACGATGTTACGCAACAAAATACTGCATTGGTCGAGCAAGCCGCAGCTGCCGCTGAATCACTGATGGAGCAAGCTGAAGAAATGGCCGCAGTGGTAAGTGTGTTTGTGTTGGATGATGATGGTCGTAAATCTAACAATAGAAGTGTAGGTAGAGCATCACCAAAACTTAACTTGATCTCTGCAAAAGTGGTACCGGCTTTAGGTGAACACAAAGCCTTCTCGTTTAAAGATGCAGAAAACACACACGTTAAATGGAAAATGCGTTTGGTGCAGTACATTGGCGGCCAATCGCATGAAGAATTAGATGTAGCGGCAGTTTCTTGTGATGATAAATGCGATTTGGGTAAATGGATCCAAGGCCCAGCAACTAAATATTCTTCAACGACTGAATATAAGAATTTACGCGCATCTCATGCCGAGTTCCATAAAACAGTCGGTGCAATCGTCAGTTGCGTACATGATAATAAAACTGATGGTGCCAGAAAGTTGTTAAGCGGTGACTTTGTATCTACTTCTAAAAAAACCATCAGTGCAATTCATGCCATGCGGGATAAAACTGAGCAATCAGGTAGTACAACATTCGCTAGACTGTCTTAACGGAAATACGTATGCAGGGTGAGCAAGTAAACCGTTTACCGACCTGACTAAAGCGAGTTGAAGGTGTTTTTAAGTCGATTATTGAGTAAAGATATTCTTGGAAACTAAAGGAAGAAATTATGAAAATCAATATGCCTGTGACGCAGCGTGAGCTGAAACTAAAGGACACAACGCAAATTGTTTCCAAGACAGATGCTAAGGGAAAGCTTACTTTCATTAATGCCGACTTTGTTGAAATTAGCGGGTTTACTGAAGATGAATTGATTGGTGAAAATCATAATATCGTGCGACATCCTGATATGCCGCCAGAAGCTTTTGCTGATTTGTGGGCAACTGTCAAGACAGGAAAACCTTGGATTGGTATTGTCAAAAATCGTTGTAAAAATGGCGATCATTACTGGGTAGAGGCTATCGTTTCACCCGTCATCGAGAATGGCCAAGATGCCGGCTATATTTCTGTGCGTAAAAAAGCATCACGCGAGCAGATTGATGGTGCTATGCGTTATCATTATGTGATTAAAAATGGTGAAAATTGGATAGATACAATACTGACTAAATTTCGCACTATCAAACGAAATTTTAGTCTCAGATGGCGCATTATTTCAATTTTCATGTTGGTGGCATTGATCAGTCTAGCGCTTGGTTATAATGGGATTTCTGACATTAAATCCAGTAATGATAGGCTTTCTAGCATTTATCAAAATCGCATGATTCCATTAAAGCAACTTAGAGTTGTGGCTAATATGTATGCGGTGAATATTGTTGATACCTCGCATAAAGTACGTAACGGCAATCTAACTTGGTCGCAAGGAGAGAGCAATGTTGAAAATGCTTTAAAAGAAGTCGATAAGCAATGGAAAGATTACACGGCTACTTATCTAATGCCAGATGAGAAAAAAATAGTAGCTGAAGTTGAATCTTTATTTGTAAAAGCAAATGAGGCCACATCTAAATTGCAAAGCATCTTACGTAGCCAAGACGCTAAACGAATCAGTGCTTTTACCGCTTCTGAACTTTATCCTGCAATTGATCCGCTTACAGACAAAATTAGTGAGCTGGCTAATCTGGAATTGAAAATCGCTGGCGATGAATTTTCTGCGACAGAAGATAATTACAAGCACTTGATGATTGTTAGTAGTACATTGATTCTGTTTGGCGTGGCATTGGCTGGTCTGCTTGGCTGGATGCTATATGCAGCAATTATGCCACGTGTTGAAAATGCAGTTAGGTATTTGCTTTCTAGCGTCCAAGGTATCGACCATGAGGCGGTAAAACGTACAGGGCATCGCGATGAGTTGACTTTGGTGATGGATTCTTACCGTGTATTAAAAACACGTTTAGATTTTAATCACACAGAAACGCTTAGTGGTGTTAATCGCATCAAAGCCGCGCTAGATAATTCAGCCATGGCGGTAACCGTTTCAAGTGAAGGTAATCGCCTTATCTACATGAATAAAGCGGCCAGAGATTTATTCCAAAGCTTGAGCGCAAGCATTGCTGTACGACATCCAGGCTTTTCTGTAGAAAAAATGATGGGTGGTGCGATAGGCATCTATCTGGAAAGTGATGCTGATAAGGCGAATTTTGCACAAGTGTTAAACGCACCTAAGAAAATAGATACTGTGATGGCAGGCCATCATTTACAGCTATTACTTAACCCTGTTTATGATGAAGCCGATGGCTGCTATTTAGGTCGTATGACACAGTGGAGTGATCGCACTGCAGAAGTGGTTGCAGAACGACAAGTGGCTGACTTGATTGAGCAAACAGTGGCTGGTAATTTAACGCAGCGCATAGATGCTTCAGCCTTGCCAGAAGGTTTTATGCGTGATGTGAGCACTGGTATGAATCGCTTGCTAGAAGCGGTGGTTGGACCATTGAATATGGCTGCTACTTATGTTGATGATTTATCAAAAGGTGTGATTCCCGCCGAAATTACCGCTAGTTATGATGGCGATTTCAATATTATCAAACACAACCTAAATTCTTGCGGGCATGCAATCAAAGCATTGGTAGCCGATGGTAACCTGCTTGCTGAAGCGGCAGAAGCTGGCGTGCTTACTATACGTGCGGATGCAACACAGCATTTGGGTGAATATCGCAAAGTGATTGAAGGGCTAAATGCAACATTAGATGCGATTGTTACGCCACTCAATATGGCTGCGAATAATTTGGAAAGTATCGCTCGTGGCAATATTCCAAACAGGATTACTGACCCTTACCATGGTGATTTCAATAACATTAAAGATAACCTAAATACTTGTATTGAATCAATCAATGCATTGGTTGGCGATGTGCGAATGTTGGCAAGTGCAGCTAATGATGGCCGCGTTTCAGTCCGTGCAGATGCAAGTAACCACCAAGGCGACTTCCGTAAGATCGTAGAAAGTGTCAACGAAACTCTGGAAATGATTGTGGGCCCAATTGCCACGGTTAAAGTGGCAGTAGAAACCATCAGCACCGCAGCCAAAGAGATTGTCCAAGGCAATGCCGACCTCTCACGCCGTACTGAACAGCAAGCGGCCTCCCTAGAAAAAACTGCAGCCAGCATGGAAGAACTGTCTTCAACCGTTAAACAAAATGCTGATAACGCTAAACAAGCCAACCAACTAGCTAGCGCAGCCTCAGATGTTGCCGTAAAAGGCGGTGACGTAGTTTCAAAAGTCGTCACCACAATGAGCTCCATCAACACCAGCGCTAAAAAGATTGAAGACATTATTTCTGTCATCGATGACATCGCCTTTCAAACCAACATCCTTGCCCTCAACGCCGCAGTAGAAGCTGCCAGAGCAGGTGAACAAGGTCGTGGCTTTGCTATAGTGGCAGGTGAAGTCCGCAATCTGGCACAACGCTCAGCATCAGCCGCCAAAGAAATCAAAGAACTTATAGCCGACTCAGTTAGCAAAACTGCAGAAGGCACCCGGCAAGTAGAAAATGCTGGTAACACCATGCAAGAGATTGTCACCTCAGTCAAACACGTATCAGACATCATGGGTGAGATTGCCGCAGCTTCAAGCGAGCAAAGCGCAGGCATTGAACAAGTGAATGAAGCGGTGATGAAGATGGACGACATGACCCAACAAAATACTGCCTTGGTAGAGCAAGCTGTCGCTGCTGCCGAATCAATGATGGAACAAGCGGATGAGTTGATGAATGCTGTGAGTGTGTTTAGTTTGGAAGAACATAACAATGACAATAGAGTGCAGTACATAAAGATGAGTAAGCGTTAGTTTGTTGTAATATTGTAGTGGCAAGGATTCAAGAGTAGGTGAACAGCAAAGCAAACTAGCAATGCTAATTTATAAGTAATAAACTTTGATATTCAGGAGAATTAAAATGGCTGTTATTGATCGTGTTTTAGTAGGTGAAGGTTTAGTGATTGAAAATCGTCCAGATGGTAGCGGTTTAGATTTAAAAAATGTTGCACATATTGATTTAATTATGGGTCCACGTGGTAGTGCTGCTGAAGATGCATTTTGTCGTACTCTGACTGACCAAAAAGAAGGCGTTAATGGTTTGCTAGCGATTCTTGCACCAAATATGATGGTTAAACCAAATACTGTGATGTTCAATAAAGTAACGCTTAGAAACACAAAACAATCTTTGCAAATGTTTGGCCCAGCGCAACGCGGTATCTCTATGGCGGTGATGGACTGCGTTGCAGATGGCACTATTCCAGTTGAAGAGGCGGATGATATTTTTATCTGTATCGGCGTATTTATTGACCAAACTGCGGATATGAATGATCGTATTCAGGATTGGAATTACGAAGCTACAAAACTTGCAATCAAGAGCGCAGTAGCGCGTCAGCCAAAAGCAGCAGATCTACTTAAGATCTATAAAGATAGTTCACATCCATTTGCAGCTCAAAGCAAAGAAGATCGCAATAGAAGAGCGGCTGATGCTGCGATTGTGCAATTGAATGAACGCAGCTCATTTATGGCAACAACACAAACGATGGATCCAGCAGATGTTGCAGTAAATGAGATGAAAGAACGTAGCCCACTAACGCCAAGTTAAAGACTAATTTACCAGAGTTACAGGTATGCTGTTTTAAGAAATGCCCATAAATGATAAAAGTCTAGGAAAAATATTGTTCCTACAATGAAGTGACGAGAGTTTGTGATGTTTAATGAAAATTACCAAAAAGATCGTGAATTTGAGTTTACAGCACACGATTTTTCTCGAGTACGTAAACTCATTTATCAATATGCGGGCATTTCTTTATCTGAGGCTAAAACCGATATGGTCTATAGCCGTATTGGTCGACGCTTACGTGCTTTAGGCTATGACTCATTTAAGGGTTATCTTGACAATCTTGAAAGTGAGAATAATCCAGATGAGTGGGAAGCCTTTACCAACGCACTAACCACAAATTTAACTTCATTTTTTCGTGAAGAGCACCATTTTCCAATACTCGCGGAGCATTTAGTCAAGCTCAAAGCACCTATTCGTATTTGGTGTTCTGCTGCGTCTACAGGTGAAGAGCCTTATACCATCGCCATGACGGCATGCGAGGTTTTTGGCACAATGAAGCCCCCAGTAGAAATTATTGCTACTGATATTGATACCAATGTCATTGCAACAGCATTGCGTGGTGTGTATCCGTATGATCGTGTCAGCAAATTATCTGACAAGCGCCGTAAACATTTTTTTCAAAAAGGCACTGGCACACATGAAGGTTTAGTGCGTGTGCGTGACGAGTTGCGTAGCCTGGTTACATTTAGTCAGCTTAATTTGTTAGATGAACAATGGGCGCTAAAAGAGCCATTCGATGCGATTTTTTGCAGAAATGTAATGATTTATTTTGATAAACCGACGCAATCAAAAATATTGAGTCACTTTGTACCTTTAATGAAACCACATGGTTTGTTATTTGCAGGCCATTCAGAGAATTTTCTTTATGTCACTAATGCTTTTCATCTACTTGGAAAAACCGTTTATAAATTAAGTGATGGTAAAAATAATAAGCAATCTGCAGCACAAAGCCGAGAGATAATTGTATGAGTATGCTACAAGAAGAAATCTCAACCACGTTGTATTTTGACCGCACGTTTGATTGTTATGCTGCAAAAATTTCACCTGGTGAATATTACTATACCGATAAAGATATGGTCATTGTTACGGTGCTGGGCTCTTGTGTTTCTGCCTGTATACGCGATACCGTCAGTGGTATTGGTGGCATGAATCACTTTATGTTACCTGATAGCGCGGCGGCCGACAAGGATAGTCCTGTATCTGAATCCATGCGCTACGGCACTTATGCGATGGAAGTACTAATCAACCAATTGTTACGTAATGGCGCTCGCCGTGAAAACTTAGAAGCCAAAATTTTTGGCGGCGGCAATGTATTAAAAAGCTTTACGACTATCAACGTGGGTGATCGTAATGCGATATTCGTACGCAAGTTTCTTAAAGAAGAGTGCATTCGCGTCACCAGTGAAGACCTATTAGATATTTATCCAAGAAAAGTCTACTACTTTCCTAAAACTGGCAGAGTCTTAGTCAAAAAACTGAGAAATATGCACAACAATACTTTGGTTAAACGCGAAGAGGAATACGCCAGCAAGCTTAAAACGACGAGCGTGGGTGGTGAAATTGATATGTTTTAAAGATTAATGTAATCACAAATATAATGACGAGAAAATAAAAATGAAAATAAAAGTATTGGTTATTGATGATTCTGCATTGATTCGCAGTCTGTTGACTGAGATTATTAATAGTCAACATGATATGGAAGTGGTGGGTGTAGCGCCAGACCCGTTGATTGCACGTGATATGATTAAGCAGTTGAACCCAGACGTTTTGACGCTGGATGTCGAAATGCCAAAAATGGATGGCTTAGACTTTTTAGAAAAGTTGATGCGCTTACGTCCTATGCCAGTGGTGATGGTTTCTACGCTGACCGAACGTGGGTCAGAAATAACAATGCGAGCACTTGAACTTGGCGCTATTGATTTTGTAACTAAACCAAAAATGTCTATCTCAGATGGTATGCGTGAATACACCGATATTATTGCCGATAAAATACGCGCAGCTTCACAGGCTAGAATCGCATCATTACCACGTCAATCTGCTGTAAAGTCAGAGAATTCGGCGCCTGTTCCATTACGTAATCCATTGATCAGTAGTGAAAAATTACTGATTATCGGCGCTTCTACAGGTGGTACAGAAGCGATTAAATCATTCTTATTACAGATGCCTTCAGATTGCCCTGGCATTTTGATTACACAGCACATGCCAGCAGGTTTTACTAAATCATTTGCCAATCGTCTCGATTCACTGTGCCAGATTTCTGTGAAAGAGGCAGAAGGCGGAGAGCGTATTTTACCCGGTCATGCCTATATTGCACCTGGCGATAAACACCTGTTGTTAGCAAGAAGTGGCGCCAATTATGTCACCCACCTGAGTGACGGGGCGCCAGTGAATCGGCATAAACCATCTGTGGATGTTTTATTTGATTCTGCTGCGACCTTTGCTGGTAAAAACGTAATCGGTGTCATTCTGACTGGTATGGGCAAAGATGGTGCTGCTGGTATGGCCAAAATGAAAAATGCAGGTGCTTACAACTTTGCACAAAATGAAGAAAGCTGCGTGGTTTATGGTATGCCTAAAGAGGCTGTTGCACATGGTGGTGTAGACGAAATTGCACATTTAAATGATTTGCCAAAACTTGTGCTTAATTACTTAATTGCACACAGCTCACGAGCATTGCGTGTGTAAGCACAGCAAGGCGGCATATAAATATATGTTGAAATGAAAAGCGTAGCTTTTCTAGCGCTAATCTCGAATAAAGCTTGAGTCAATGTAGTCGATAATTGACTATGAGAAAAATCAGAATGAGTCGTTTGGTAAGTTTAATTATAAATTTTAAGAATGACTATTGTTAACGGAGTAACGCATGTCTAACGCAAATACTAAATTTCTTGTCGTGGATGATTTTTCAACCATGCGCAGGATTGTCCGAAACTTACTTAAAGAACTTGGCTACAGCAATGTTGATGAGGCTGAAGATGGTGCAATTGCGCTGAGTAAGCTCAAAGGCGGTGGCTTTGAATTTGTTGTTTCAGACTGGAATATGCCTAATATGGATGGCCTGACGCTGTTGCAGCATATTCGTGCAGACCCGGAATTGGCTAAATTGCCTGTGCTTATGGTGACTGCTGAAGCTAAAAAAGAAAATATCATCGCAGCAGCGCAAGCTGGGGCAAATGGTTACATTGTTAAGCCATTTACGGCGGCAACCTTGGATGAAAAAATATCTAAAATATTTGAGAAACTTGAAAAGGCTGGGGCTTAAACATGAGTAGCGAACTTTTACAGCCACAAACTGCGCAACTAGATGTTGTGACTACACTGAACCAGAATGATGAAATGCTGCATCGAATTGGCCAAGTCACAAGATCGCTGCATGACAGTTTGAGAGGTTTAGGTTTGGATAAACTATTAGAGCAAGTGGCGCAGGATATTCCCGATGCACGCGACAGGCTCAATTATGTAGCTCGTATGACAGAGCAGGCTGCAGAACGTGTGCTAAACGCTACAGATGAAGCGATTCCGTTACAAACTAAATTGGCTACAGATGCTACTGCCCTAGAAGAGCGTTGGAAAGAGGCGCTATCGATCCCTTCGTTGAAAAGTGAATATAACCAAGTGGCAGATGAGACGCTAGCTTTTTTAGCAATGACGGGTAAACATACCGCAGAGACTAAAGCCTTGTTGATGGACATCATGATGGCTCAGGATTTTCAGGATTTGACTGGCCAGGTGATTAAGAAAATCACTAGCCTAGCGCAAGACTTGGAAAAGCAACTTGTCCAGGTTTTGGTAGATTTTTCATCGCCTAGCCCTAAAAAAGAAGTTGAGGGGAACGCTACTTTAATGAATGGCCCACAAGTTAGCCGAGAAAAAGCAGTTGACGTGGTTGCTAGCCAAGAGCAAGTGGATGATTTGTTAGATAGCTTAGGTTTTTAAAAGAAGTTTGATATGAACTTTTTTAGCAAATATGCTCCATATCATTTAATGCAAATTAGACTACATGATGATGCGTACCAAGCCTATTGCTGAATGTATTTACACACTACAGTACTGTCAATGATTCGTTAAACTAAATGGCTGAAAAAAAATTCACAGGTTTACGAGCCAAAATGCTGATCGTAGTGGCAACAGCCATGTTGTTGTTTGTATCATTATACTTTGCCGCACGCACGGTGCTGCTGGATGGCTACACTCAGTTAGAACGTGATGAAACCATAATTCAGGCAAGTAGTGCAGTTGGGCTGCTAAAAGAACAAGCCCAGCAACTTGGTGGCATCATAGCGGAATATGCGCATCGGGATGATACCTATCAATATATGGCACAGCTAGACCCACGTTACATTGAATTAAACTACACTAATGAAATATTCAGCCACTTAAAAATTAAAGCAATCATACTGATTAGCGTTGATGGGCAAGCCGTATATAAGCGCGGGTTTGATTCTGTCAGTGGTAAACCATGGAAAATACCAGCTCTCTTAGAGCAGGCCGTTGTCAAAGGTGGTTTTCTTGTTGATTTGTCTAAAGAACATACAACAGGTTTTATTTGGACACCCGAAGGGGTCTGTATTGTTTCTGCTTTAGATGTGCAACCTGCTAGTCGTAAAGCAGAGCGACGAGGCACTCTGATTATGGTGCGCCATATTGATGAAGCATTGACTCAGCATATTGAGAGCATTGTTGGTGCTAAATTTACCATAGCGACTCTGTTGGAAAAGCGCTTTGCAACAATAAAACCATCTTTGGTAAAAGATGGTTTGGTAGTCATGCCTTTAAGTGACTCGCAAGTGGCTGGCTACGCCATATTAGATACTGTTGGCAGTGCTGCTAAACTAGTAGTAAGCACAGTGAGTGATCGCAGTATTTTTAAAAAAAGTGAATCTAATTTAAGTTTTCTTTCTTGGTTTGTGTCGTTAATTGCTGTGATGCTTGCTGTTATTAGTTGGTTGTTTGACAGATTGGTACTATTGCGTTTGGAGCGCTTGAACGACGATATTAAACGCGTTGGTGATTCTGAAAATATGACCACACGTGTACGGAGCCTCACGGGTAATGATGAGTTAGCAAGCCTGTCTCATGGTATTAACGATATGTTAGAGCGTTTTGAAGATTCACAATATGCATTGCAACTTGAAAAAGAACGTGCGAATGTTACGCTGGAAGGTATTGCTGATGCGGTGATTACTAGTAATGCCGCAGGGTATGTGCTTTATATGAATGCCGCTGCTGAACGTCTGACGTGTGTTGATTTTAAAGAAGTGAAGAGTAAAAAACTACAGTCATTATTTAGATTGATGGCTGACGACAAAACTACTTCTGTAGATAGTGTGTGGCTAACTGATGCTTATAGCAATTATGAGGAAGTAGTACTGAAACGTGCTGATGGACAAGAGTTTGTGATACGCAAATCAGCAACTCCACTCTATGATCGTGACGGCAACACCTTTGGCATCGTTACCGTGTTGCATGATGTGACTATGCTGCGAACACTCTCGAATCAGCTTTCATTTCAAGCGCGCCATGACCAATTGACAGGCCTTATAAATCGTTATGAGTTCGACCGTAAAGCGCAAGCTGCCATTGATGATGCGACCACAGGAAATCGAGTGCATTGCCTTGCCTATATTGATTTGGATCAGTTTAAAGTGGTTAACGATACTTGCGGTCACATGGCGGGTGATGTGTTGCTACGGCAACTTGCAAATCATCTGAAAGCTAAAGTACGTAACTCAGATACTTTAGCACGTTTGGGTGGCGATGAGTTCGCATTGCTGTTAATGGGTTGTAATTTGCAAAAAGCGCAAGAAATTATCGAAGGTTTATTGCAGGTGATACGTGAGTATCGTTTTACCTATGATGACAAAGTTTTTAAGGTCGGTGCCAGCGTTGGGCTCACTGAAATTTCACCTTCTCATACACCAACCTTAAGTGAGCTTTTAAGTACAGTAGA
Source organism: Pseudomonadota bacterium (assembly GCA_043779795.1). Lineage (GTDB taxonomy): Bacteria > Pseudomonadota > Gammaproteobacteria > Burkholderiales > Methylophilaceae > Methylotenera. Next base: position 17,425 of record JAYWDO010000106.1, read on the forward strand.
TTCAGCCTGCTATGCCGCTAAAGAGCAGGGCGGCAACCGACTACACATCTATAGTCAAGATGATACAGATATGAAAGAGCGCAATAATCAGCTTGAATGGGTGTCACGTATTCACTTGGGACTGGAGAAAAAACAATTTGTTTTATATATCCAGCGTATGGAATCCTTGGTTGAGGGAGCTGAACTTCATTGTGAGTTGCTGATTCGTATGCAGGACTTGGATGGAACGCTTTATCCGCCAGGCTACTTTCTTCCGGCAGCAGAGCGCTATCACTTAATGCCGAAAATAGATCGTTGGGTAGTCGGTGAAGCGCTTTCTATCATTGGCCGTAAAGGTGATAATTTTCCTTATGTATGCGCCATTAATCTTTCTGGTCAGACCTTTTCTGAAGAAGGCTTTCTGGAGTTTGTAGTCGATCAGATTAAGCAGCATGGTGTTAATCCTAGACGAATCTGTTTTGAGATTACCGAAACTGCAGTGATTGCCAACCTAAATAAAGCGCGACAGTTTATGCAGACGCTACGTGAAATTGGTTGTCGTTTCTCATTAGATGACTTCGGTAGCGGTTTGTCATCATTCGCTTACCTTAAAAACTTAGATGTAGATTTTCTTAAAATTGATGGAATGTTTGTAAAGGCAATCATCAGCAGTAAAGTTGATCGCGCAATGGTTGAATCTATCAATAATGTTGGGCATGTAATGGGTTTACATACCATTGCCGAGTTTGCCGAGAGCGATGAAATTATCGAAATATTAAAAGAAATTGGTGTGGATTACGCGCAAGGTTATGCGGTGGCTAAGCCAGAGTTATTTGATGATTCTTTTTTTATTGCACCAAATACATTAAAGACAATACAGTAAGTTTTAGAAATAGTTATTGATAACCATAAGTCACTACTGGGCCTAATTGCTGTAACTCTTCGTCGTTGTACAATCTGCCTTTTGTAATAAAAGCCAAACCAGTGCCGCAGTCTAAGGAAAATGAGCCGCTTGAGCCTGGTAATGCATCTAAAATGGTATGGGTGTTTTCTGAGAACTGAAAATGATTGTGGCCCATATAAAAAATGGCACCATCAATTTCACCAACAATCACATCTGAAGGGCTAGGTTTAAATTCACTAGAAGGTATGCATAGCGGAACACTGCCTTCGCAGCAACCACCAGATTGAAAGAACACAATAGCTCCGTATTGCGCTTTGAGTTTGTGAATTAAGCCTATAGCTGAAGGGGTTGCAGATAAGCGTTCGGTCATCACAAAATCTCCAAAAGTACTAAAATATGAAACATACGGCGAAAAAAGAGACGCCATGAGCGCCTCTTGATTCTAGTCTTCTTTAAATGTTAATTCAAGATTACTAAAAGGTACTATTCTAAAGAACCTTAATTTAGAAGAAACCTAGCTTTTTAGGGCTGTAGCTTACTAAAAGATTTTTAGTTTGTTGGTAATGATCTAGCATCATTTTGTGTGTTTCACGACCAATACCAGATTCTTTATAGCCACCAAATGCAGCATGTGCAGGGTAGGCATGGTAACAGTTAGTCCAAACGCGACCAGCTTTAATACCACGACCCATGCGGTACGCACGACTACCATCACGTGTCCAAACACCTGAACCAAGACCAAATACAGTGTCATTGGCGATTGCAAGCGCATCTGCTTCATCTTTAAAAGTTGTTACCGCTAACACTGGGCCAAAAATCTCTTCTTGGAACACCCGCATTTTGTTATTGCCTTTAAGCAATGTTGGTTGAACGTAATAGCCATCTGCAAAAGCACCGCCTAATACATTACGCTCGCCACCAATAAGCACTTGCGCGCCTTCTTGTTTGCCTATGTCCATGTATGACATGATTTTATTGAGTTGGTCTTGTGATGCTTGTGCACCAATCATGGTGTTAGGGTCTAGCGGGTTGCCTTGAACGATAGCAGCAACGCGTGGTAATACACGTTCCATGAATTTGTCATAAACAGACTCTTGAATCAACGCGCGTGATGGGCTGGTACAAACTTCACCTTGGTTGAAAGCAAATAAGACAAGACCCTCAACAGATTTGTCAAAAAAGTCATCATCTGCATCAGCAATATCTTCAAAGAAGATGTTAGGTGATTTGCCACCTAATTCTAAAGTGGCTGGAATCAAGTTTGAAGCAGCGGCTTGTGCAATCACGCGGCCTGTTGCGGTTGAACCAGTAAAGGCAATTTTGCCAATGCGACGGCTGTTTGCTAATGGTGCGCCTACTTCACGACCATAGCCATTCACAATGTTGATTACGCCTGGAGGTAAGATGTCTGCAATTAATTCCATCAAAATCAAAATACTAATCGGTGTGAATTCTGCTGGTTTCAATACCACGCAGTTACCAGAAACTATTGCTGGCGCTAGTTTCCAGGTCGCCATTAGAATTGGGAAGTTCCAAGGGATGATCTGACCGATAACGCCAATAGGCTCATGGAAGTGATAAGCAACCATTGTTTCATCAATTTCACTTAAGCTGCCTTCTTGCGCACGCATGCAACCTGCAAAGTAACGGAAATGATCAATCGCCAATGGAATATCAGCATTCATTGTTTCGCGAATCGGTTTGCCGTTATCAACAGTTTCTGCTATGGCTAATAATTCAAGATTAGCTTCTAAGCGATCTGCAATTTTAAGTAGTAAGTTAGCACGTTCACCTGCCGCTGTACGGCCCCATTTATCTGCTGCAGCATGAGCAGCATCTAATGCAAGTTCAACGTCTTCAGCGCTAGAGCGAGCGGCTTGTGTGTATGGTTTGCCAGTAATAGGCGTAATAACATCAAAGTATTCACCTTTAACTGGTGCAACCCATTTACCGCCAATGAAATTATCATATTTGGTTTTATAAGGTATTTTTACGCCAAGGCCTCTTAGTAGATCTAAACTCATGCTGACTCCTCTAGTTTTGCTATTGATAATGTAGTGTTTCTATTTGTAAAACCGCATTACTTCGTTACTGTTTTTTAGGTCTAAAAAAACAACTTAAAACACGCAAATCCCTTGTCAATAAAAGGGACTACAAAATAAGCCAAAACAAAACAATAACTCTTAGGCGACTGCAAATCAAGCATAAATTAAGTCATTTACACTATTTTATTAATGCTGGTATGCTTTATATACAAGTTAGCTTTTTAAGTTGTTGATGTTATTGATGGCTTTAGGGAATTCATGTTGTGAATCAAAGCAAAAGCTTGTATGGGAGTTTCTTTTATACTTAAATATAGTTAATAAGCGTAGTGCCCACAAAAGCATCCCATCTTACGCTATAGTATGTCGTTAACTAATCAAGAATATTATTAATCACATTCTCAAATATGCTCGAAAATACAACCTCACCATCAATATTAACACGCGAGTTCTGGAGCAGGTTTTCTAATCCTACGCCTGCAGCATTAGGTAGATCTATTTTATCTTTACTGGTGTTGGCTGAAACATTAGTGAGTATTTTTTGGATATTTACTTTATCAAGCTTAGGTGATGGCTATGCTGTTATCGCCGCAGTGCCATATTTTTACCTTGTAATCTCTTATGTCAGCTTATTCCTATTTTATCGATATAAGCGTTTTGAATACTTCATCTTTACCCAGTTGGTTATGTTGTTGGTAATGCCATTTTTTATGCAGTGGGCGATTGGCGGTTTTGCAGCCTCTAGCGGTGTGGCAATTTGGGCGATTTTATCGCCAGTGGGCGCTTTAATGATTCTTGGCACACGCCAATCAACAGCTTGGTTTTTACTTTTTATTGGTTTGGCTTTTATTTCATGGAAGCTTAATCATTTCTTTGCAGGTAATGCGATGCCGATTCCAACAGGGATAAAAGACGCATTTTTCTTGATGAATATTACCGGAACCGCCTCTATTTTGTATAGTGTATTACGGTACTTTCAGGGGCAAAAAGAACGTGTCATGATTTCCTTGGAGCTAGAGCAAGCGAGGTCGGATAAGTTATTACTTAACATTTTGCCAGCAGCAATCGCCGAGCGCCTTAAAGCGAATGATATGCGCATCGCTGATCATTACGAAGCTGTCACAGTGATGTTTGCAGATTTAGTCAGCTTCACACAAATGTCAGAAAAAATGCCGCCATTGCAATTGATTGATTTGCTTTCACAGGTATTTTTAAAGTTTGATCAGTTGGCAGAAAAGTACCAGGTTGAAAAGATTAAGACTATTGGTGATGCTTATATGGTAATTTCTGGTGCGCCGGTGACTTGTACCGATCATGCACATAGAATAGCGGCAATGGCGCTTGAAATGCAGTATGCACTGAATGATGTTGCTATTAAGACTGGCGTAGATTTACACATGCGTATTGGCATCAATACAGGCCCCGTTGTTGCTGGGGTAATTGGTAGCAGTAAGTTTAGTTATGATCTATGGGGTGATACTGTGAACATGGCTAGCCGTATGGAAGACACTTGTATCAGCGATGCGATTCAGGTAACGCAAGCTACACAAAGTTTACTTAAAAGTACCTATGCATTTTCAGCTCGATTAGGTGTGGATGTTAAAGGTAAAGGTATTTTGGATACCTTTATTTTGCTGGGTTATAAAGAAGGCGTTTAATCAGTTGAGCCGTTTAGGTAAGTCCAAATTTAAAGCTATGCTTATAAAACATAATTTGTTTTGACTTAAACAAACGCTCTGTTATAACAAAAATGGGCTATAACGCGAATGTCACAGCCCATAGCTACATTGCAATCGCTTGTTATTTAATTACTTTGGCAAATGCAACCAATCCTAAAACAACGACAATAGCCAAGCCAACGACAGCGTAAATGCCTTGCCACCCTAGAAAGAACATAATGTGCTCCTAATTGTTATAGTGAATGCTAGTTTAACCTAAGTTCGCAGCCAAGTTAACTACTTCGTGTTGAACAATACGTGATATGCAAGAAGTACAATAATATTTTGAAGCTTAATCTAAGGTTTTAATTTAAATCAAAAATTACCCATCTATTATTTTATTCATATGTTTTATTTAGGAGTTCTATTTCTATTTAGGGCTATCTTTCAACTAGTCTTTAAGGTTCATCAATATACGATTGAAAATTTATTTTAATTCTGTATCAATGAACTTTTGTATTAGATAACACGCTAGCTGCCAGTTTGGCGTTACTTTTAAGTAAGTTCAGCTCATCACTCAGTATGTGTGCAGATTCAGTCAGTAATATATCTTTGCTATTTTTCCTTACTTTTTCCATTGCTAAATCGCTGTCAAGATTCCGCTCGTTTGACTGTAGCCCATCATCTTGTATGGCTGCGCTCTTCGGTTTAGTTGTTGTATCAGTAGAAGTGTTGCCTTTTTCACGAGCAGCTAAACGTGCCTCTTGGGTTTCACGTTCTTTGCGGCGCTCAAGCTCATTGAGAGAGACTCGGTTGTTTTTACGCTGAATATTAAACTCTGTAATATCCTCCATTAAATACTGAAAGTCTTTATCTTTACTGATGCGTGCATCATGGCTTGCCGTTAACAAAGGTACCAAGGCTTTTAAATCACCCGCTGGTACGAAGTCTGCTGCCTTGATTTGTGACCAAGGTAAGGCATTATCAAAGCTTGATTCACCAAAGCTTTCTGTGTCCGTCGCTGAAGGCAGGCTAATATCTGGCATCACGCCGCGTAGTTGTGTAGTGCCACCATTGATGCGGAAAAATTGTGCAACCGTCATTTTTATCTCACCAAATTTTGGATGGTCATTTTTAACTAGCTGATCTAAATCCACCACAGACTGTACGGTGCCTTTACCAAAACTTTGCTCACCAATAATAATGCCACGGCCATAGTCTTGTATTGCCGCTGCAAAAATTTCAGAAGCAGACGCTGAGCCATGATTAATCAATATGCCTAGAGAGCCGTTCCAAGCCACACCAGAACCAGTATCGCTATCTACTTTGATACTGCCTTTAATATCACGCTCTTGTACCACTGGGCCTTTGTCGATGAATAATCCTGTGAGTTCAATGGCCTCATCTAATGATCCGCCGCCATTGTCACGTAAATCAACTAATACGCTATCAACTTTTGCATTCTTCAGTTCTTCTAGCAGACGTTTTACATCTCGCGTAGCACTTTTATAATTTTTGTCACCTTTTTGGCGTGCGCCAAAATCTTGATAGAACACAGGTAAAGTAATCACACCAATTTGCTTAGTGTTACTACCATCTTTCACTTCGATAATAGATTTTTTGGCTGCTTGCTGCTCTAAGCTAATTTTTTTACGAATGAGTGTAACTAGTTTATGCTTCCCATCAGGGCCAGCCTCTGCAGGTAAAATATCTAACACTACTACTGAGTTTTCAGCTCCCCTGATTAATGCTACCGTATCGTCAAGCCGCCAGCCCATTACCTCTGTGGTTGATTTTTTTTCATTTTGACCAACACCAACAATACGGTCACCAACTTTAAGTCGGCCAGAAAGTGCTGCAGGACCGCCGGTTACAAGTTCTCTAATGGTCGTATATTCCTCTTTGTCTTGTAGCACAGCACCAATGCCAACGAGCGATAGCTTCATGGAAATATCAAAATCTTCTGACGCACGTATGCCAAAGTAATTCGTGTGCGGATCTAGAGTCATGGTGTAAGCATTCATGAAACTTTGAAAAACATCATCGTTTTTGATTTTAGCTATACTGGTTAAAGTGTTTTCATAACGCTTATCTAAGGTGCTCATGATGCTTTTGTCGTCTTTACCAGCAATCTTAAGGCGTAGCCAGTCATTTTTAACACGCTTATGCCAAAGGTCGTTGATCTCATCTTGAGATTGTGCCCAAGCTGATTTTTCACGTGTGTATTGATAGCTTTCAACTTTATCGAAATTAAAACCTTTTTTTAGTAATGAACGTGCATAAGCGGTGCGCTCTACAATGCGCTGTTGATATAGGTTAAAAATAACAAAGGGAATGGTCAAGTCTTCCTTTAGAATTGCGTCGTCAAGCATGGTTCTACTATCAGAAAATTGGTCAATATCTGATTGCAAGAAAAATATGCGTTGACTATCTAATGACTTGATATAGTTGTCAAATATTTTGGAAGAGCTTGTATCGTCTAGTTTTACTGGCTTGTAGTGGTAGCGTGTTAACACTTCTGCAGTTAAATGCGCGGCTTGAGATTGTTCCTGCAATGGTCTTAGTGGTGTAATTTCAAGTGATTGCGCTGTTTGTGTAGTACTTAAAAGAGCAAGTAAAAGCCAAAGTAGTTTATTTTTCATACACATTCCAAGTGACATCTGATAGATGATTATGCTTAATTAAGTGAGTCAGTATAAAAGACATTGTGATTATAAAACAGTTCTACACTATCCTATAATTGCTGTATGCCTATCAAGTTTGTTGTGCTTGGATGACTTGGTAATTTTACTGGAAATATTCATGGAGGCATTGGTGAGTAAGCTAAATGCAACTAACAATCACGAGGTGAAAAAATATCATAAGCGTGAAAATATAAGTGCCATATGTAAAGTATCTCGCAATAGATTGCATATTAAAGTGCTACCTTGTATGAGTTTTATTACGTTTTTAAATAAGCATATTTATGGTTGGAAAGTAATGTGCATATTAAATTCTGGGCTAATAATAATCGTAAAAAACATGCAAGTGTTGACTTTTAAAACCATTCCTGAAGCAAAATATAGTCTCCACAATCTCTGTGGATAACTCTGTGATTACTTGTGAGTTTAAACTGTAACTTGTCATTCTATAAGGGTTTTTTAAAATAGCTTAAACTTTAGTCTTTTTTATAATATGTTTAAAATCAATTACTTATATTGTACACATTGATTTATAAGGATTATTGTAATTCTTAATGTAAAACATTAAGAATATGTGCATAAGTCAAGTTATTTTGATTGATTTTTTTAGATAATTTAACTATTAAATGACTTTAAACGCTTGACAGATGCCGACTTAATTTAAATGTCAATATTGAGTATGACATTTAGACCGCCTATGCTAGAACCTATGTAGGCCATAGTGAGTTGTTGGATGAAATGGGTGCTGCACGTGGTAATTTGCCTGAGCATAAACACGAGCAATATAAGAATGATGAAAATGCGTGTCAAGCGATTGTACATATGCAGATGTCGTATGATAAAGCTGCATTGTTGACAGATTGCAACCAGCCGAGTTCTTTAAAGCGTACTTAGGCGTTGCTTGCGTATATTATGAAAAGGGATAGACGCTGAACACCTAACGACTTAAGGTTACGGATTTAGGGAACCCATTGCCAAAAAATGATCCTTAACTAGGCCGTGAAGTTAATCGACATGGAGAGCTGGTGCGCGATAAGAAATAACTAATCGATTAATTTGTGGGTTAAACGGAAGCTTAAGCATCTGATTTAGCATTAGCCTCATTAAAAATACATATTTTTACAATTATTTTGAAATTATCTGAATAAAACGCAATTAGTGCTTATAAAATCCCCGAGTAAAGTGTTAGAATACGCACCGTTAATTGATGTACAGCCTTCCATCTGCCCGGGTGGTGAAATTGGTAGACACAAGAGACTTAAAATCTCTCGCGCGTAAGCGTGTGCCGGTTCGACTCCGGCTCCGGGCACCAACATAATCTATTGAAATAGATGCGTTTTTTGAATTTCAATAGATTTTTAATTACATTTTAATGTAATTCTGATTTCTGTTTTTTTGGCCATTGATTGTGGCAAGAGTGTGGCAAAGTAAAACATAAAAAATTACCACTCAATTTTTAGCGAATTATAAAATTAAGTAACAAAGATTATTCGTAAAGTTTTGTGTATTACCAAATGATAATAATCACCCGCCCAGCATCTTCTAGCCATCTTCCTTAAATCGTAAGAACAGGCCCGCAATAAATATATTTCCACCAGTAGTCGATATCGATGGTCTTTCCTTCCTTGTTAAAAGAAAATCAAATGTTATAACTGTCGACAGATGCCGTCGTCCGCATACACTTCCACCTGCTTGCCTTCCGCCTGATACACAAAAACCACTTTGGATAACTGAAGATGTTATTAACTGGTTACGTCAATATCAGGAGCAAACAAAACCTGTTAAACCAAAAATCGGTGCACCCACAAAGGCTTCTCGAATTACGAAGCGCATCTCTGATGAAAGGGGGGGCTGATATGGCAAAACCTGAAGAATCAGTAGAACTCCTTTTTGCAAAGAAAATTGGCTCTCAAACCGATGAAGGTAATGAGTTAACATATTCGAGCAAAGATAAAACTTTGCATCAATGGGCTGACAACCACTGGAAGCCAATTCAACTTGATGAATTAGAAAATATGGCTTGGAAATGGCTGACTGAAAATGCACCCGACAAAGCAACACCAAGAAACATGACTTCTTGCGCATTTGCGACATTACATGAAGTTATAGCATTACCAAATAGGGTTTCAAGTGAAGTCGTATTGCCATTGAAAAATGCCACATTGGAAATAATTAATTTAAATGAGCAAGTTTCGATTGCAATTCGGGCACCATCACGAAAAGATGGATTAACTTATGTGTTGAATTGCGAATATGAAATTAAAGTAATAAGCCTATTTGTCAGTGGCGCAATAAAGATAATAAAGGGCATCCTAAATTGACGGAGTAACTTTCTCTTTTCAATTTCCAGTTAAGTTATGAGATTATTTTTATGACTTTCTTTTTCGCGCTGAATTGATTGATGCTGTGACCTTAGTAAGTTTGCTAATCTTACCTAAGAGAAATGGAGGCATGTTTGCATAGATGTTCTCATAACTCCCTTTTTTAACTTCATAAGTTTCGTGCCAAATACCTACATCGCCATTTATTCCAACTCTCTTCATAAAATTTTGCCACGCCGGAAGGTGAGAATGGTCTCGGGATTTTGCAAAATTTTCTAAATGTTCAAATGACGCCCAGTATTGTACAAATATGATGTTTCTGCCAATCCAACTTTCGCCTCCCAAATAACCAAGGCTTTCGTCTTTTTCTAACTCCCTCATCATTTGAGGCATTTGAAAGAATATAGGCAGCCACTTATGTATTTTCCAAAAGTTATTAATGCGCATGCCAATCAGAAATAAACAGAAGGGCTCATCTCTCGTCGCTGTGACTCTATCTTTAATGACACTCATTATTTTTTCTCCGAGATATTTAACATTCATGCAAAACATTTATAATTAATGTACTTTAAGTTATAATAAACATATTAAATATACTGTAAAGTATAATAAATAAACGTGAACACAAATAACCCATCATTAAAAAAGAAGCGTGGCCGACCATTTGACCCACAAAAAATGGAGTCAATCATTTCAACTGCACAAAGGTTATTTGCCGAGAATGGATTTGAGAGAACGACTATCGATGCTATTGCTGAGATGTCAGGTGTTACAAAGATGACAATCTACAGTCACTTCAAATCAAAAGAGGAGTTATTTGGAGCGACTGTTTTAAGCAAAGTTGAACACGAATTCTTAGTTACGGGTCAGAACTTAGATCCTAAAAATCCTCAGGATGGTTTGGCAATGATTGCCAAACAATTTGTTTCCTTGATTAGAAAAGATGAAGTTCTTGGTGCTTATAGAACAATGTTTGCATCCACTTCAACACATCCTGAGCTGTGTGTTACTTTTTATCAAAACGGACCTGTTAAGGTGCATTGTGAAGTATCTGAATACCTCAAGAAATGTTTAGGCATTGGTTCTCTCAACATCACTAATTTTGATTATGCTGCGACGCAATTTTTATCACTATTTGTAGGATTGGATCACACTAAATGTCTACTTGGACTTGGTAAGCCATCAAAAAAAGAAGATGACGATCTAATTTTTAGAAATGTTGAATTCTTTATTAAAGGTTCCAGTTAAGCAACGCTTCTAAAAATTTAGACGTAAAAAAAGCCCACATAGCCGTGAGCTTGATTTTATTGGTGGCCGAGACTGGAATCCAACTAGTGACACGCAGATTTTAAACCGTCAATTAATGTCCGCATTTGTGCATTTGGCACTTAGTACTCATTGACGTTGTAAAACTGTACAGCAGCTTTGTCCCCCATTGCTGACGACCAGCCTTAATTTACGGATAACTGCTTTTGGCCGACAACAGCCCGTGACCACCGTCAGCTTTCTGCCAAGCATTCTACAGCCTCAACAGTCAAAATTTTCTGTTTTTCGACTACGAACATTTCACTATCCAACCATGTATTGCAC
>JAYWDO010000107.1:0-4324 GCA_043779795.1 Pseudomonadota bacterium
CCTCTGTGCGATGAATTTGTTGTGGCAGTCGGTGATAGCGAAGATGACACGCTTGCCAGAATACAAGCAATTAACTCAGAAAAAATCATTATAATCCAAACACATTGGAATGAAAAAATGCAGGATCGTGGGTTTGTTTACGCCCAGCAAAAAATGATTGCACAATATAACTGTACTGGGGATTGGGCTTTTTATCTTGAAGGTGACGAGGTTCTGCACGAAAATGATTTACCTAAAATACGCGCATCAATGGAAAACAACCTAAACAATCCGCAAGTAGAAGCGTTAGCCTTTGATTACCATCACTTCTTTGGTAGCCCTGAATGGTTGGCTACTAGCCCTGCCTGGTATAGAAGCGAATGCCGAATTATACGCAACACTATCCGCAGTTGGGCACCTGATGGCTTATACTTTGTAGTCATGGATAAAAATAGACAAGGCAGATACCCACAAGCGGCACTGGTGAATGTACCAATTTACCATTACGGACATGTACGCAGCATTTCTGCAATGAGCGAAAAAAACCAACGTGTTGGAAAATATTGGGGGCACGACCACCCACTATTTAATGGCTATCAAATTGATCAACAAGCACTTAGCCCATTTACTGGCAATCATCCTAAAATTATCAGCGATTGGCTTGCTAGTGAGGCTGAAAAAGACTTCACTCCAGACCCTCATTACAAGCCAACAAAAAGAGAGCTGAAACATCGTTGGTCAATGAAGTTGGAGCGTCTATTTGGGCTTGAGCTTAGTAAAAAACATTACCTTTTAATCAAGAACAATTAAAGTTAATTTTCAAGAGAGCCCATTAAATTGCCTATTAAATCAGATGATTCAAACGTGCCAGTTAACTCCTTAGTTGATATGGTTTACGTATTAAGTGTAAAAACTTTTAGCCGGCGCATAGCTCATATTGAAGATGAGATGCGAAAACATAACATCAACTTTCAGTTCGTATTTGTATATGACATCCCAGAAATAGATACTCAAATTTTAAATAAATCATTTGCTGAATCAGCAATGACTATGGCACAAAAGTCACTGGTACTTAAACATATCCATGCTTGGCAAGATGCTGAATTAAATAAATATAAAAGAATATTAATATTTGAAGATGACGTGATTTTACATAGTAATTTCAATAGCTACTTTGCAGCCATTGCTACAGCAATTAATAATCTGCCTGCAGACTTCCTCATCTTTTTAGGTGGTGCAGATAGCAAGGTTCCAGACTCGTTTTTACTTTCTAATGAAACTTTAGTGGAATTGCCAATTGCGACCACTGAAGCTTACATTACAGATCTGCCAGCCATACAAAGGCGTTTAAACTGGCTTGCAAATAATAAAGTCTCTTTGCCGTCAGATCACTTAATATGCAAAATAGACAAGCTCATTGGCATTGCTAACTACTGGTCAAGAACACCAATTGTTGAGCAAGGAAGTGTTACAGGCATATTTGATAGCGTATTGGACAGTCACAGGCAAAAACATAGCAGAACATTTAATGCATTACGCTATCGTTGGAATAAACTACAGCGCCACGTCTTACGCGGTCGGATTGCTCACATAAAGAATGCATACAATAAACTATTTACTAGGAAAAACTAAATGACGGCATTTAAATTACCTACAGAATTTAACACTGTTTCCGTTGCACGCTGGCTAACAGTGTTTTTAATGACGGCACTATTGTTTTCTCCACCTTTAGTCAATTTGTTTGAATTGACTTTATTTCTTATGTTCATCTGCTCCGATACTCTGCGAAAGCGACTTGTTTTGACATTATCACAACCAATAGTTATCGCGACACTCACGTTTTACTTAATGCTTTTTCTGTCATCAACTTACAGCATCGCTACTTGGAGTGAAAGCTTGAGCACCTGCTGGGGCTGGAGAAAAATACTCTTGCTCCCCATTGCCGTTGCGCTATTTGATGATGAATTTTGGAAATATCGAATATCTTTTATCTTTATTCAGGTAACCAGCGCTTGCGCCATGCTATCTTTCATCACCAATTCATTTGGTATAGGTCTATACAAATATCCAATAGGAATTATTATCCGTAATCACGCAACTCAAGGCATTATGTTTTCGGTTGCGGCTTTCACAGCTGCAATTCTATTAATTTTGGAGGTTAAGCAATTTACTACAGTACAAAAATGGCTACTTTCAACCAGTATAGCTATTCTAACAACCAATGTAATTTACATAACACCTGGGCGCAGTGGCTACTTAGCACTTATAGTGCTAGGTTTTACCTTGGCAGCTACGTACATGTATTCAAAGAAACAGTTTGTTGTACCAGCACTGATTATCTTCATGATTCCAGCACTTTTACTGAGTTCACCGACAGTGAGGCAGAGGATAGCCCAGGGATCTAATGAAACCGTCGCATATGAAAGCAAGGCTGAAGCCTCTTCCATGGGAATACGAATGTTGCTTTGGAGCAATACATTCAAGCTAATTAAGGACCGTCCGTTACTTGGCTATGGGACTGGTGGATTCCAAAAAGCATACAAAAATATAGTGCTGAATAAGCCCGAGTGGGAACAGGTAATTACGCACGACCCTCACAATCAATTTCTTAAAATTACGGCAGAACATGGCATCATTGGCTTGCTAATATTTCTATGGATAATATTATCTGCATTTCGACAAAAACCAACTTTCATCTTCTACTCCCTTGGCGCTGGTGTTTTGCTCGCATGGTGTGCCAACAGCTTATTCAGCTCGCACTTTTCAACATTCTCAGAGGGGCGCTTTATATTTTTGTGGTGCGGTATAATGTTTGCACAGGAAAAGCTAACTACAGAAAAGTCTAAAGCGCATTTCACCTAACTGAAACAAACCTCACCAATTTCATTTTATTAAAATTGCCAATATTTATTTAGGGTAATTAATGAGTACTAATTTTAAACAAGATGCGCAATTGATATGAAAAAAACAATATTGGTTACAGGTGGTGCTGGTTATATAGGTTCGCATATGGTCAAACTACTGAACGATGCGGATTTTAATGTGGTCACTTTTGACGACTTATCTAATGGTCATTTAGACGCTATAACTGGCGGTGATTTTATTCTTGGCAGCCTTCTAGATGAAGCCGCCTTAGAAAGACTGTTCTCCAGCTACAAAATAGACGCAGTCATGCACTTCGCTGGGGTAATCGCAGTTGGTGAGTCGGTTCAAGACCCCGAGAAATACTACCAAATCAATGTTATTGGAACACTCAATCTATTAAAAGCAATGCGACATAATAAAGTCGAATGTATTATCTTTTCGTCTACAGCCGCCATTTTCGGGGTGCCCGTGGATGGTTTAATTAGTGAAAATCATCAGAAGCAGCCGATAAATCCTTATGGCTGGACAAAATACATCATTGAAAACACATTGCAGAGTTTTCACTCTGCCTATGGTTTAAAATATGGGATATTGAGATACTTCAATGCGGCAGGGGCACATCCTAAAGTCAAACTAGGTGAAAGACACAACCCTGAAACGCATTTAATACCTCTAGCGATATATGCCGCACTTTCTAAACAACACACTTTGAAAATTTATGGGAAAGATTACCCAACACCTGATGGCACTTGTATACGCGACTACATCCACATTTGCGACCTATGTGACGCACATTTACTAGCATTAAATGAGCTAATTAATAACACAACACACTTGGAATACAACCTTGGAAATGGGGTCGGCTACTCCGTTTTAGAGGTAATTCAAGCTGTTGAAGATGTGTCAGGAAAACTTGTTAATAAAGAATTTGCAAATAGACGGCCTGGTGACCCCGCAAGATTAATAGCCAACTCAAGCTTAATCAGAAAAAATTTAGGATGGAAACCTAAATATGAAGACATTAAAACGATTATTAACCACGCATGGGCGTGGGAACTTGAACAAAAGCGTTATTTACTAAATTAAGTAAATATCTCAAAAATTACTTTTATAAAAACATTCCGACCGGAAATATAACTCATGGAAAATATCACTCCTGACAAAAAATCAACCAGAGCAAAACTAAGTGTTGTTATTGTCGCTAAAAATGAAGCAGTAAACATTGTTGATTGTGTCAACAGCGCTTCTTTTGCAGATGAAGTTTTAGTTCTAGATTCAGGAAGCACGGACCTCACAGTTAGACTTGCCACTTCTGCTGGTGCAAAGGTAATTGAAACCGATTGGCAAGGCTATGGCCCACAGCAAAATAGAGCTATTGAAGCATCAACTGGAGACTGGATATACTCGCTAGATGCTGATGAACGTATAACGCCAGCACTTGCTAATGAAATTAGGGCCGCAATAGATGTGGAAGAAAACT
>JAYWDO010000108.1:0-11631 GCA_043779795.1 Pseudomonadota bacterium
CCTATTGAAAGCGTATCTAGAACAAAGCCTTTTGCTATTAACATATCATAGCATTCTCGAACTTGTTTGAATTGCGCACGCTGTTGATTATTATCTTGAGTAGGTGCAGGAATCGCCATTAGGCCGCGTAATTTTAAGCGCGGAAAATTGGAGAATGCGCTTGCCAGCGCTTCTAGCTCATGTTGGCCGCCGCCGCTTTTACTTTCTTCATGACTCACATTTAGCTGAAGGCACACTTGCAACGGTGCAAGGTTCGCCGGACGCGCGTCATTCAAACGTTGTACAATCTTCAGCCTATCTACGCTGTGTACCCATGCAAAATTCTGTGCAATCAGCTGTGTTTTATTGCTTTGTATTGGCCCAATAAAGTGCCATTCAATCGGCAGGTCGGCGAGTTGTGTTTGCTTGTCTAAGGCCTCCTGCAAATAGTTCTCACCAAACATTGTTTGTCCTGCAGCATATGCTTCACGAATCGCTTGAGCAGGCTGAGCTTTGCTTACTGCTAATAGGGCCACTGATTGCTGACAGTGGCCAGTAACTTTTGCTGATTGAATAGTTGCTAGAATATCTTGCAAGCGATTGCTAATTATGGTCATAATTCACTAACATACAATATTGAACAGAATGTCGGAATAGCACTTAAGCTACATCAGAATAAATTATAACAGGAGCAAGTTGTGGATATTTCAGATTTACTCGCATTTTCAGTTAAAAATAAAGCTTCAGACTTGCACCTTTCAGCAGGTTTGCCACCGATGATTCGTGTGCATGGTGACATTCGTAAAATTAATGTGCCAGCCTTAGGTCATAGCGAAGTGCATGATATGGTGTACGACATCATGAGTGATGGTCAGCGCAAGGTGTATGAAGAAACTTTAGAGTGCGATTTTTCATTTGAGATTCCTAATTTAGCGCGTTTTCGTGTCAATGCTTTTAATCATCAGCGTGGTTCTGGCGCGGTATTTCGTACCATTCCGTCTAAAATATTGACCTTAGAGCAATTGAACTGTCCAGCAATTTTTAAAGATATTGCCGATACACCGCGCGGACTTTGTTTGGTCACAGGCCCAACGGGTTCAGGTAAATCAACCACGCTTGCCGCGATGATTGATTACATTAACGATAAAGAATTCGGGCATATTCTTACGATTGAAGACCCTATTGAGTTTTTGCATACATCAAAGAAATCTTTAATCAATCAGCGAGAAGTGGGGGCACATACACTTTCATTTAATAATGCATTGCGCTCTGCTTTGCGCGAAGATCCCGATGTTATTTTAGTGGGCGAGTTGCGCGACCTTGAGACGATACGCTTAGCGCTGACCGCCGCAGAAACTGGGCATATGGTGTTTGGTACATTACATACCAGCTCGGCCGCAAAAACAATTGATCGTATTATTGATGTGTTTCCAGCGGCAGAAAAAGAAATGGTGCGGTCTATGTTGTCAGAATCTTTGCGCGCGGTTATTTCACAAACCTTATGTAAGACCAAAGATGAGCAAGGCCGTGTTGCGGCGCACGAGATTATGATTGGTACGCCAGCAATTCGTAACTTGATTCGTGAGGCTAAAATCCCACAAATGTATTCAGCGATTCAAACAGGTCAAAATGTGGGTATGCAAACGCTGGATCAAAATCTTCAAGACCTAGTTCGGCGCAATATAATCTCAGTCAATGAGGCGCGAAGTAAGGCCGCTAATAAAGATTCAATAATGGGCTAACTGGTAATAATGTAAGAAAAAATTAATATTAGCAAACAAAGGTGAATGATGGAAAAAGGTCAGGCAGAGAAGTTTGTCTTTGATTTGTTGCGGTTGATGCAGGCAAAAAAAGCTTCAGATCTATTTATTACGGCTGGTTTTCCGCCAGCCATGAAAATTGATGGGAAGGTGACGCCAGTAAGTACGCAAGTGCTATCGGCGCAACAAGCACGTGAAATTTCACGTGCTATTATGAACGATAAGCAAAGCTCTGAGTTTGATGCCACGAATGAATGTAATTTTGCGATAGGTATTCCCAATGTTGCGCGTTTTAGGGTGAATGCTTTTGTGCAGCGCGGATCAGTAGGGCTTGTTTTTAGAACAATCACTACTAAAATTCCAGAGTTTGAAGAACTTGGCTTGCCTGAAGTATTAAAAGACATCGCAATGACTAAGCGCGGTTTAGTGATTTTTGTTGGTGGTACTGGTTCTGGTAAATCAACTTCATTGGCAGCAATGGTGGGCTATCGTAATCAGAATAGTTTCGGTCATATTATTACGATTGAAGACCCAGTGGAGTTTGTACATGAGCATAAAAACTGCATAATTACCCAGCGTGAAGTTGGCGTTGATACGGATAATTGGCATATCGCATTAAAAAATACACTACGCCAAGCACCAGACGTCATCATGATTGGCGAAATTCGTGATCGTGAAACCATGGATTATGCGATTGCCTTTGCTGAAACGGGCCATTTGTGCATGGCTACTTTACATGCAAACAGCACGAATCAAGCCTTAGACCGTATTATCAACTTTTTCCCAGAAGAGCGTCGTCATCAGTTGTTGATGGATTTATCTTTAAATACACGTGCATTTGTTTCACAACGACTTATCCCTAAAAAAGAAGGCAAAGGACGTGCCGCGGCAATTGAGATTATGCTTAACTCACCGTTGATTTCAGATTTGATTTTTAAAGGTGATGTGCATGAGATTAAATCTATTATTGCAAAATCACGCGAGTTAGGCATGCAAACTTTTGATCAGTCGCTATTCGATCTGCATGAAGCTGATGTGATTAGTTATGAAGATGCGTTAAGAAACGCTGATTCTGTGAATGATATTCGCTTGAAAATTAAATTAGAGGGTAAAGCCACGCATAGCAAAGATTTATCTGTTGGTTTAGATAGCTTAGGAATCGTTTAACATCCAGATTAAGTAGCCGTAATAAAAAAGCCGATGCCTGCGTCATCGGCTTTTTATCTAGAATATATCAGTGAAATAACAGTTGAAAGCTGTTATTGATTCAGCTTACTTACTTTGATACACGACTTGCCCACTGACTAAAGTCATTTTAACTTTCCCCGCCATTTCTAAGCCATTGAACGGTGTATTTTTGCCTTGGCTTTTTAAAATATTTGGGCTAATTTTCCAATATTCATTCGCATCAAAAATACAAATGTCTGCATCGCTATTCAGGCTTAAACCACCCGCTGAAATACCTAAAATATGTGCGGAAGACCGGCTTACCAACCTGATGGCATCTAGTAAACTAACTTTTTCCTGGTGCGCCCATTTTAAGGTGAGTGCCAATAATAGCTCTAGTCCTGTAGCACCGATTTCGGCTTCGGCAAACGGTGCTAACTTCGCATCGTCGTCTACCGGTGTGTGGTCTGAGCAAATGGCATCAATTGTGCCATCTTTAAGGCCGGCGCTTAATGCTTCTTTGTCACGTTGCGTTCTTAGTGGCGGTTTTAGATGGCAATTTGAATCAAAATAGCCAATATCATGTTCGGTAAGATGCAAGTGGTTAGCGCTTACGTCGCAACTAATATTAGGGTTATGTTGTTTAGCCTCGCGTATCATATTGACACCTTCAGCCGTCGATAAGCGGCTAATATGAATACGCGCACCTGTTTCTTTGGCAATGCGTAATATGCTTGCAAGGGCTAGCGCTTCAGCCGCACTTGGGATACCTTTTAAACCAAGTCTGCTGGCAATTTCGCCATCGTGTGCTACACCATCTTTAGCCAAAAATGGCTCTTCAGCATGCAAAAACAATGTAAATCCAAAAGTCGCGGCGTATTCCATTGCGCGCCATAGCACTTGCGTATCAGTAATTGCAATATTGGCTTGAGAGAATCCTACGCAGCCAGCCTCACGTAATTCACCCATTTCAGAAAGTATTTTGCCTTGCAGTTGGCGCGTGAGTGCGCCTAGCGGATAAACGTGCGCAAGATTCAGCTGTTTGGCACGATGCTTGAGCATTTCTACCAGACCAGGTTCATCTAATACAGGGTCTGTATCTGGCGGGCAGGCAAGGCTAGTTACGCCACCTGCTACTGCGGCTTGTAACTCGCTCACTAATGTAGCTTTATATTCTTCGCCAGGTTCGCGCAACCTTGCAGATAGATCCACTAACCCTGGGCAGACGATTAAATTGCTGGCATCTATGGTTTGATTGGCGACAAAGCCATCGGGTGATTTACCAAATGCAATAATTTTGCCAGCTGCAATAAACACATCCAGATTACTGTCTATTTTGTTTTTAGGGTCGATTACGCGACCATTTTTAATGTGGATTTTCATGTAGCAATTCCAGAGGTTTGATTTCTAGATTCTAGTGAATTGGATTTGAGATTGAGGGTACAGGTCATTTAGCCTCCCCCCGCAAGTATTGTCATTACCGCCATTCGCACGGCAATACCGTAAGTTACTTGTGGCAGAATCACAGACTGACTCCCATCAGCAACGCTAGAGTCAATTTCTACACCGCGGTTCATTGGGCCTGGGTGCAGTACAATCGCATCCGGTTTTGCGAGACTCAATTTATCTTGTGTCAGGCCGTAGGTTTTAAAATATTCTTGCGCGCTTGGTAGCATAGCACCATTCATCCTCTCGTTTTGCAGGCGCAACATCATCACTACATCTACATCTTTTAAACCTGCCTTCATATCGTGAAATACATGCACACCTAATTTCTCCACTTGCGCTGGCAATAAAGTTTTAGGTGCAATTACTCGTACTTCTGGCACGCCCAACGTGGTGAGCGCATGGATTTCAGATCTTGCAACACGTGAATGCAGCACATCGCCTACAATCGCCACTCTTAAATTATGCAAGTCTGGTTTGTATTTACGTATGGTAAATGTATCCAGCAAACCTTGCGTTGGGTGTGAGTGGCGGCCATCACCGGCATTAATGACATGAATATGGTTAGGTACATGTTTAGCAATAAAGTGTGCAGCGCCAGACTGTGAATGGCGCACTACAAATATATCGGCATGCATGGCAATTAAGTTATCGACCGTATCTAAAATTGTTTCACCTTTAGACTGCGAAGATGTGTTCACGTTTAAGCTGATGACATCAGCAGATAAGCGTTTAGCTGCTATTTCAAAGGTTGTGCGTGTACGCGTGCTATTTTCAAAAAACAGGTTGCATACCGTTTTTCCGCGCAATAACGGCACTTTTTTGACTTCACGTTCAGCCACACCGACAAATGATTCTGCGGTATCTAATATTTGGTTCAGTATTTTTTTGGGTAACCCCTCAATCGAAAGAAGGTGCCGTAAGCGGCCGTCGGCATCTAATTGAGGGTTATTCATACTGGATTCTGCTTGATTGGTGTTGTTGGGTCGAAGGGTTTAGTTCCAAACTCAGATTGCCATCTATGTCTTGTATTAGCTGCAAATTTTCTGAAGCATCTAATGCGATGTCAGTGGCTGTAATCTGCGGTGTTATTGGTAACTCACGCCCACCACGGTTAATTAGGGCTACCAAGGTAATGCTAGCTGGGCGGCCATAATCAAATAATTCATTCATGGCGGCACGTGTGGTACGGCCCGTATAAAAAACATCGTCAATTAAAATAATATGTTTATTCTCAACTTTAAATGAAATTTGACTTGGGCGGTTTTCAGCTTTCAATCCGCGCTTTTCAAAGTCATCGCGATAAAAAGAAACATCAAGTGTGCCGTGCTCAATCGAGTTAGTGCGAATATCGTTCTTTAGTAAAACCAGCAACCTTTGCATTAACCAAACACCGCCACTTTGAATACCGACCAATGCAGTATTGGCTTGCAGTAAAGGTTTAAGTTTTTGCGCCAACGTATTGAGCAGTTCTTCTGCGTTAGGTAGTTTGATGTCTGTTGAACTCATAGGGTTATTTTACTTGTATTTTGAGGACTTTTGTATTTTTAGGACTTGCTGCAAAAAGTGTCATTACCTAGTGACAGGCACATGTTTTAAATACCATCAAAATAGCTCTGCAATATGGTTTGTGCCGCCACTTGGTCTAACATTACTTTTTGCGCGCGGCCTTTAATGCCAGATTGGTTCAGCATGTCGCTGGCTTCAACAGAGCTGTAACGTTCGTCTATCATCATCACTGGAATGTTAAAGCGGCCATTTAGCCGTCTGGCGAATTTTTTACAGAGTTGCGTTACGTTAGTTTCAGCGCCATCTAAACTTAGTGGTAAGCCTACAATGAGCAGTTTTGGCTGCCATTCGTTAACAAGTTTAGTGATAATTTCAAAGCGCACCTCATTGCTTTCGTTATCAATGGTGGTGAGTGGGTTAGCACTTGCTAACAAATGCTCGCCAACCGCCACGCCTATGCGTTGCTCGCCAAAGTCAAAGCACAATGCTGTGCTGGCTAGTACGACTTTTGCATCGTAAACATTTTCGTTATCAATCAGTTGGCCGTGCGTTGCAATAGCCATTAAGCGTGGCCTGCCACATCTGAAAGCATGGCTGGATCAACGCCTAATAAAGCCAGTGTCGCGTTTAGCTTATCGTCATGTTTAGTTTCGTACAAAATTTTATGTAAAGTTTCTACATCTTTCGCCTGCACAGATAACCAAGCGTTTTGTGCGATTTCTTGCTCTAGTTGTCCTGGCGTCCAGCCTGCGTAACCCAAGGTGAGTAACATTTTTTCTGGGCCAACGCCTATTGCAACTGATTCTAATATGTCTTTTGAGGAGGTGAGTGCGGTATTCTCGGCAATTGTAATCGTGCTATCCCATTCACCCGCAATAGCTTCATGCAAGACAAAGCCGCGCTCCGGTTGTACCGGCCCACCATATAACACATGGTGCTGGGCGACTAAACTGTTGAGCAGTTCTACATTTATTTTTTCAAATAATGCTTCATAAGTCACCTCTGTGGGGCGGTTAATCATTACGCCCATCGCGCCATCTTGATTATGTGTGCAGATGAAAGTAACGGATTTAGCAAAAAATGGGTCTGTCATAGCGGGCATCGCGATGAGAAAGTGACCAGTAAGATTAACGTTTTCCAATGTGCTTATTTCACCCTATATAATGATTTGTTGACGCTGGTATTGCGTGATTAATGCCAATTGTAAATACAAAAATCGGCTAATATCGTCAAAAACAGATGCGCTTGGAGCCGCGTCCCTATTGGTTCGCAGGGCATCTATTTTTGACATTTTCAGCTACTTTTAGCGGATTCTAAGTAGCCGGTTACTTCTAAGCCAAAGCCAGCCATGCTTGGCATTTTTCGAGGTGCCGCGAGTAGTTTCATTTTCCGCACACCACAATCTAGTAATATTTGCGAACCTATACCGTAGGTGCGCAGCTCTTGGTTAATGCGAATTGGTTCATTCGCGCCTTGTATGCGCTCAACAATCATTTCACCAGTTTCTTGCTGATGTAATAGCACCATCACACCTACATCGGCATTGGCGATGACCTTCATGGCCTCTAACGTACTCCAGCTATGCGACAGGCTAGTACTATCTAATAAATCGAATATTGACAGCGGCTCATGCACACGCACCAACACTTCTTGCTCAGGTATCGGTGCACCTTTGATTAAGGCTAAATGTGTTTCTTTGGCAATTTTATCGTGATATGCAATCAACTTCATTTCACCAAAAGGTGTTTGAATCATGCGTTCAGCGGCGCGCTCAACTAAGCGTTCTGTTTGCGCACGATACTGAATTAAATCTGCAATCGTACCGATTTTAAGCTGGTGTTGCGCGGCAAAAAGCATCAGGTCTGGCAAGCGCGCCATATTGCCATCATCTTTTAGAATTTCACAAATTACGCTGGTAGGTTCGCAACCTGCCAAATGCGCTAGGTCGCAACCAGCTTCTGTATGGCCGGCACGCACCAATACGCCGCCATCCATCGCTGCTAGTGGGAATATATGGCCAGGGCTGACAATATCTTCTGGCTTGGCATTTTTTGCTACAGCCGCTTGCACGGTGCGCGCACGATCAGCCGCAGAAATTCCGGTAGTCACACCTTCAGCCGCCTCAATAGAAACGGTGAAGTTGGTGCCCATGCGCGCACCATTTTTTTGTACCATTTTCGTCAGATTTAATTGATGGCAACGGGCTTCAGTTAGAGTTAAGCAGATTAGCCCGCGGCCATGCTTGGCCATAAAGTTGATGTGTTCTGCGGTTGCAAACTCTGCAGCCAGCACTAAATCACCTTCATTTTCACGGTTTTCATCGTCGACCAACACCACCATGCGGCCCAGTTTTATTTCTTCAATAATCTCTAAGGCAGAGCTTATTTTCATATTTTCGTTGCTAATACTGTTGTTCATTATATTGCCAATCAAGCAGGAGATTTACTCGGTTGAGTATTCGTTTGGTTGTCAGAAGCCCATTCGGCCATACGTTCTACATAACGGGCGATTTGGTCAACTTCTAGGTTGATTTTGCTACCCGTTTTTAAAAATTGCAGCGTAGTCTTTTCTAGCGTGTGTGGAATTAAATTCATGCTAAAAATATCGCCCGCCACGGTATTTACCGTCAGGCTAACGCCGTTCACGCAAATTGAGCCTTTAACTGCGATATATTTTGAAATAGCATGTGGCGCACGAATATCAAGCTTCCAGCAATCGCCTAACTGCTCAAAAAGTACGATTTCTCCTACACCATCTACATGACCGCTCACCAAATGGCCGCCCAGCCTATCGCTAAGCCGTAATGCTTTTTCTAAATTTACCGCATGTTCGCCATCTAAGCCCACGGTGACAGATAAGGTCTCTTTGGAAACGTGCGCTGCAAAATACGACTCATTAAATGAAATCGCAGTCAGGCAAACGCCATTCACCGCAATGCTATCGCCTATGTTAACGTCGCGCATATCTAGGCCTGCGCAACTAATATTAAGTTTTACGTCGTCACCCAAAGCGGATGCGCGTTCGATTTGACCGATGGTCTGAATGATGCCTGTAAACATGATGGCGCCTGAAATTGTTAGCGTAATTTTATCAGATAAGCGGTGCAATATGTTTCTAAGCATCTCTATAAGCCTGTTAGAATTTAGCTTATGTTACAAACTATAAAATCATTAGCCTTCGAATTATTTGTCGGCATGCGTTACACGCGGGCCAAACGCAAAAATCATTTCATTTCGTTTATTTCACTGACCAGCATGATAGGCATTGCGCTTGGCGTAGCGGCTTTAATTGTGGTGCTTTCGGTGATGAATGGCTTTCAAAAAGAGCTGCGTACACGCATTTTAGGTGTGGCGTCACATTTGGAAATTACTGGTAGTAATAACACGCTGAGCGATTGGCCTAATATTGTTGAGTATTCACTCAAGCGTGAGCATGTATTGGCCAGCGCACCTTATATTACGGCGCAGGCCATGTTGAGTTATGACCAAGGTGTGCAGGGTGCAATCGTGCGTGGTGTGTTGCCAACAGCTGAAGATAAAGTGGCCGATTTAGGTAGCCACATGAAGGTAGGCCGTTTGACTGACCTGCGGTCAGGCGAGTTTGGCATTATTTTAGGCGCCGATCTAGCCTTTGCTTTGGGTGCAAAAATGGGCGATAAAGTGGTAGTTATGGCGCCGCAAGGCCAGTTTACGCCTACTGGTGTGGTGCCGCGCTTGAAGCAATTTACCGTGGTTGGCTTATTTCAAATCGGCATGTATGAGTATGATGCGGGCTTAGCGTTGATTCATATAGACGATGCTGCTAAGTTGTACCGCATGGATAATAAAGTTTCTGGTGTACGCTTAAAGTTGGATGATCTATTCAACGCCCCTGCGATTGCTGCAACACTGTCAGATCAGCTAAATCAGCCGCCTAATCAATACGGCACTTATTACGTCACAGACTGGACGCAGCAGCATGCAAACTTTTTTAAAGCTGTGCAAATGGAAAAGCGCGTGATGTTCATTATCTTAACGTTGATCGTTGCTGTTGCCGCGTTTAATATTGTTTCTACGCTAGTGATGGCGGTAACTGATAAGCGCGCAGACATAGCCATTATGCGTACACTTGGCGCCAGCCCAAGCAGTATTATGCTCATCTTTATTATCCAAGGTGCATTAATTGGCGTGATAGGCACTGTGTTTGGGGCGATTTTCGGCATTATTATAGCGTTAAATATTGAAACGATCATCCCGTTTATTGAGGGTTTGTTTCATGTACAGTTTTTGGCAAAAGAGGTCTATTACATCAGCGATTTGCCTTCCGAATTAGTGTGGTCAGATGTCATTACCATTGTGATTATGTCGTTTATATTAAGCCTGATTGCAACGCTATACCCTAGCTGGAAAGCCAGTAAAATCAACCCTACTGAGGCATTGCGTTATGAATAATAAGGTGAGTAGTCTGGTGAGAAGTACGTTGAGTAATATAGTGAATAGTCAGTTAGGTGAAATGGACAATAATATTGTATCTTGTAGCGCTCTACACAAAACTTATCATGGCTTAGAAGTGGCAGTGCTTAACGGCATAGATTTACATGTGAATGCAGGCGAGCAAGTGGCGATTGTCGGCACATCGGGCTCAGGCAAAAGTACGTTATTGCATTTGTTAGGCGGCTTAGATGCGCCTAGCAGCGGTGAAGTGCGCATTCTCAACCAAGATTTAGCAACTATGAGCGAAACGAAAAAAGGTCAACTGCGTAATCAATCGCTTGGTTTTGTCTATCAGTTTCATCACTTGTTGCCAGAATTCACCGCGCTGGAAAATGTGGCGATGCCCCTGCTAATTCGCCGCATGGCGCGTGAGCAAGCACTTACCATTGCGGCAGAAACGCTCACTAAAGTGGGCTTGCAGCATCGATTAGAGCACATGCCTGGCGAGCTTTCTGGCGGCGAGCGTCAGCGTGCTGCAGTAGCACGTGCACTGGTTACAAAGCCGCAATGCATATTGGCCGATGAGCCCACGGGCAATCTTGATCGGCATACTGCGCATGCGGTTTTTGATTTATTGTTAGAGATGAATCAAACGCAAGAGCTCAGTTTGGTGGTGGTGACGCACGACTTAGAGCTGGCTAAAAAAATGCAGCGACAATATCAGCTGGTAGATGGCCACTTGCAAGCGCTTTAGTACGCTAAATTTTGGCATTTTAATCTTGACCTTACTATAGATCATGATTATTGCTGCACTAATGTTCGTGCTTGGTGCTTGGAACGTGCAGCAATTGGCGCAATTGCCAAGCCTGTACTACTTGTTATGTGCTTCTATCGTTTTTGCGTTCATATTATTAACGCAATATCACCGCAAACTTTTTCTTTATTCCCATCACCGCAATTTCCATACCCATAAACTTTTTAAAAACGTTCTTTTAAGCGCAGCTGCTTTTGTTTTTGGCGTCTGCTGGGCAAGTGGATTTTCGCTGTTGCGTATGAGTGACGAATTGCCTCGCGCTTGGGAGCAAGAAACCATTCAAATAGTTGGTGTTGTAGCCAGCGTACCAGAGGCAACTGAACACGGTACTCGATTCAGGTTTGATGTAGAAAAATACTCACTAAATACGCGGTGGTGCCTCAGCATATCAGCCTTAATTAATACAACGCTTATCAAAAATATGGCAGTAAACGCCATCAAGCTGCTAACGCTGAAGCGGCTGTAACGCATTAACTAATTTTAAAGCTGGTCAGCGTTGGCAGTTATTTGTGCGTTTAAAGCGGCCACATGGCACGGCTAACCC
>JAYWDO010000109.1:0-11396 GCA_043779795.1 Pseudomonadota bacterium
GCCATTACATTGTGCGTTTTTATAA
Source organism: Pseudomonadota bacterium (assembly GCA_043779795.1). Taxonomy (GTDB): domain Bacteria; phylum Pseudomonadota; class Gammaproteobacteria; order Burkholderiales; family Methylophilaceae; genus Methylotenera. Next base: position 26 of record JAYWDO010000109.1, read on the forward strand.
TCACTGCCGATTACACTCGACTTTGGGTTATCTGTCACCCAATCAATTTGAAATGAAAAAGACAGAAAGGAAGGACGCAAAAAATCAGCAAGGCAATAATGAAGTAAATGTGCCGATCGAGGTGTCCTAATTTACTTGACCATTACACGGCGAGTGGGTGCAAGTATTTGGCGATGCGAAGATGACGACGGCGCTACTGGATCGCATTACACATCATTGCGAAATACTGGAAACTGGTAATGATTCTTACCGATTTAAGCACCGCAAAAGTCGCGCTCAATCACGCTGCAAAGTGGAAAGAATTGGACGCCGATTAGTGGAAAGTTTTGGACGCCGATTGACAGATAAGTCGACTAAGCTATCTATGGTGACGAACTTATTGTCATCTTGCAACATACCAAATAAGCGCCGGATCAACTGCATCTGATTTTAAGCCGCCAGAATTTGAAACTCAGTAACATTCACCACGGGACGTAATTGACGCTTATTTTTAATCATTTCAACCAAGCCATAACCTGACATAGTTTTTAGCGTGCGTGATAAATTACTTTGCTTGCGACCTGTTAATGCAGCCAAATCTGAGATTGATTCAGGCTGAGCTTCTCTGATGACTTTCAGCAATGCGCGGTTATCATCGCTCAAAACTTCAGCCAATGATTTCATGGAAGTGAACCAGATTTTTGGATCACTTGGCTTTACTTTATATTCGCCTTTGGCAATTGCCAGCATACGTTCGCGGATTTGATCCTGTGGCATGATGCCAATGTTAATTTTCTTACTCATAGTTTCAACTCCTTTAGCACGCTGTCTACTTCTGCGAAGAAATCAGCGAGCAATTGTGCTGCATCTTTAAATTCATAGGGCACACCTTTATCTAAAGCATGTCGATGTTGGTGGTCATAGGTAAAGCGCTGCCCTGCATATTTGTATTTTTTAGGCGGTTTTACCGCATGGCTATTATCAAAGCCAATAATCCGCTTGCCGTACTTATTGTGCAACGTCAGTGAGTAGCGTATGCCGTGTGGCACATCATCACTGGGATTGACTTGCCAGGCTTCAAACTTAACCCAGTAACCGCCCTCCTGATCAATGATTGTTCCGTTAAGGTCGAGTAAAGTGTTTAATGTATGATCAATCTGCATTTAATATATCATCTGATGATAAGTATTGTCTATAGTTCAATTTGGTTTTATTGCTGGAAAGTTTAGCATGGCAAGCACAGCCCTTTAACTGAATGCTCTTCAGAATGTAATCGGTGATTTTTCGCATAGGCTGACGTAAATGCTCGACATCCGCAACGATGTAGCCAGCAGCCAAACATAGTTCATTTTATGATCAAGTAATCGTTTTAGCGCTTAGGCTGGAATATCACTTTCTGCAGTGGTGATAAATGTACTACGCAGATCTACATTAATCTACCTATATTCAGTGTAGCAATGCCTCGCCATCAAAGTCATCATCCTCATCTTCCCATTCTTCAAGCACTAATGGTTCATGGCCCATATCCCAAACCATAGACTTGTACTCAACGTCAAACCATTCCCGGAACATTTTGAGTGTGCGCTTTTTAGGCCACTTTGATTCATCAATAATCCAGGATCCAAGGATGTGCTCAAAAAGCATGCGCCAGCGTTTCTCTATCCATTTAATTGCATCTTCAGTGCCATCGACTGAGTCAATGGACGATTCAAATGTTGGTAAAAGAAATGCTTCACCATCATCATTGGCCTGCTTCAAGGTAATTTCTATCGGAAATTCCCCAGCACCCTTAACCCAATCAATATAGGGTTGCTTGTAGCGGAAGACTACAAGGCCTCTGTTGAGTTGAAATCGCGGGCTTTCAATGGTCATTTTGCAGGTCACTATTTATTTAATTTCTGAGCTAGGCCCAATTTAGTGGCCGATGAATTATTTAGAATTATGCTGTAATTCTACTATTAGCGTAAAACTAATTTTCAAATTTGTTGAAGATAACAATTATCACTTGGTATTAATGTATTGCTGGTTACCCGGGCTCAATTACTCCAAGCCTATTTAGCGAATCTCAATCACCAGCCCCCCCTTTGCCTCATCTAATCTCAACGACTGCTTTACTAATCTTGAGTATACAGACGTATGCACTTGAATCCTTATGCAGCCTGTGTTTTGGTATGATGCATAATATCCGACTAGCGATTAGCTAGTTCAATTATTTTCAAATGCACCAAGCAACTTTTAAAAGCACTAAGTCTTAGTGCTTTTGTGGTTCTTTACAGGTTACATCTTGTGAAAAATTGGAAATAAAGACAGTTTCAGGAGAAAATTTAGCTAGAAAATTAAAACATAAATTAGGAGGATGCAGACCCTACGGGGAGCAGCTGGGCATTTTAGAGGATTTTGTATTTTTTTAACCAAAAACTACTATAAGTCTTTGATTTTAAATGGAACTATTGGCGGAAGAGGTGAGATTCGAACTCACGGTGGGCTCGCACCCACGACAGTTTTCAAGACTGTAGCATTAAACCGCTCTGCCACTCTTCCTTCTGTATTACTAGTGCCTTAATCGTTGCGATTTCAGCGAAAGCAAGATTATAGCAAAGAATTAGTCATCTTGAACATCCTGATTTGGAAAAAACACGTCTGTATAACCGAAATATTTTAAATCATTGATTCGCATAGGATATAAAATGCCATCTAAATGATCAAATTCATGTTGCACCACGCGTGCATGAAATCCGCTCACCAATCTGTCAATTACATTTCCATACTGATCAAAGCCAGTGTAATGCAGCCGCACATAGCGTGGCACGATGCCGCGCAAACCAGGAACAGACAAGCACCCTTCCCAATCCTGTTCTGTTTCTTCGCCTAATGGCGTCAATACGGGGTTGATCAGTATGGTGTAAGGCACGGTATCTGCATCTGGATAGCGTGGATTCTTACCTTCCTCTTCAGTTTGATTAGTCGTTGTTTTTTGTCCAAAAATAATGACACGTAAACTCACACCAATTTGTGGCGCGGCAATACCCGCGCCGTGCATGTGTAGCATGGTATCTTCTAAATCTTGAATCAGCGTATGCAATTCGGCAGTATCAAACTGCTCGACTGGCGCAGCTTTTAACAATAAGCATGGTTCACCCATGCGCAACACAGTTTTAATCGACATTGATTTAACCTTTATTAATGTTAGCTATGTTTAAAGCCATTTTGTTGCACAAGTTGCGCAATAATATTACGCACACGCACCATGGTGTTATTCAAATTTTCAATGAGCTCTTCATACTGAATGCCATGCACGCTATCACCACGCCCTGCGGCATGATTAGCAATCGGACATATTGCGGCGTAGCTAATCCCAAGTTCACGTGCAAGCGCCGCCTCTGGCATGCCTGTCATACCCACCATCGTTGCGCCATCTCGTTCCAATCGATTGATTTCAGCGGCTGTTTCCAACCGCGGTCCTTGCATTGCCGCATACACACCATGGTTAATAATAGGCTCTCCAATACTTAAAGCGGCCTGCTCCCATTTTTCACGTAAGTTAGGGCAATATGGCTCGGTAAAATCTATATGCTTAACAGGCAAACTAATGCCATCATAAAACGTATTTTTACGGCCATGTGTGTAATCAATAATTTGATGCGGAATTGCAATAACACCTGGTGCTAATTCTGGATGAATGCCGCCTACCGTGGCAATTGCAGCAATTTCTGTGACACCTTGTAAGTGTAAAGCTGAAATATTGGCTCTATAATTTACTTCGTGCGGTGGAATGGTATGGCCTGTACCGTGGCGTGCTAAAAATATCACCTCACGCCCGGCTATTTCACCAAATATTAGCGGCTGAGATGGCTCGCCATAAGGTGTACGGACGATTAATCGCTTAGTAATATTAAGGTTATCTAGTTGCGTTAAGCCGGTGCCACCAATAATTGCCAACATATTTTTCTTTCATCAATTAAATGTGATTTAAATTTACATTTTAACAAAGCTTTCCTAATTTAATGCATAAAATTAAGTTTTTGTTAATCATCTTAATTAGTCAAAAATTATAGCAATAATATATGGCATACTCACGCCATGACGAACGCACATCCTCTTACAGCAAGCTCTGACCCTATCATTGGAAAAAGTATGATTTTGGCTAATAGCCATTATGAAAACTTCCCTGTGGGGTCTGTTTTTTTACCAAAAGACTTACGTGAGCCAATTGCGTTAGTTTACAGCTTTGCAAGACAAGCGGATGATTTTGCTGATGAAGGTAATTTAAGCATTGAGCAACGCTTAACTTTGTTGAATGGCTTTCGTGATGAGCTTGATTTGCTGCAAGCTTACATCAAGCCGCAAACAGCTTTCTTTATGAGCTTGTATGCCATGATTAATGTTAGAAAGTTGCCTTATAAGCCATTTTATGACTTGCTGGATGCCTTCAGCCAAGACGTGACCAAAACTCGTTATGCTGATTACGACGAGGTACTTGATTACTGCACACGCTCTGCCAACCCGATTGGCCGCCTTATGTTACATTTGTATGCGCAATCAAGCGCTAGCAATATTCAACTTTCTGATAAAATTTGCAGCGCTTTGCAAATTATCAATTTCTTGCAAGATATTTCAGTTGATTTCGAAAAAAATGACGGCAAGCAACGCATTTATATATCGCAAGAAGAAATGTCTGCTTTTGGTATTACTGAGCGTAACCTCAAAGAGTACGTAGATGGCGATAAAGTCGTAGATGAAAATTGGCAGCAGTTTATGTTGTTTAATTTACATCGTGTAAAAGCACTACTTTATTCAGGAAAGCCGCTTGGGCGTATTTTAAAGGGCAGAATTGGCTTTGAGATGCGCATGATTATTGCTGGTGGCGAGCAGATCATTCATAAAATTAGCGCCGTTAATGGTGATATATTTAGGCATAGGCCAACATTGAAAGACACTGATTGGATTGTGATATTTTTTAAGGCGCTGTTTAGGATATAACGACAACAATGACACGACTACAATGACACCACAGCAATATTGCCAACAAAAAACCGCAAAAAGCGGCTCAAGCTTTTACTACAGCTTTATGTTTTTATCCAAACAAAAACGTGATGCGATTACCGCACTTTACGCATTCTGTCGTGAAGTAGATGACATTGCCGATGAATGTACCGAGCTGCATATTGCACAAGTTAAGCTTAATTGGTGGCGTTCAGAAATTGAAAGTCTTTATCAAAAAAAGCCGATACACCCTGTTTCTAAAGCACTGTTAATCCCAATTGAAACTTACCATCTTGATGCCGAGCATTTCAATGAAATTATTGATGGCATGGAAATGGATTTAAACTTCAACCGTTACGAAGACTTTAAACAATTGCAACTCTATTGTTACAGAGTCGCCAGTGTAGTTGGTTTACTTTCTGCACAGATATTTGGCTTTAATAATCGCAAAACCCTTAAGTTTGCACATGATCTAGGCATGGCGTTTCAACTCACCAATATCATTCGTGATGTGGGTGAAGATGCTCGCCGTAACCGTATTTACTTGCCGCTAGACGAGCTGGCAAAATTTAACGTCACCGAAGATGATATTTTGCATAATCGTGAATCAGACGCAGTAAAGCTGCTACTAGATTATCAAATTGAACGTGCAGAGAGTTATTACGACCGCGCCTTAAATGAGCTTCCAGATGAAGACCGCAAAAGTCAGCGTGTGGGCTTAATGATGGCGGCTATCTATCGCACTTTATTACGTGAAATTAAAACTGATGGTGCACAAAAAGTGTTGAATTCACGTACCTCATTAGGTGCATTACGTAAGCTTAATTTGGCTTTTAAAGTGTGGCTTAAGAACCTTTGACGTTGAGTAACAATCATGTTGCAATCATTGGCGGCGGCTGCGCAGGCTTAAGCGCCGCTGCGGCTTTGGTTGATCGCGGTTATGCTGTGACAATCTTTGAAGCCAGCTCACAACTTGGCGGACGAACGCGCACAGTTGTCGTTGAAAATAACAATCTCATGCATCAGCTAGATAACGGTCAGCATATTTTATTAGGCGCGTATCGTGAAACATTAGCCTTACTGCGCAAAGCTGGAGTGGATGAAAAGCAGGTTTTTTTACGTGTGCCGTTACAATTAACCATGCAAGCTCACACTGCAAAATCAGTATTCTCACTCAAATCAAAGCACTACTTACCCGCCCCGCTTAACATGCTATTCGGTCTGCTAGGCTGTCAAGGCTTAAGTTTTACGGATCGAATAGCCGCAACTAAGCTTATGGTGCGCCTTAGACGGTCACATTATCAAATTGCAAACGATACGCCACTAGAACAGTTTTTAATCAATCAACAACAATCCAGTCATCTATTACAAATGCTCTGGGAGCCACTCTGTCTCGCGGCACTAAATACGCCAATTACAATCGCAAGCACACGTATATTTTTGAACATATTGCGCGATACATTTACAGGTAACAAACAGAACAGTGATTTTTTATTACCACGACAAGATTTATCACAAATAATCGTTTATCCGCTGTCGCGTTACATTCAAGAAAAAGGTGGTGTAATTAGGCTAAATAAGCGCATTCGTAGCCTTACTGTGACAATAGACAAGCTTGGTAAAGAAGGTTTTAATTTAGAAACTAGAAATGAGAATTATTACTTCAAGCATGTAGTACTAGCGGTATCGCCTGCCAGAGTTGACCTATTTTTAGCGAGCTTACCCAAATTACAACGCGCTTACGAACAAACACAACGCTATACTTACCAACCTATTTACACCATTTATTTGCAATACTCAGCCGAAACCAAGCTACCAGATGTCATGACAGGTATGACCAAGATGCCAAGCCAATCAAATATAACAGCGCAATGGGTGTTTGATAGGGGCCAACTCTGCGGACAAAAAGGTTTAATAGCCGTAATTGTAAGTGCTGAAGGTAAGCATCAAAAACTTACCCATGATGCGCTTGCTTTAAAGGTTGCTCGCGAACTTAGTGATGCTTTTCCTGACTTAGCCAAACCTTTATGGCACAAGGTAATTGCTGAAAAGCGGGCTACTTTTTCGTGTGTGACTAACTTAGCCAGGCCGACCAATAAAACGGCGCAACCACATTTGTATTTAGCGGGTGATTATACCTATGCTGATTATCCAGCGACTATAGAAAGCGCAGTTAGAAGCGGCATTGCTTGCGCAAATTTGATTATCAATAACTCCGATTAATACGCTAACCGTTTCTTAAATGATTCAACGCCTGCTCTAACCTTTCAACTCCGATCACTTCCAAACCTTCAATACGCTGCTTAGGTGCATTGGCTTTAGGTACTATCGCTTTAGTAAAGCCAAGTTTTGCGGCCTCTTTTAAACGCATTTGGCCGCCTTGTACAGGGCGGACTTCTCCGGCCAAACCAACCTCACCAAAAACAATAAGTTTACTATCTAATGGTTTATTTTTTAAAGAAGAGGTGATAGATAACAATACAGCTAAATCCACTGCAGGCTCAGCAATTTTAACGCCACCTACCGCGTTAATAAATACATCCTGATCAAAACAAGCAACGCCTGCATGACGATGCAGCACCGCCAGTAGCATGGCCAAACGGTTCTGCTCTAAACCCACACATAATCGCTTGGGATTAGGCGCATGGCTTTCATCGACCAATGCCTGAATTTCAATAAGCAAAGGTCTTGTACCTTCCATCGTCACCGTAATACAACTACCAGCCACCTCGCCTTCATGGTGCGATAGAAACAAAGCGGATGGATTAGAAACTTCACGTAGACCTTTTTCAGTCATAGCGAATACGCCCAGCTCGTTCACGGCACCAAACCTGTTTTTAAACGCACGAATCAAGCGGAATGAAGAGTTTTGATCTCCTTCAAAATACAGTACGGTATCTACAATATGCTCTAGCACGCGCGGCCCTGCTAGGGTGCCGTCTTTAGTAACATGCCCAACCAGAATCACAGTAATACCTAATTGTTTCGCCATGCGAGTAAGTTGTGCAGAACATTCACGCACTTGTGCCACAGATCCAGGCGCAGATTGAAGCGCTTCAGAATAAACAGTTTGAATAGAATCAATCACCGCAATATTGGGTTTGTGTATTTGTAGCGTAGCTAATATTTTCTCAAGGTTGATTTCTGCTAATAGCTCAACTTGGCTCGCATCTAAACCCAAGCGCTTGGCACGCATAGCGATTTGTTGTGGAGATTCTTCACCACTCACGTAAATTGCCTGGCTAGACTGGCCTAGATGGCACAACACTTGCAGCAGTAATGTAGATTTACCAATACCAGGGTCACCGCCGATAAGCACCACACCGCCTTCTACTAATCCACCCCCTAAAACACGGTCGAACTCAGCGATGCCTGTGGGTTGCCTTGCAATATCAGCCGCTTGTATGCTACTTAGCTTTTGTAACACGCTACTTTGCGCTAAACCTTCAAATTTATTCGCATAGCGATTGGTTGTAGACGTTTCAGCAATGCTTTCAACCAAGGTGTTCCAAGCCATACAACCTGGGCATTGGCCTTGCCATTTAGGCTCACTGGCACCACATTCGGTACAGCTATAAACAGTTTTAGCTTTTGCCATTAATCAGACAACCCAGACTTTTAAATTGATAAAGCTTAATAATTGTCAGTCATATGACTGCTACCTGCGTAGTTTTCAAAACGCGTATGCTGGCCCATAAATGTTAACCTCACCCTGCCAATAGGGCCGTTACGTTGCTTAGCAATAATGATTTCAGCCGTACCTTTATCGGGAGAGTCTGGGTTATACACTTCATCGCGGTAGATAAACAAAATTACATCGGCATCTTGCTCAATCGCGCCAGATTCACGCAAATCACTCATCACAGGACGCTTGTCAGGGCGCTGCTCTACGCTTCGGTTCAGCTGTGAAAGCGCAACCACAGGGCAGTCCAGCTCTTTTGCCAGCGCTTTAAGTGACCGTGAAATCTCTGAGATTTCAGTGGCGCGGTTTTCGCCTTGACGGCCAGCCGGCGCAGACATGAGCTGCAAGTAATCAATTACAATTAAGCCTAACTTTCCGCATTGTCGATGTAAGCGACGCGCTCTGGCACGCACATCAAATGAGCTTAAACTCGCACCTTCATCAATAAAAATAGGCGCTTCGTTAAGTTTGCCTAATGCTGTTGTGAGCTTCTCCCAATCTTCATCCTCTAGCTTACCAGTACGCATACGATGCTGGTCTAAACGCCCTACCGAGCCAATCATTCGCATGGCGAGTTGTGTACCGGCCATTTCCATAGAGAATACGGCTACTGGCAAACCAGTATCAAGCGCGACATTTTCTGCCATATTAAGTGAGAATGCTGTTTTACCCATCGATGGTCGCCCTGCTACGATGATTAAATCGCCGCCCTGCATGCCAGATGTCATTGAGTCGAGATCAGCGAAGCCAGTAGGCACACCAGTTACATCAGATGGATTGTCACGAGAGAATAACTGGTCTATACGGTCTGCTACTTGTGGTAAAAGTATTTTAATATCGACAAAGCCTTGCGTACTACGTTTACCACCTTCAGCGATCTGAAAAATCTTTGCTTCAGCTTCGTCTAATAGTTGCTGTGCATCACGACCATTTGGCGCATAAGCACTTTCTGCAATGCCTGAACCAACCACCACCAATTGCCGCATCACAGCCCGCTCATGGACGATTTCCGCATAGCGCCGAATATTAGCCGCAGTGGGCGTGCTTTGCGCCAACGCGCCTAAATAAGCAATGCCACCAATACTAGAAAGTTCAGCAGTGTTTTCTAGCGATTCAGCCACAGTCACAATATCAGCTGGCTTGTTATGCTCGATCAGCTTGGAGATATGTTGAAAAATCAGCTTATGGTCGTGCCTATAGAAATCTTTGGCCGTTAAAATATCAGCGACTTTATCGAGTGCCTCGTTCTCAAGCAGCAAGCCACCAATAACGGATTGCTCAGCTTCTACTGAGTGGGGGGGGATTTTTAGTGCATCTAATTGTTGGTCAGCCATGCCATGATTATACTGAATAACCATGCTTACCAAATACATGTACACCAAATAAAAAAAGGCTACCGAAGTAGCCTTTTTGTTGATTGCTAGCGCTTGATCAAATCAAGCAAGTTTACAACTTAAGCTTCGCCAACCACTGTAACTGTAATATCTACAACAACATCATGATGCAAAGCAACAGTAACTGTATGGTCACCAGTTGTTTTCAACGGGCCAGTAGGCATACGTACAAGTGCTTTAGTTACTTCAAAACCTTGTGCGATTAATGCGTCTGCAACATCACCGTTAGTCACTGAACCGAATAAACGGCCATCAACACCAGCTTTTTGAGCGATAGTTACAACGAATGAAGCTAATTTTTCACCGCGTGCTTGCGCAGCCGCTAAAATTGCAACTTGTTGTTTTTCTAATTCAACACGGCGTGCAGCGATTTCAGCTTTATTCGCTTCAGTAGCGCGTTTAGCTTTGCCTTGTGGAATTAAAAAGTTACGACCGTAACCATCTTTAACTTTAACAATATCACCTAAACCGCCTAGGTTACCCACTTTTTCTAATAAAATAATTTGCATGGTAGCCTCCGATTATTGGTGTTTGTCAGTGAATGGAAGCAAAGCTAAGAAACGTGCACGTTTAACCGCAGACGTTAATTGGCGTTGATAACGTGCTTTAGTGCCCGTCATACGTGCTGGAATGATCTTTGCATTTTCTGAGATGAAATCTTTTAATAGATCTACATCTTTATAATCAACTTCTTTGATGCCTTCTGCTGAAAAACGGCAGTAGCGGCGGCGTTTATACATTTCTCTTGCCATCTGGAACTCCTAAACTTTTAATTTTATAAGCAAATGCTTATATGCTCTATATGATTAATGTGCATCACCAGTTGTGTACTTTTAAGGCTACGCTTGGCTAAAAAACCAGTCGCTTGAATGTATGCGCCTAACTTCAAGCCTTTCAATGCTGGGGTTCCCAAAATTTGGTCACCTAAAAAAACCGCATTTACTTCACACTCAACCTTACGCTTCATGCCAGCTTCAACCTGCTCTGAAACATGTCGCAAAACAATACTTAACAACGGTATGCCTGCTGGCGTGTAACGAAGTGGTTCAATTTGAACTACTTCAGCTTGCAACACCAGTTTATTCACTTGGTTTTAACGATGAAGTTAAGCTGCTGCAACCTCTGTAGCAACCACTGGCGCCGCATCTCTGCTCAACACTGATCTAGATTTCTCTTCTTTCATCATTGGTGATGGTGCAGTCACTGCAATTTTTGTAGACATCATTAAATGACGTAATACTGCATCATTAAATTTAAAGCCATACTCAAGCTCAGCTAACACTTCAAGGTTGCACTCAATGTTCATTAACACATAGTGTGCTTTGTGGATTTT
>JAYWDO010000110.1:0-4113 GCA_043779795.1 Pseudomonadota bacterium
GCTTAGTATAATAACCAGAGGTCAATTGATTTGATAATAATCAGCCATACACAAAATAAAAATTAAGCTGTAAGGTAAGTAAAAGCAGTCAATCCACAACATTGAAGTTCGACTAAAAACTATTTAAACGTCTAATACATATCAATTTACGAAGACCCTTAATCCGTATCATTTTTATAGCCAATTACACGTAAAGCCTTTACAAAAAAAGGTCTTAAGGGCATCATAAGCCTGATAAATCGTAATGGGGAAAAGCTTTCACGCTTATTTAACGTAATCTTCATGTCCACTGTAACTCAATCAAACAAACTGAGCGGACTCGCCCGCACCCTAATTCAGGAAAAATTACTTTCTGAGGACGAGGCGAATGCGATTCAATCCCAAGCGAACTCGGTTAAAGCGCCATTCATTACCCAGCTTATCCTAAGCAAGAAATTAAGTGCGCAAGTGATTGCTGAAACCACGGCAAAGGCATTTGGCTTTCCTTACTTTAACTTAGATGCCTACAATACAGATTATCTGCCAGCAAAAAAAATAGACGCCAAGTTAATGCTGGCTAACAGAGTAATGGCATTACAAGTACGTAACAACTTACTGTTTGTCGCAATTTCAGATCCGACCAATTTACATGCACTAGACAGCGTACAGTTTCAAATGGGCATGGCATTATCACCAGTAGTGGTTGAGGATGACAAACTAGGCCGCTGGATTGACAAAGTTGTAGAATCCAGCGATAGCAGCATGAAATCATTAGATGCCGATGATGACTTTGATTTAGCTGGAGATTTTGGAGGAAAGGTTGAAGAAGAGCTGCAAACACAAGAAATTGATGATGCGCCAGTCGTTAAGTTTTTAAATAAAATGTTGATAGACGCGATCAATATGGGTGCTTCGGATTTACATTTTGAACCTTATGAAAAGTTTTACCGTGTTCGTTATCGCGTAGACGGCATACTACGCGAAATCACTCAACCACCACTCGCCATTAAAGAAAAGTTAGCGTCTCGCATTAAAGTGATTTCAAGTATGGACATCTCTGAGAAACGCATACCGCAAGATGGTCGTATGAAACTAGTATTATCAAAAACGCGTACTATTGATTTTCGTGTCAGTACCTTACCATTAATCAATGGTGAAAAAATCGTGATGCGGATTTTGGATCCATCCAGCGCCACCTTGGGCATTGAGGCGCTTGGTTACGAAGTCGCACAAAAAGAAGCATTATTAAGCGCCGTTAGCCGCCCTTATGGCTTAGTACTCGTCACGGGGCCAACAGGTTCTGGTAAAACGGTATCACTTTATACATGCTTGAATATTTTAAATAATCCCGGTGTCAACATCGCCACCGCAGAAGATCCTTGCGAAATACCACTGGCAGGCATCAATCAAGTGAACGTAAATGACAAACAAGGACTCACGTTTGCTGCTGCATTAAAATCATTTTTACGCCAAGATCCTGACATCATCATGATTGGTGAGATTCGTGATTTAGAAACTGCAGACATGGCGATTAAAGCAGCTTCCACAGGCCATATGGTGCTTTCAACACTGCATACCAATGATGCACCCTCCACATTAACACGCCTGCTGAACATGGGCGTAGCGCCATTCAATATTGCTTCGGCGGTATCGCTTATTACTGCACAGCGATTAGCTCGGCGCTTATGTAAAAGCTGCAAAGTGCCGATTGATGTTCCAAATGAAGCGTTACTTGGCGTAGGCTTCACTGAGGTAGACTTAGATGGTACTTGGCAATTATATGGTCCTAAAGAAGGCGGCTGTGAATTATGTAACAATGGCTATAAAGGTCGAGTAGGTATTTATCAAGTAATGCCAATTACCGATGCTATTAGTCGTATTATTATGAAAAGCGGTACCGCGCACGATATTGCTGATCAGGCAAAGCTAGAAGGCGTTAAAGATTTACGGCAATCTGGGCTACTTAAAGTAAAGCAAGGTTTGACCTCAATTGAAGAAGTTGAAGCTTGTACGAATGAATAATTAAACTAGAATAAAATATAAATAATGATAGGGATTGCACATGGCGGTTAATGCTAAAGCCACAAAAGAGTTGACCTACTCTTGGGAAGGCAAAGACAAAAAAGGTAAAGCCGTTAAAGGTGAAATGAGAGCCACTGGTGACTCGTTCGTTAACGCCACCCTACGTCGCCAAGGCATTACTGTTACCAAAGTTAAAAAACAGAGCAGTTTTAACAGTAAAGGCAATGTCTCAGATAAAGACATTACCCTATTTACCCGGCAACTAGCCACCATGATGAAAGCTGGCGTGCCGCTATTGATGTCATTTGATATTGTTGGTAAAGGTCACAGCAACCCAGCAGTAGCAAAACTACTGATGGACATCAAAGCAGACGTAGAAACTGGCAGTAGCATGAGTGCTGCATTTCGAAAATACCCACTGTATTTTGACACGCTATTTTGCAATTTAATTGAGGCTGGTGAACAAGCCGGTATTTTAGACACCCTGTTAGATCGATTAGCGACTTACAAAGAAAAAATTCAAGCGATTAAATCAAAGATTAAATCAGCGCTTTTTTACCCTATATCAATTATTGTTGTCGCATTTGTTATTGTTGCCGTTATTATGATTTTTGTAATTCCTGCATTTAAGGAGTTGTTTGATAGTTTTGGTGCAGAATTACCGGCACCAACCCTTATTGTAATGGCTATTTCTGAGATATTCGTGCATTGGTGGTGGGCAATTTTTGGTGCAATTGGTGGTAGTTTATGGTTCTTCTTTTATACATGGAAGCGCTCTTTAACGATGCAGGCAACGATGGACAGATTAATACTTAAAGTACCTGTGTTCGGTGCCCTCATTCGAAAAGCAACTATAGCCAGATGGGCTCGCACTTTAGCGACCATGTTTTCTGCAGGCGTACCATTGGTAGAAGCTTTAGATTCAGTTGCAGGCGCTTCTGGAAACCGTGTGTATTATGACGCCACCAAGAAAATACAAAGCGAAATCAGCACAGGCACTAGCTTAACCATTGCCATGCAGAATACGAATGTGTTCCCCAATATGGTATTGCAAATGACATCTATTGGTGAGGAATCAGGTGCACTAGACTCTATGCTCAGTAAGGTTGCTGACTTTTTTGAAGCTGAAGTTGATGATGCGGTAGATGCTCTGGCTAGCTTAATGGAGCCCGTCATTATGGTAGTGCTTGGTGTTCTAATCGGCGGCTTAGTAATTGCCATGTATCTACCGATTTTCAAAATGGGCTCTGTTGTTTAGGCGTGATGAGTTAGTCGAAACAAAGTAAAAAACAATAAAAAAGCGACTATATTGGCCGCTTTTTTATAACGTTTTTTACGGATTTCGACGAATTTACTTCTTAGCAGCAGCCATAGCACGTTCAATTTCTTTATAAGGCTGTGCACCCAGCATACGCCTACCATCAGCAAAAATCAAAGTTGGCGTACTGGTTACACCAATCTTTCTAGCCAACTCACCAATTCTCTCTAATGGCACATCACAATTACCTGTTGATTTTGGCAATTGATTATTTAGAATCCAATCTTCCCAAGCTTTTACACGGTTGCTTGCACACCAAATTGATTTAGACTTAGCAGCTGAGTCTGGGTGTAATTGCGCAATCGGATATAGAAAAGTATAGATGGTTACATCAGTGATATTGGCTAGTTCATTTTGCTCTAAACGTTTGCAGTATGGGCAATCAACATCCGAAAACACGACTAACTTACGGCTACCATTGCCTTTAACAACTTTAATCGCCTGCTCCAGCGGCAGGCTAGAAAAGTCAATTTTAGTCAGCTCTTCCATGCGTTCGCCAGTGATGTCTTTTTTTGTTTTAGGATCAACCAAGCGGCCTTCCGCAATTAAAAAAGTCATTTTTTCGTCGGTATAAATGATTTGCCCACCCATAAACACTTCATACAAACCTGCATAGGGAGTTTTGCTAACGTTTTCCACCTTAAATTTTGGATATGCGGCTTCAACGGCTTTCTTAACACTGGCCTCATCTGCCAATGCCAGCGTGGAAAATGCACTTAACAAGGTGAGGCTGACTAATTGTTTAAACATGAATATCCTTAAATTATTGTAGTTTTTGCACTTCAACTTTGAAA
>JAYWDO010000111.1:0-27366 GCA_043779795.1 Pseudomonadota bacterium
CTCGATCAACTACTTAACAATATGGAGCTACAAATGCACGAGACTGAAAATTATAACCAATTGAATTTATTCAACTAAATTGCTGGACACTACTGATAAAACATATAATATGTTTTATATAAGACTAAGAATAACAAGTTGGGTGCTAAGTATAAGTAGGTTTGATTATTGAAATAATTTGAATAATGGACTAAGCATTCTTGTAAAGCGCAAGAGAAAGCACTCGTTGGGCTGCATGGTCAACCACTGGTGCTGGGTAATCTTTACCAATAGTTAAATTCAAGACGCTTTGACGTGATGCTGGAATCAACCATGGCGCGTGAATTTCCTTATCGTTGCACTTGGTCAATTCAGGTACATATTTACGAATAAATTTACCTTGTGCATCAAATCGTTCACTTTGTGTGATTGGATTGAAAATTCTAAACCAAGGTTGGGCGTCACAGCCTGTACTAGCCGCCCATTGCCAGCCGCCATTATTGGCGCTTAGGTCGAAATCAGTGAGTTTCTCTGCAAAATAACATTCGCCCCAACGCCAATCAATCAGTAAATCTTTGACTAAAAAGCTCGCGGCAACCATGCGTAAACGATTGTGCATGAAGCCCGTGAGATTGAGTTGGCGCATGGCGGAATCGACTAGTGGGTAGCCTGTGTTACCATCACACCAT
Source organism: Pseudomonadota bacterium (assembly GCA_043779795.1). Taxonomy (GTDB): domain Bacteria; phylum Pseudomonadota; class Gammaproteobacteria; order Burkholderiales; family Methylophilaceae; genus Methylotenera. The sequence continues at coordinate 669 of JAYWDO010000111.1, forward strand.
GCTTGAAAAAGTATTTTATTGTTTGGAAAAGGCAAGGATTCGTATTCAGACTTATATGCATGACCGGCTGCAACGCGAGGATGATGGTGTAAAATCTGTACGTAAAAATCACGCCATATTAATTCGCTCAACCAAGTCTGTGCACCAGCATTAGCTTCTTGCAAAGCTTCACGGACTAAGTGACGAATAGACACGGTGCCAAAACGTAAATGCACTGATAAATAAGACACGCCTTTAACCGCAGGGAAGTCACGCGCATCTTTGTAATGATTCATACGGTCTTTAAAGTCGTTAAATAGACTTAAGCCACCTGACATCCCTGTGGGTAAGCGCATGCTAGCGAGATTAGTGCGCTGAAAACCCATACTTTCTAAAGAAGCTAATTCACTAGGCTTAGGCAGTGCAAGCTTGTGAATATAAGCATCTACTGGGTAAGGCTTAATATAAAAATTATTGACGGTTTTGAGCCACATATTTTTATACGGCGTAAATACACCATAAGGCTTTCCAGCCAAAGTGAGCACTTCATCTTTTTCAAAAATCACATGATCTTTGTAATGATTAAATGTAATATTTAGCTGCTGAAGCTTTTCAGCAACCACAGTATCGCGTGAGATGGCGCTAGGTTCGTAGTCATGATTAGTGAATACTGCTTGTACTTGTAGAGTGCTTGCCAGTTCGACAATTTTTTGTTCAGCACGACCATGTAACACAATTAAATCGCCGCCATTAGCTTGCAATGCAGCTTTGAGTTCGCGAACGCTTTCCCAAATAAACTCAACTCTACGATCTGCTTTATCTTTCAGATGATCAAGAATGTCGGTGTCAAATATAAAGGCGCAATATACTTGTTTGGAAAATTTTAGTGCATGGTAAAGCGCAGCATGGTCATAATCACGTAGATCACGTCTATACCAAACTAGCGATTTTTCATGGTTTGATATTTGAGGTGTTGATGGCATGATTACTCGCGATGATAAGGATGATTCATAATGACCGAGTGCGCGCGATAAAGTTGCTCGACTAATAATACGCGAACCATCGCGTGTGGCAGGGTGAGTTTAGACAAACCCCAAAGCCAGTCGGCTTTTTGCTTCACTGATGTATGCAAGCCATCAGCACCGCCAATAATCAGCGCTATATCACGACCTGATGATTGCCAATCTTTAAATTTATCGGCCAGTTGTAACGTGGTTACTTCTTGTCCGCGCTCATCTAAAGCAATACAGTAATCTTTGCCAATTGCTTCTAATATGCGCTTGGCTTCAATGAGTTGGATGTTTTCTGTATTGTTGCCCGCGGCGCGTTTTTCGGGCTTGATGTCGATAATTTCAATAGTGGCTTCACGTGGCATGCGCTTGGTATATTCAGCGCATGCGGTTTCAACCCAGCTTGGCATTTTGTGGCCGACAGAGATAATACGAAGTTTCAGATATTATCCTTTAATCAATCACAAAATGAAGTGACTTATAACGATAGAACTTTAGTGGTTTAAGCTTCGCTACTATCTGATTTAATATGGCCGCGACGGTTTTCTGCTTCGCCCCATAGTTGTTCAAGATTGTAATAAGCGCGAGTCGTTGGCACCATAATGTGTACAACGATATCGTCTAGATCCACTAATACCCACTCGCCTTCTTTTTCGCCTTCAGTACCACGAATGTGATAGCCTTTTTCTTTTAGCTTTTCACGTACGTTATCTGCTACAGCCTTAGCTTGGCGGCTTGATGTTGCAGAAGCAACAATCATATAACTGGTCATGCTAGTGAGTTTACGCACATCCATCACGGTAATATCAAAGCCTTTAATATCTTCAATGGCATCAATTACTGCGGTTTTCATTGCTTCTAAATACGTTGCGTCTGATTTTGCTACATCTAATTCTTTTGTCATTTAAGCGGCCTGTGCTGGAATTTTATTGCGTTGAGATTGTATGCGGTTGTGTTCGTCCACATACACAAGTTGCGGGCTAAACTGCGCTAGTTCAGCTTCAAAGTATTGGGCATAACTGGCAATAATCAAAATGTCGTGTACATCAGCTTTATGTGCTGCTGCGCCATTGACAGAAATAATGCCAGAATTACGTTCACCAAGAATGGCATAAGTGCTAAAGCGCTCGCCATTAGTCACGTTGTAAATGTGAATTTGCTCGTACTCACTAATGTTAGCCGCTTCTAGTAAGGCTTCATCAATGGCACAACTGCCTTCGTAATGTAGCTCTGAGTGCGTTACATGCACGCGGTGCAACTTAGATTTGAGCATGGTTCTTTGCATTAACTTAACCGTTTTACAAAAGGGACTGCATTATAGTCTTTTCAAGCACTTAGCGCAAAAATTCAATATTATCAATCAGACGTGTACTGCCTAACTTTGCTGCACCTAACACTACTAAGCGGTTATCTGCACTTGTCGCTGGCATTAGGGTTTGCGCTGATCTGGCGGAGATGTAATCTACCAACCAGCCTTGGCTTGTGAGCGTGGCCTTGGCTTCTTGTTCAAGTTGATTGAAATTAATATTGCCACTGTTTACTTTATTCACAATGCCCTGCAAAGCGCTATTTAATTGACTTGCTTGATTACGCTGTTCGGTCGTTAAGTAGCCGTTGCGTGAACTCATGGCTAAGCCGCTAGCCTCGCGCACTGTTTCGCCAGCAATAATGGTGATAGGTAAATTAAACTGTTTTATCAGTTCTTTAATGATATAAAGTTGCTGAAAGTCTTTTTGGCCAAATACTGCGAAGTATTGCTGAGCACCATTAAAAAACACCATGTTAAATAGCTTTAATACTACGGTTGCCACGCCAGAGAAATGGCCTGGACGGCTTGCCCCACAAAGTTCGTTGGCAATTGGAGGTGGTCCGATTATCATGGTTTGATTGAGATTAACACCATCAAAGTTGGGATATATTTCGGCTATGGCCGGTGTAAATACAATGCTTGCACCTGCCGCTTTTAATTTTTCACAATCTGCTTCTAAGGTGCGCGGATAGCTTGCTAAATCTTCATTAGCACTAAATTGTAAAGGATTAATAAAAATGCTGACCACTACACATTCAGCCTGCTGTTTGGCAGTTTTTACCAAATGAATATGCCCCGCATGCAAATTACCCATGGTAGGCACAAATGCAATGCTGGATTGCGACTTTAGCGCGGCTCTTAATTCAGTAACAGTTTTGATTATTTGCATTGGTAGAGGTTAAAACTAATTTAGTGGCGTATTAATAACTATGCTCGTTCGCAGGAAAGCTTTTATCTTTCACCGCCGTCACATAAGCTTGAACCGCAGCTTGTATGCTCGCCTTGCCATTCACTGCGCTATCTTTTAGAAAATTACGCACAAAACGAGGTGCTTTAAAATCACTTGGCGCTTTATCTGAAACACCAGTATAAATGCCTAGTAAATCTTGCATCACCAATACTTGTCCGCCACATTCAACACCTGCACCGATGCCAATGGTAGGTACTTTGATGTTAGCGCTAATTGCTTTAGCGAGTGCTGCCGGCACCATTTCTAATAATACAAAACTCACACCAGCTTCGCTCATAGCAATGGCATCTGCCATGATTTTTGCCGCACTTTCATCGGTTTTACCCTGAATTTTATAGCCACCTAGTTGATTGACTGATTGCGGCGTAAAACCTAAATGCGCACAAACAGAGATGCCGTGTTCAACCAAGTAACGTGCAGTTTCTACGCGGTGACCACCACCTTCAAACTTAACGATGTGTGCACCAGATTTAATGAGCCACACTGCATTCTTGTAGGCGGCTTCATTATCATGCTCGTAACTGCCAAGCGGCATGTCTGCCATAACAATCGTGTTAGGCGCACCTGCTGCAACGCTTTTTGTATGGTAGGTCATGTGATGCATGCTGACATTTAAGGTGTTTTCAGCACCTTGCAACACCATACCTAGTGAATCACCTACTAACAATATATCAACGCCAGCACGCTCCATGAGCTTAGCAAAAGTGGCGTCATAGCAAGTGAGCATGGCAATTTTTTCGCCAGCAAGTGCTTTATTTATGAGCTCTAGTAATTTCATACTTGATAATAATCGACCAATTTAATCAAAGTTAGGGTTAAAAAACTCGCGCTGACCTTTAAACTGCGAAATTCTGTTCAGTAATAAATCTAATGCGCTTTTGTTTTTCAATATATTGAGTTTTTCGTTATTCACAATCAACACTGGAGATGCATCGTAACCATGGAAAAACTCACTATAAGCATTTGCCAAGCGCTCAATATATTCACGTGGAATACCTCGTTCGTAGCTCACACTTCGGTTTTCAATACGCTCTACAAGCTCATCAACAGGCGTTTGCAAGTAAATTACTAAATCTGGCTTAGTGACGGTTAAATGTAAATGCTGATAAATTTGGTGATATAAGGCATATTCTTCATCGTCTAGATTGAGCCGTGCAAATATCGGGTCTTTCTCTAAGAAAAAATCTGCCACAATTGGTTTTGCAAACATATCACGCTGGCTTAAATCTTTAATCTGGTTAGCGCGCTGAAACAAAAAGAATAGTTGGGTCGGCAATGCGTAGCGCTGTGCATCTTGATAAAAACGTGGCAAAAACGGATTCGTCTCAGCTTTTTCAGATAAATAATCTACAGGAAATTTATCTGCTAGCATTTTAGCCAGTGTGGTTTTACCACAGCCAATTGGGCCCTCAATGACGATGTAGGGAAATCTAGTGAAAATGCTCATACGACTTTTACCTGTAGTATTTTAATTATATTTTTAGTCTGGTGATGTGATGAAGACGGGTAATCTATGCACACCAGTAAATTGATTGCTTTGAATCAATTGCGCTATTTTGCCATGATTACTGATGGACAGATGCGGCGCAATTTCAAATAAAGGTAATAAAACAAAGCCGCGTGTATGCATGCGCGGATGCGGCAAGGTAAGTTTTTCAGTATTTAACACCATGTCTTCATATAATAATAAATCGCAATCTAACACGCGTGGCGCATTAGGATAAGGCCGCACACGGCCAGCATTGTTTTCGATCTGGAATAACGCCTCTAATAAAGCGAGTGGTGCCAAGTCCGTTGCTATTGCAACCACTGCGTTGATGAAATCCGGTACTTGCTTGATTTGATCCGCCTCGTAACCAATTGGCGCTGTTTGGTATAAAGACGATATTTTACTAACGCGAGTATTTGGAATATTTGCTAAGGCAGCTATCGCATTTTTTACTTGCTGAATAGGATTTAGTAAATTGCTGCCAAGAGCGACAAAAGCTTCATGCATAAAATGCGACCTAGTCAGATTCTCTAGTATCAAATTCGCTAGTGCTAATGCTAGTCGCGCTTGTTGAGTTGCCGCCACTAGGTTTTTTCCGACTTCTTTTCCTACGTTTTTTTGGCGTAGTATCTGCCTGTAACATTGCCGTACGCGCATCACCTTCTGCATTGGCAAAGGCTGTCCACCATTCACCTATTTCCATTGGCAACTCGCCAGACTCGCAACGCAATAATAAAAAGTCATAACCAGCACGGTAGCGTGGGTGGGTAAGTAGGCCAAAAGGACGCTTGCCTGCACGTTGTTCAAAACGTGGTTGCAGACCCCAAATTTCTTTCATCGTAGCTGTATAACGATTATGAATCGCCAGTTTTTCAGCTTGAATTGCAATCACTTCAGTCATCGCCATGTGCAATGCCGGAATAGCATGATGGCCCTCTGCTTGGTAAGTTTCCCAAGCGGCTAGCATCTCATGCCAAAGTAAGGTGGCGAATAAAAAACTAGGATTGGCCGTTTTGCCAGACAATATGCGGTCATCGGTGTTTTGCAAGGCTAACATTACAAAGCGTTCGCCCATCGGTTGTTCTAGCACTACATCGAGCATAGGTAATAGGCCGTGATGCAAATGTTGTTCGCGCAAAGCACTTACGCTTTCAATGGCATGACCTGATAAAAACAACTTGAGCATTTCATCAAACAAGCGGCTAGGGGGCACATCTTGCAATAAATCCGTCATTTTTGCGATAGGGGCCTGGGTGCCTGATTCAATTTTCAAGCCTAGCTTGGCTGATAATCGCACCGCACGTAGCATACGCACAGGGTCTTCGGCATAGCGTATTTCCGGTTTGCCTATCATGCGTAACACGCCAGCTTTTATATCAGCAAACCCGTTGTGAAAATCTAACACTTCTTGGCTAGATGGGTCGTAATATAAGGCGTTTGCGGTAAAGTCGCGACGCACGGCATCATCAACAATCGAGCCAAACACGTTGTCACGAATAATGCGGCCTGAATCTGCGACTTTAGAATCACCGTCAGTTTCAAGATGACTGCCACGGAATGTTGAAACCTCAATGGTTTCGTCGCCAAATAATACGTGTACTAATCTAAAGCGGCGGCCAATAATGCGTGAGCGTCTAAATACACGATTCACTTCTTCAGGCGTGGCATCGGTGGCAACATCAAAGTCTTTAGGAATGCGTTTGAGCAATAAGTCGCGTACCGCACCACCGACAATATAAGCCTCAAAACCTGCTTTTTGTAAGTCTTCAATCGTTCTATGAGCGCCGCTGCTTAACAGTGTGCTGTCTATTTGATGGGTTTTATACGAGATGGTCAATGCGCTACTTTTGCCACTATCGTGTTTGCCAATATCAGCATGCTTACGCGAACTTTTCTTAGTGCCTAGAACGGGACGATTTGATTCCGATTTCTGTGGTTTGCTCGCCTCATGCTTAGTTGAGCCAGCTGTATCAGGCTTAACGTGCTTAGGTTTAAAAATTTTATCTAACAGTTTTTTAATCATAGCCAAATTATAACTGCATCGCCGTTAGATTGTAATTTTACATTCAAGCTAGGCGTGTTCATTTTTCCATAAAACATCACTCACACCAGCTTCTTTGTTAATGATGCGGCTCATTACAAATAACAAATCAGACAAACGGTTTAAGTATTGCAATGAAATGTCGGTGACTTTTTCATTCCTATGAAGCTCAACCAGCTTGCGTTCAGCGCGGCGGCATACAGTGCGTGCCAAGTGGCAATAAGCCGCAGCTTTAGTGCCGCCGGGTAAAATGAACTCTTTAAGTGGTGCTAAATTTTCATTCAAGTTATCAATTACTTTTTCTAAATCATCAATACGAGATTGCTGCAAAATCACATAACCAGGAATGCAAATCTCACCGCCTACATTGAATAGATCATGCTGAATTTGTGTGAGTGTATCGACCAAAATATCTGGTATGCCTTCTGTCATCATGATGCCTATGACAGAATTCAACTCGTCTACATCGCCCATTGCTTCTACGCGCAAGCTATCTTTGTTAATGCGGCTGCCATCGCCTAAACCTGTGGTGCCATCGTCACCTGTACGCGTGTAAATCTTACTTAATCTGTTGCCCATTATTGAACCCTTTCAATTGAAACTTTAGCTGACAATGCTATGCCGCCGCAAGCAAGCTTGGCATCGCAATCGTTTATAATGTAGACATTGTAACTGATGCCGATGCTGCCATGAATGTTCAAACAACTTCGCCTAATGAAAGACCAATCGCCGTCTTCGATTCTGGCGTGGGCGGTATTTCTGTTTTAAAACATATTCATACACTACTGCCAAATGAGCAATTGCTTTATGTGGCCGATAGCAAACATGCCCCTTATGGCAATAAAACCCCTCAAGAAATTCAATCACGTTGCTTTGAAATTACAGATTTTTTAATTGCAAAAGATGCCAAGGCTTTAGTTGTCGCCTGTAACACCGCTACGGCTGCGGCAATTGATGCATTACGAATGCGATACACCTTACCAATAATTGGCATGGAACCTGCCGTAAAATCTGCTGCTGCAGCTACTAAAAATGGCATCATCGGCGTGTTAGCAACAACCGGCACGCTAAAAAGCGTGCAGTTTGCCGCGCTACTAGAAAGCTATGGGCGGAATGTTGAGGTTGTTACGCAAGCCTGTGTGGGTTTGGTGGAATGCATAGAGCGCGGCGAGTTAAATACCAGCAATACCAAGAACTTAATCAAACAATACTGCACGCCATTATTGGCTGAAGGCGCAGATACCATCGTGCTTGGATGCACACATTATCCGTTTGTACGTGATGCGATTGCCGACATTGTCGGCAAAGACGTTATTTTGATCGATACGGGTGCCGCAGTAGCGAATCAGCTAAAACATCGTTTGGTGCTGGAGGACATGCAAGCAACACGGCTACAAAAAGCTAAGGTAAGGTTTTGGACAAATAGTACTAAGGGCAATGCCAAACAGGTAATTAGCCAGTTATGGGGTGGTCAGATAACAACAAGGCTAACAATAAAGATGCTTTAATCAATTTTATTTCTATCCTCTCACAAAAAATAAATTGTTTAATTATGGCATACTGAAAAATTATTAATTCATATCGAACCACATTGACCAGAAAACTTAAATCGTAATGTACGGTTAATAGCGCCATTAAGGTGACTGTAATTATTTAAAATGGACCAGTCATTCTCATTCAATCTGCCCACTAATTCCAATTTTCATTACTCAAGTTAGTTGAATAATTTGATTTAATAGTTCACGTACTTGCTCAAAATAAGGATTATGGAATTGACCTAAAGGATGTGGTTTTGCGTCACGCATGCGCCAATCAAAAGACTTTGGTTGATGACAAAGTACATAACTAATTTTATCCAACTTATTGCCGGACGCTTTTCCAGCAACTACCACTAAAGGATTATTGGCATTGTATTCTGCCGTTGTCATTGGCAATCCGATAAGGAATGAGGTTTTGTCATTAAATGTCTGTGGAGATAGCAGCAAGAAAGGTTGAATGTCAGGCATTTCCTGACTAACTTGAGGATTGCAGTTTATCCAGATAATATCTTGTCGATCTGGCACTCAGTTCAATAGATGCTTTACTAATTATCAGCGCCTAATGTTTGTGAAGCAACCATCACTTCGCCACCATGCTCTGCAGGATTAAACAGTGCTAATCGCCGCTCTAAAGTTAAAGCCATCTCTGCGACAGGCTTAATAACAATTTCTCCATTGAGGACGCTGATGCGCACACGTTGATGTGCCTTCAAGTTTGATTCACGCGCAATAGCCGCAGGCCGCCGCACACCTAAGTTATTACCCCATTACTTAACGTCTAGCTCCACTTCAATCATGCCTTTCTCCATACATAATATATAAACATAATCACGTGAGTGTCAAGACGAAAAACAATCGTTCTAAATTCACGCATTATTAAACTGGGCACGCTCAACTTTGAAGTGCGGGCTTAATGCCAATTGCTGAAGATATCAATCTAGCCAACGCCATTCTCAGCATCTTCCAGCACTTGCAAAAACGCTTCGCCATAGCGGTCTAGCTTGGCTTGACCTACTCCGTTAATCTCACTCATTTCTTCTAAATTTGTTGGACGGCGGTTAAGAATTTCTAGCAGCGTGCTGTCGTGAAAAATAAGGTATGGTGGTACGCCCTGCTCGCGAGCGAGTTCGGTACGTTTTTCTTTAAGAATATACCAAAGCGGATCTTCGCTCACGGCGGTGTAGACTTCTTTGGCATTGGTGCTGCGTCCAGCTTTGCTGACTTTTTGTTTGATGATCTCAGCATCGCGACGTAGCCAAACTTCGCTTTCGCTGCGTAGCACTGGACGGGCCGATTCAGTCAATTTTAAGCCGCCGTAAGCCTCTATATCACTCTCAAGATAGCCGCCAGCGACCAACTGCCGATACACGCTGCTCCATTGCTGCTGCGAAAGTGCTTTACCGATACCAAATGTGCTGAGTTGCTGGTGGTTAAATTGCTCTACTTTTGGCGTGGCTTTACCGAGCAATACGTCGATTAAATGCACCACACCAAAACGTTGCCCGGTGCGATACACACACGAGAGCGCCATTTGGGCGGCTTGCGTGGCATCCCACCTATCCACCGGCTCAAGGCAATTGTCACATTGATTACAATTACCGAGGTGTTCTTCGCCAAAATAGCGTAATAAGGTTTGGTGGCGGCAGCTGGTAGATTCGCAGAAGCCTAACAGTGCATCCAGTTTTTGCCGTTCAACTTGTTTGCGCTCTTCTGGCGCATCGCCAGAATCTAGCATTTTGCGCATACTCACTACGTCGCCCAATCCGTAGGTCATCCATGCGTTAGCGGGCAAACCGTCACGCCCTGCTCGACCAGTTTCCTGATAATAACCTTCCATACTTTTTGGCAAATCCAAGTGCGCAACGAATCTTACGTTTGGTTTATCTATGCCCATACCAAAAGCTACTGTTGCCACCATAATCACGCCTTCTTCACGCAGAAAGCGTCGCTGGTTTTGGTTGCGAACACTGGCATCAAGCCCCGCATGATAAGGTAAAGCATCCCAGCCGCGCGACTTTAACCACTCCGCGGTTTCTTCCACCTTGCGACGCGATAGGCAATAGATAATACCTGCGTCGTTGGCATGTTCACGCTCTAAAAATGATTCTAGCTGTTGTCGAGCGTTGGCTTTTTGCGTAACACGGTAGCGAATATTCGGTCGATCAAAGCTAGAAACAAACTGGCGCGCTTCTTCCAGCTTTAGTCGCTCAACAATTTCAGCGCGGGTTGGTGCATCGGCTGTGGCGGTAAGCGCAATGCGTGGCACATGCGGAAATCGCTCGTGCAATACGGTAAGCTTACGGTATTCAGGCCGAAAATCATGTCCCCATTGCGACACACAATGCGCCTCATCAATGGCAAACAGCGCAATACCTGCGCCGTCTTCTATTTCTTCGAGCAATGCTAAAAACCCTGTCATCAGCAAACGTTCTGGTGCCACATACAGAATTTGCAAATGCCCACGCATCAGTTGTGCGGTAATTTCACGCGCCTCTTCGGCATCCTGGCTGGAATTCAAAAATGCAGCACGCACACCCAGCTGTTTTAAAGCATCTACTTGATCTTGCATCAGCGCGATCAGCGGTGATACCACAATGCCAACGCCCTCGCGCAACAACGCTGGCAACTGGTAACACAGCGACTTGCCGCCGCCAGTTGGCATTAACACCAGCGCATCACCACCAGAGGTGACATGCTCTACGATAGTTTTTTGTTCACCTCTAAAAGTAGAGTATCCGAAAATATCGTGTAGAACTTGTTGGGCTGAGTGATTTGACATGGGCAGTATTGTACCCTCACGCAAGCCCAATACCCTAGGATTAGTCGGTTACATTATCCATCGTGTTAACAAACATAGGGCGTACAAATTGATGTGCATTTGCACACTGTTAGTAATGCTTGGTTCGCAAACTTGGTTTATAAGCGTTACAAAATCGCTGTTTTAATAGTCTGCAACAAAATAAAAAGCCTAGTCATTTCTGACTAGGCTTTTTATTACTGTTAAATGTTAATCTTACTGAAGGTTAGTTTGCTGAATACCGGCTAATAACCACGCTGCATTCGCTTGTTGCAGATTTTTTTGGATGTACCAGATTTCATCTACATTCTCAGGTGTACCACCATTTTCGCTTAACTGGCCGGTAAAGCGTACGTTGGCGATTGTATAGTCACCTTCGTTGGCTATTTCAAGCAATTCTGCGTTAATGTTAATAACTTCAGTTTTTTGCATAGCGTTGCCGCGCTCTTGCATTTGCATTGATATTTCTGCAAATATTTCTGGTGTAGTGTATTCACGTACATCGTTGATGTCTTTACTATCATTAGCCGCTTGCAGGCGAATGAAAGACATTTTTGCGTTGCGTAAAAAGCTTTCTACTGGAAAGTCTTGTGGAATATTGCCTGCGTTTGATGTAGCTGCGCCACTACCAAAACTTTGCTCAAGTACTGGCTGTGGAGGGCTGTATGGCGCACTACCGCCAGCGTATTGCATGCTGTTTTGCTGTGAGTTTTTGAATTTTGAAATCAAAAACATGATAACGCCTGCGGCTAGCAACGCCATTAAAATAGAGCTCATACCGCCTCCCATACCACCGCCCATGCCGCCGCCAGCAAACATGGTGGCTAAACCTGCACCAATTGCTAGTCCAGCTAATGGCCCTAACCATTTATTACCTGCTGAAGCAGGGGCTGGTGCGGGAGCAGCTGCTGGTGCTCTTTGCGCTTGCTTTGCTGGCATAGCGCGGCTTTTGCCAAAACTAGCACCACCGCCAAAACGTTTGGCTTCAGCCACTGTAGATAATAGGCTCATGCAAGTTAAGACAATGATCAATGACATTAAAAAATTTTTCATATGTTCCTCGTTAAATCTAAAAGTACATCTATTAATAAAATCTGTAAAAATTGTGGGCGGATTATATCAGCACCATTAAACTTCAATGGGGTCAATATACCTAACAAACAAGTCATTTGAATGATGCATATCAATGACAGTAGTTTGCTAAGTTAATAGAGGCCTTTATAAGAAGCAATTTCAACCATAAAAACTCACAATTCTGTCGTCTCTGCTTTTGCGAGAATGACAGAATTTTAGATATTTTTATATAAAATAAGCCATGTTTTGCTTCATGCAAATGTCTTTAGTACTAATTTAGCACTCCAAAGTCGGCAGCAAAATATAGTGTATATCCGCACTTCTAAATGTAGCTTTTAAGCTGACCACTAATTTTTTTAAATTTACAATATTTGCGTGCATCATAAATTGCACTCGCTGTTGCCTCCCTGTGACCTGCTCTACGATACTTAGTTTCACAACGCCGTCGCCATGCATCCTACCGTGTCCACTAACTCTGTTGCTAATGAAGCCTGAAATTTCAGATTGCTGTAATAGCACATCAACCAACATTTCTTCTAGGCTTGGCGGTACTATCAGTATTAACAGACCTTGTGCTACTGCTTGTTGCGCCGTTGCATTTTGTAATATGTCATTTTGGAAAGTGGCGTCTTGCGTCATCATCCGCTCCTACTTAAAAAATCTACGATAAAAAATTGGCAGTAATACCAGCGTAAGCGCTGTTGAGCTGACTAATCCACCAATCACGACAATGGCAAGTGGCTTTTGAATCTCTGAGCCTGGGCCAGTGGCAAATAACAGCGGAATCAAACCAAATGCGGCAATACTCGCCGTCATTAACACTGGTCTCAACCTGCGTTTTGCACCTTCAACCACAATGCTTAGTTTATCCATGCCTTGCGCTTCTAGCAGATTAAAGTAGCTAACCATGACCACGCCATTGAGTACGGCAATGCCGAGCAGCGCAATAAAACCAACTGATGCCGGCACAGACAGATATTCACCTGAAATCCAGAGGGCGAACACACCACCTATCATGGCAAACGGAATGTTAGACAGAATTAATAACGCTTGTTTGATAGAGCCAAAAGTGGCGAACAACAGTAAGAAAATCAAACCAATCGCCACTGGTACCACAATCGCTAATCGTGCCGCGGCGCGTTGTTGATTTTCAAACTGACCGCCCATTTTAATTGAGTAGCCTTCAGCCAGCTTCACTTCAGCTTGCAAGCGTTGCTTGGTTTCGTCTACAAAGCTAACGAGATCGCGATTACGGATGTTGGCAGTAACCACTACCATACGCATGCCGCGTTCTCTATCTACCTTTACTGGACCTTCAGCACGTTCAACTTTGGCCACAGCAGAAAGTGGTACGTTGGTACCATTAGCGAGCGTTAACATTAAGTTGCCGAAATCTGATGGTGAAGCACGTAAATCTTGGCTGCCTCTAATGAGTACGGGCGTACGTCTTTGGCCTTCTTGCACCACGCCTATTTGTTTACCTTCAAGCTGGGCATGCAATATGTTTTCAATCTCTACTATGCCTAAACCTAATCGTCCCGCAGCTACACGGTCTATTTTGATTTGCAGATATTGAACGCCGCTGTTCTGTGGGGTGTAAACATCTTGGCTGCCTTTTATGGATTCCAAAATTTTCACGATTTGCTGCGCTTTGTTATTAAGCTCGGTTAAATCAGTGCCAAATATTTTAATCGCTAAATCGCCGCGTACACCTAAAATCATCTCGTTAACACGCATGTCGATAGGTTGAGTAAAGCTATAAGCTAAACCTGGCATCTCCGCCATAACTTTACGCAGCTCGTCAATCAGCTCAACTTTGGTTTTCATGCGCCATTCACTAGCAGGCTTCAAAACCAAAAAATTATCGGTTTGATTTAAGCCCATTGGGTCTAAGCCTAACTCATCTGCCCCTACTCTGGAATAAATGCTTTTTACTTCAGGCACCTTACTTAATATTGTGCGCTGCACGTTCATATCGGTATTTAAGCTTTGCTGCAAATTAATGGACGGCAGTTTTTCTACACCAATGATGAGGTCGCCTTCATCCATGGTTGGCATAAAGGTTTTGCCAATTTGTGTGTAAACAAGGCCAGTAATCGCCAACATCACAAACGCGCCAATGACGATGATTTTGGCATGATCCAAAGACCATTTGAGTATTGGCTCGTAAATACCTAGCGCTTTTCTGACTAACCAAGACTCTTCATGGCTGACTTCTTTAAGTAAAAATGAAGCCAGTACTGGAATAACGGTAAGTGATAGGAGTAACGAAGCTGCCAGCCCGAACATAATGGTGAGTGCTACTGGCGTAAACAACTTGCCTTCCAAACCTTGTAAAGTAAGTAATGGTAAAAATACCGTAATAATGATTAACACACCGGCGGTAACCGGCACGCTAACCTCACGCACAGCATGATAAATAATGTGCATTCTAGGTAAAGAGTCAGTTTTTTTACTATCTGCAAGGTGCGAAACTACGTTTTCGACCACCACCACAGCAGCATCGACCAATATACCAATTGCGATAGTCAAACCGCCTAAACTCATTAAATTGGCCGATAAACCAAAATAACGCATGAGTAAAAATGTGAATAATGCTGATAGTGGCAATATGAAAGCAATAGTAAGTGCTGCTCTAAAGTTGCCTAAAAATAATACGAGCAAGATCAGCACTAATACTACAGCCTCTAATAAGGCCTTAGTCACAGTATGCACAGCACGCTCTACCAAATTGCCACGATCATAAAACACATTGGTCGTGACGCCTTTTGGCAAGGTAGGGGCAATCTCGGCCAATTTAGCTTTAACACCGTCAACCACTTGCTGCGCATTGGCACCACGTAAGCCTAACACCAAGCCTTCAACGACTTCACCTTTACCGTTACTGGTTACCGCGCCGTAGCGAGTAATAGTCCCTATACGCACGTCGGCTACATCTGCGATTTTAACTGACATGCCCTGCTGAGTACGTACAACGGTATTTTGCACGTCTTCAATGGTTTTAAAACCACCTTCAGCACGTACTAATAACGAGCTTTCACCATCATTTAACCGGCCAGCACCACCATTGCGATTATTGTTATCCAGCACCTGTTGCAGCGTATTAATTGTCACGCCGCGTGCATACATACGCGCGTTGTCTGGCACAATCTCAAAACTGCGGACCAAGCCACCTAAAGCGTTTACATCTGCTACGCCCGGCACTGTACGTAGTTGCGGACGAATCACCCAATCAAGCAAGCTGCGTTTTTCTTGCAAGCTAAGCGTAGTGCTTTCTATGGTAAACATGAACATCTCGCCCAAAGGCGTGGTTAAAGGTGCCATGCCACCTGAAATGTCGGTGGGCAAATTTCCCCATACCGCATTCAAACGCTCTGCCACTTGCTGCCGTGCCCAGTAAATATCGGTACCATCGGCAAAATCTACGGTAATGTCAGTAAGCGCATACTTAGCCACTGAGCGAAGTCCCGCTTGATTTGGAATACCCAGCATTTCAACTTCAATAGGTGCGGTAATGCGTGCTTCTACCTCCTCTGGTGTCATGCCAGGCGCTTTGATGATGATTTTTACTTGCGTTGAAGACACGTCAGGAAACGCATCAATAGGTAATGATTGATAAGCCAACGCACCGGCTACGGCCAAGCCTAGCGTGAGAATCAGTATCAATAATCGTTGAGTGAGGGAAAACTGGATCAGTTTAGCTAACATTGGGAACCTCTAGAAGTTTAGAGTTTTGGCGTGTAGCGCGAGGCACACGGAACGCAACAATCGAGCGTGTACAAGTGTGTACAGCGAGATTGTGAGAACCGCGCAAGCAAGCAATATACCCAAACCATGAATGTATAGGGGTTCCCATTATTCGCCACCTAAACCTAGCCATGTACCTTTGATTGCCAAGATGCCTGAAACCGCAATGTGCTCATCACCTTTAAAAGCAGCGTCCACAATGGCTTCATCGCCTTGCTCAAAAATCACTTTTACTTTTAATGGATGAAAACCATTTTTAGTTTGAACAAACACCAAAGACTCCACGCCTTGTCGTGCAAGTACAGTTTTTGGCAAACTAAAATATTGTACTTGCGCACCAATACTGATTTCAGCTTCTACCATTTGACCTGGTGAAAGCCTTTCAGAGCCTTTTGTGATTTCTGCCCGTAGATGCATGGTTTGATCTGCTTTATTCACACTGCGTATCACTGCAATCAGCTTGCCGCTGGCCTGTAACTTGGGCACTTGTACTGGCATGCCTAATTTTACAAATTGTAAACCCTCAAGTGGCGCACGAATCTCCAGCCAAAGTGGATTTAATTTAGCAATTCGGTAAAGTGGCATCGCCATATCCACTCGCTGGCCGGTGGTGACCATTTGCTCTAACACTTGGCCATCAATCGGAGCTGTAAGCGTAATGCCGCTGTTCATACCAGATGATAGACTCATCTTGTTAATAGCGGCTTCGTTCATACCAGCCAAGCGTAATGCCTGTTTTCGTTGGGCTAAAGAGGCACTCACTTCTTCATGTGCGCTTTCTGTTTCCAGATAACGGCGCTGCGGAATAATTCCGTCTTTAAACAATTCAGCATCGCGCGCTAAACTTTTTGCCGCCAATTTCTTTTGTGTCATTGCATGCAGATAGTCGCGTTGCAAACCCAATAAATCTGAACTCGTCAAATGGGCGATTGCTTGGCCTTTTTTAACGTCTTGCCCTGCGGCTACAAACAATTGATCTAACAAGCCGGATTGCGGCGCACTCACTACACGCTCTTGACTAATTGGCACCGCAATTTCTGCAGGGAAACGACGGCTACTTAACATGGTACTTTTGCCGATTGGCGTAACAGTTACGCCTAAGCTTTGTTGCTGAGTGGCGGTCATCACTACATCTGCCGCCTGCGCGTTGCTAATCAATGACAAAAGAGCCGTAGTTATTATTAAAATATATTTCATGGAAGTACTCCTACGACTTGGTTGTAGCGGGCAATATCCCACTGCACTTGAATTTGACGGGTTGTAAAAGCACGTTCGGCTTCATACGTTTGCGCTTGAACGCGCATCAGGCTCACAAGATCTGTTTCGCCTAATTGAAAAGATTTCTGTGCGAGCCTTGCGCTCTCTTTTGCGATTTCATATTGCCTAGTCACAAGAAGCAACTCCGCACGACTAACACTTAAGTTATGTTCAGCTTCATGCATCGCCGCTTCTAGCGTATACCGCAGCGTTTCCTGCTCTGTCAGTGCCGCACCAACATGCATTTCTGCCGCAGCTTTAATTGGAGCAGATCGTGTTTCACCACCAAAAGGAATTCGTACTTTTACGCCAACACTATCATTAGACATACTGTCGAAAGCACCTTGTGATCGACGCATATTGAGTAACACTTGTAAATTTTCATGGCTTTCAACCTGTGCTAGCGCACGCTCAGTTTCGGCTAAACCTAGCTTAGATTGCGCTTCGACCCATATAGATGACTGGGTGTAATCTTCTAAAGATGATTGCTTCTCTTCAAAACTGGCAGGCAGCTCACGTAAACCTGTGAGCAAAAAATAACGGTGCCGCGCATGCATTAACTCAGCCTCGGCACGAATCTGCTCTTTCTCTGCACGCAGGGTTTCTTGCTGGGCTAACATGGCGTCGGTTTTAGCCATCTCACCTGCTTGATAGCGCTTTTCAACATCATGTTGAAGTGTGTTGGCGAGTGTTAATTTATTGGTCGCTAGCGCATTGTTATTGTCATTAAAGGCAATATCCCACACGGCATCGCGCAACAGGCCCGCCACCTGCAGCCTTAAACTCTCACGACTGGCAGCAACGCTAGACTGTGTCGCATCGGCCACTTTAAGGCGGTTGTTACGTTGATTAGGTAGCCAAACTGGCAGCTCCACCTCGGCTTGCCACTCTCGCTCTCCACGGCGACTGCCTAAAGTATCGTTCTGATGCTGCACATTAATTAATGGTGTTGATGGCAACATGGCATTAGCCACCAAGCTTTTAGCGCTCACCATAAATTCGCGTGACGTAAGTGATGCCTGCATAGGGTTGCGTGCAATAGTTTTTTCTAACACCTCGTGAAATTGCAGGTTTGGGTTCACCTTTAACGCATCAATGTGGTCAGCTTCATGCTGCGTAGGCTCGGCCAGCACTAAAGGTGCGGCTAATGATAAAAGCGCTATCACCATCCAATGTTCGCTGAAAATACTCATGGATCTCTCCTAAAATTAAAATATAACACCACATAATGTTGCGCATGTTAATGACTTAAATAATTTAGAAAAGCGGAGGGGCGCGTGGCCTAGACAGATGCTTGAAGTAGAAAGAAAACGGTAATAAACATCTGAATTCAGGTTTAAATTTAGGTTTTTGTGTAGTAATCACTAGCAAAAAAATCACAAACAACACTGTAAATAACGGTGTTGGCAACAATTTTATTTTTTAACCAGCGCTTTATCAATACCTATCGTATGCAAGTTAATGCCTTGAAAAGCAGGCGCTTTACTTTGGCTTTGCAAATCCAATATTGATGCCATTTCATCTATGTGCATATGCACACCATGGCCTTGACTAGGCGCATCAATTTCCACATGGGCATGAATCAATGGCGACAGCATTTGCAACACTGCAAACCAAATCACAATCGTCCATAAAAGCTTTTTATTGAACAAAAAATTAGCCATAGGTTAAGTCTATGGGCTAACCTAGGCTAACTTCTTTAAACAGTACATCTGCTTAATGTTAAGTGTTACGGGCAAGCATAGCCTCGGCATACAAGTTTCTGTGCTTTAAGCACTCCGCGCCATTTTTATCGTCACACCGTTCACGTAGCTTGCAAAAACAAGTGATCGCCATCATGTCGTCTAAAGCCTCAAGCGGGCTGCTAAGTGGGGTTGCGTTCGCTGTCATTTTTAGCCTAAATATAAAACTTGCATGATTATAGCTTGTAAAAATAATTACAGTTTTACAAAGTTAAATGGGTGAATCCAGTGTTATTAAAAGTCAATTACCACTGACTTTCGAGTATGCCATTAAATAGTTGAATTATGCGTGAGTAAACTTAAAGTTATCTTAAATATTAACGACTGTATTTTGATAGATTAGCGGGACTTTAGCTCCCTTGGGATTCTGTCAACAACTATACGGAAATCAAATTGAATGGCTCAAACATCCACAAAGATGCCGTATAACGCTAAATATATTCAGGTTTTACTAAGCAAAGCCTCAAACTCACCAATTGGCACAGGCTTACTAAACAAATAACCTTGATAGTGCATACAGCCGTTGTCCAGTAGAAATTGTTGTTGCTCTGCTGTCTCAACACTCTCGGCAATGACGTTAATATCCAAGCTATTCGCCATGGTAATAATGGTGCGTACAATCGCTCGGTCACTGCTATCGATAGCAATATCTCGTACAAATGACTGGTCTATCTTTAATTGATTCAGTGGCAGCTTCTTCAAATATTGTAATGATGAATAACCCGTACCAAAGTCATCTAATGAGAAGCGAATACCTATTTTGCTGAGCGCATTCATTTTGATGATGATGTCATTGATGTTTTCTACCAACATGCTTTCGGTCAGCTCTAGCTTGAGTCGTGCAGGATTAATCTCATGCCGTAGCAGAGTTGCTTTGACTTGTTCCACAAAGTTCACTTGAAAGAATTGCTTAGCACTTACATTAACTGCGAGTACAAGGTCTTGCGTAAGCGTGCTTTGTTGCCATGTATTTAGTTGAGCGCAAGCGGTGTCTAAGACCCACATCCCTATTGGTAAAATGAGTCCTGTGTCTTCGGCTAGAGGAATGAAATTAAATGGCGAAATTATGCCGCGCTCTGGATGATTCCAGCGGATTAAGGCTTCAGCGCCTAATACTTGACCAGAACTGCCGACCTGTATTTGATAATATAACTGGAATTGGAATTGCTCTATGGCTTTGCGAAGTTCATTTTCCATATCGGCACGGACATTAATCGTTTCTTGCATCCTCGGATCGAAGAAGCGCAGGGTATTGCGTCCATCAGTTTTAGAATGATACATCGCAATGTCTGCCTGTTTTAACAACTCCTCTGGCGCTTGTTCATGTCCATTGAACAATGTTGCACCTATGCTGGCGGTGTTGTGATAGGTCTGCGTGTTGAGCTGATAGGGTTGATTGAGTGAGCTGAGGATTTTCACAGCAACAGTTTTGGCCTGGGCAGCAGCTTCAATGGCTTTTGCGCTTAAGATTTCTAACAACACGACAAACTCATCTCCCCCTAAACGTGCTACGGTATAGCCTTCTCTTATACAGGCAGTTAAGCGAGCGGCTACTTGTTCTAATAGTAAGTCGCCTGCCACATGCCCGAGTGTGTCATTTAGCTTTTTAAAATGGTCTAAGTTAATAAACAGCAATGCGCCTCGATTAACGGTACGCGCACTAGTAGCAACGGCTTGGTTAAGTCTGTCGAGTAACAGTCGACGGTTTGGCAAATGAGTGAGTGGGTCGTAAAAGGCTAGATTCTCAATTTTATCTGCGGCAGCATGCCTCATGGTGATGTCTATATGCGTGGCCACGTAGTTGGTGACAATGTTTACAGTATCTTTTACAGCAGTAATGGTTAGATATTCAGGATAAATCTCACCGCTTTTCCGCTTATTCCAGATTTCACCATCCCATGCACCTGTGTTGTTAATGCTTTGCCACATGTCAATGAAGAATGCTTTGTCATGCTTGCCTGAGCTAAGCAGTCGTGGTGTTTGGTTTATGGCTTCTTTTGCTTCATAGCCAGTGATATTGGTGAAGGCGCTATTGACACGAAGTATCACGTTGTTTGCATCAGTAACTACCATGCCTTCTTGAGATTCAAATGCAATGGCGGCGATGCTAAGTTCTTTGTTGGCGATGACAAGCTCGTCAGCACGTTTTTCTTTCTCATTGTTTATTGTTAATAGTACCCAGGAAAATAATGAGAGCAGGACGCTTATTATTATCCCAATAGCTGCAACTGACTCTGGATGATTAGCTTGAACACGTGAACTTATTATAGGTAACGGACTTATATGAATAGTCCATGTATGGCCTGCAATCTGCATGTGAAGTGTCTTGCCTAGCTCGGCGTTAACTAGGCTAGAACCTTCGGAATGATACATTAACGCATCATTCGAGATGCTTTCACCATCGAATATCTGGATGTCCAAATCCTTGGCATGTTCACCAAACAGCCCTTTCATGAGGTCACCTATACGAAATGGCGCATATACCCAGCCAAGAATGTGCGCACGCCGTTCTGATACAGTGTCATTGTTGGTAGCGTTACGATAGATTGGCAAATACATCAAAAATCCGGCTTGCTCTTGCTTGCCAGTCTCCTGTACCAGCTTCACTTTTCCAGATAGCGCAGCGTGCCCGCTATCAACCCATTTTTGCATAGCGGCATGACGTACGGGGTCAGTGAACATGTCATAGCCGAACGCACGCAAATTACGATCAGAAAAAGGCTCTAGGTAGACGATAGAGGTGTAAATATCACGCTGACCATCAGGTCGAATAGTGTACTCAGGGAAGCCCTCGCTATGAATGGATGCGATGTGCTGAGTCTTTTTACTCGCTGGCACAATAAGCGAGAAGCCCACGCCCTGCATGCCAGAGAAGTTGTTAGTTAAATCGAGCATTGCCATATAACGCTTGAATTCATTACGTTCTATATTGTTTGAGGCTTTAAATAAACCAGCTACGCCACGTAATATCTGTTCATAAGTCTGCATGCGATGATTGATAAGATCGATTGCCTCGCGTACACGGAAATCAAAGTAGGCTTGCTTTTTTTGTGCTTCGTCAATCTTGACGGCATTGAATACCTGATACGTGATCAATAAACATATGATCAGTATTAACAGTGCAAATTTTACTGATGAATTGATACTAAAACATTTAGACAGCTTCATTACAGTTCTTGCAGGGTTGCCTATAAATTAAACACTAGAAAATGTTAGTGCAGGAGTTTACTGCAAGTAGAAGTTAAGTTTAGCTAGCCTACTATACGGCTACGAAGAATCAACAAGGAGCTAAAAACTCATCATAACCCATTGATTTTATTGGTAGGGCGTGCGAGAGTCGAACTCGCGACAAATGGATTAAGAGTCCACTGCTCTACCAGCTGAGCTAACACCCCAATATTTGAATCTTAAATGCTATGCCAGATTATAACAAAAAAAGGAAAGATAAGTTTGCCGCTACCGATTAGTAACACTCATGAATTGATAACAAATCAATTTAACCACTAGCCCATCAATGGTGCATTACAACCATGAAAGCGCTTACTTAAAAATTAAGAGTATAACTAGCTGACGTAAATTTTATAGCGGAAGAACCGCAAGATGGAGGCACGGCTGCGCGCAGGCGCACAACTTACCGACATTTGCGGCGAAGCCGCCTCGGAGCTCTGTCAATAACTCTACGTTGCGAGAAGAAAAAAAATATAAGTGAAGTCAACAGTAAGTTATGTGAGAATTTTTAACCTATTACTTAATTCGGCTAGGGTCATGTAGTTTGATTTACATATATTTTTAAAGCTATCAGTAATTCTTGAGTCAGAGGATGCTGTGTTCCAAAACTCTAGCGCCATTAAAAAAGCTTTATTCCATTCATCTTGCTCATTAGGCATAGGTAATGTAGCTTGAAAGTGTCTTTCAGGAACCTCTCCGCCCGCAAGAGGCGCATATAACATAGGCAACATATCATATGCTGGCGAAAGCTTTATTTCTGGCTCGATTAAAAAAGTTAAATTTCCAAAATGCATGTCAGTGTTAGCTATTAATTTACCATACCACCATAATATGGAAATGCTATTGATAGGGCTAGGAGGTATTACTTTTTCTTTTACAAGGCGGCGTGATGCCTCTACCCAAGAGCCATTTCCCATACCGACAAAAGCATTGTCCAAACTAGCAAGTGATGTTGTTGCTAGCCTTCCAAATTCACCAATGCGATCAAAACGCTCAACCTCCAAAAAAGTTCGCCCTTCGTGTTGAATAATCCGACTCAAAGGTGCGTGAAGAATGCATGACTTTTTTATAACTTCAAGGGCTAAATGCTCACATATCAGAAGATCGGACCACCGTCTAACTGAGACCGAGTCATCTGCTCCAGAAAATTTAACAATAACGTAGGGATTTGAGGCTTCTGTCAAATCTCTTTTGGCTGTAAATTTAGGAAATTCCCCGCCCGCGCTCGAACCTCCACCGCCAAATTGAGTTGCACTTTTCGCTAATTCTGCATATTTACTTTTTAAATCTCCTTCAGATATAGCATTTTCAGGTTGAGCAACAGATTGTAAAAAGTCTTTATATGCGGCTTCTCCAATAATAAGATTACCTTGATTATCACTTCCTCTAACAGTCAATATATAAATTATGTCATCATCTGACCATTCGTCAGGGTTATCTGAAACATTAAAATCTTGTGCTATTCGCCTTGCCAAGCTTCTTCCTAAGAACCCCTGTGGCCTCATGTCCATAAGTGGGTATGGCAAACCATCCCACCATGTATATGTGTCGCTAGAAACGGGCCAGCCCATAGCTCGCACATCTAAAACAGCTCCCTGAGAGGTAACAAGGTCGATTGATGCCAACTGCTTACCTCTACCATTTTGATCAATCGCATAGACTGGAATTGATTCTGACTTCCCACGTAATGGTCGTCTAAGCCCATACCTTGCATTTTTGGTGGTTCCTATACGAACAATATCCAGTTCACGTTCACGAATAATTCTATGTAAGGTAGGCAAGCTAATTTCTAGTGCTTTAGATAAATCAACTGCCTCACATAAGCCACGAATTCTTAGCTCATTATCTAAAAGCACTCTTGCTTTTTTATTTATAGGTCTCATTGGTATTATTTAATAAGTTATGATTAAAATAATATAATCTTATTTTTATTAAAGTCAATAACTTAATATACTTTAGTTGTATAGTTATGATTAAAACAATGATGACAATTAAGTATTAAAAGATGTTAATTTATATATTGATATTCTTTCACATATTAAAAAAGGAAATAAATTCGGAGAATTTTACTGCAATTCTATGCAGCACATATGTTGCATAGAATTGCAGTATGCCGCCGTTGAGCGTGTCGGATTAGGAGATTTTAGATTCCATGATCTTAGGTATACTTGGGCTTCATGACATAGACAGGCAGGTAAGTCATGCGATGAACTCAAGGAACTAGGCGATTTTGGAAGTCTCGATCAATGGTGGATCGTTATGCTAAGTTTGCAATTGAACATTTAGCAGTAGCGGCAAACAGGATTAATTCTGGTGAACTTGGTAAAGTCATACCGTTGTAACGTTTGCGTCGCGCTAATGAAAAAAGGCTCCCATCGCTGGAAGCCTTTTAGATATTGGTAGGGCGTGCGGGGATCGAACCCACGACAAACGGATTAAAAGTCAGTCACTAACATGTTAACTTATTGATTATCAATGATAATTAACCATATCTAACCGTAGCTGATATTACTTTATAATCAGTAATTTAACGTAATTTATTCATCTTAGTAAAAACTGACCACTGTGCTGAAATTGTACCTTTTATTCTAAATTTAAGTTCGTTCGTTTTTTTGTGGCAATTTAATATAGCTAAATTTTTTGGGTAACCGATTTTTGTGATTGATTTTATATTTTGTTACAGAGTTGATAAAACGAGTTTCATTATTAATTTAAAATTTCCACTTCCCGTTAGCAGCCGCTCAAAATCGAAACTTTCGACCATGATCGGACGGCGATCATTCTGTGTGAAACAGTCAGCTATCAGACGGAGTGCAGACAAGTCTGCAGATGTGGCAAAGATTAAGCACGAGGGTCTCTCGACTGCTGAACCCATGCCTCGCCATCCCGCAAGAAAATAAAACGAGGATCATCTGCGAGTTTATTGAATGGCATGTCGTCAGAAGATGCAACAGCGATCTTAAATCTTGCGTCAGTCGAGCAGAGATAGACACTGCCATCTGGGTCATATTTACGAACATGCAGCGCAGCAACATGTTCCGGCGTATTCAAACCAAACCTCGTACACCGTGGGTAAGCAATCTTTTGGGGGCCGTGTTCCGCAGAAAGAAGCTGAAGCCATTCAAGTGTCGATGCAGAGACTGTAGCGGAAAGCGCTGTGACAATATCGGCATCCAGCAAGGCCGTCCGAATCCCACGTATGCTTGCTGTTGGATTCGTTACAAACTGGCTCAATTCGACTGCTGCTGCTCGCGACCGGACGCCCGCAAGAAATACTTTCGCTGCTGCCTCAGTCGGTAATCCGAGTTCAACCAGAAGGCTAACTTTGGAAAGGGCTTCGATGCGATTTTCTTCTGCCCCTTTGTCAAGATTTTGAGCGACTGCATGGAAAAGCCAAGGAAGCTTGTATCCATAAAGGTCTGAGCAAATGCCAGAGGCTTCGGCACCTGATGTTTCGACGATTGCCCGCAATGAGTCACCTCTCAGCCATTGCGGTCGGATCGTAGCCAACAGCTCTTCGCTTGGCATTGCCTCTACTATGCTCGTCGCGTTTTCACGTGCCCACGATTCGAATTCAAGAACGAAAGCATTCAGGGCCGCTTCGTCGAAATCAGAATTCAAATAGCGGTCTACCATCTCACGAAAAACAGTCAATTGACTGAATGCAGCAAGACCAACAGACAATGGTAATCCAGATGCAATTATTGCTCGTCGAGCCTCGGGCGGTGTCTTACGCAAAACACCTTCTGCCCTAGCTTTCAAGAAGCCAAGCAAATGCTTTTCTCCATCCGTTTGGCTCTCTTGAATAGCCGCTAGAGAGTCGCGAAATGCATCATCCACCCAGTTAGCGGGTAAATTTGCATCGTCACCTGTATATGCAAGATGCAGGGCCAAGAGTTGGTCATCAATCCAATCGAGCACTGCTTCAGCGTTTGCCTTATGCTCTTGAAGTAAATCGAAACTATTGTTTGCCACCAACTCCAACAGAACTTCAAAGGAAACACCTGCGCCAGATGCAACTCTGAGCAGATAACTGACCAACTGAAGCAATCCGCTTTCCACCTCATCGAGATGCGATCTATCAAAATAGTATTTGGCATCATTTTCGGCTTTATTGATCTGCCAATCATTTTTGGTCATATCTATCGCAAACAGAACCTTTCCTTCACCATCTACGAAGGCTCGTCCTGCGCGTCCGCAAATATTCCAAAAATCTCGCTTGCTTATCTGTTGGCGACCTATCGAGGGTGTCGCGATAATTACGGATGAAATCCCGATATTCACGCCTTGACCCAAGGTCGTTGTCGCCACGATTATTCTTGGCGGGTATTTTGCAATTAGTTTTTCGACGGAAATCCGCACTTGAGGCGGCAAGCTATTGCTGTGACAAATCACACCTAAACGGGCTGTGGCGAGTTCAAATGCGTCGTCACCAAGCTCTTCTTTGCAAACCGCTTCGAATATTTTCCATTCTGTTTCAGGCCATGGGTGAGTTGGAGCACCCTGACCGATCGCAA
>JAYWDO010000112.1:0-4081 GCA_043779795.1 Pseudomonadota bacterium
GCCGGATGTCGGAATCGAACTGACGACCTTCGCATTACAAGTGCGCTGCTCTACCAACTGAGCTAATCCGGCGTTTATTTGAGTTGCGTATTATACTGACTTTTTAAAAAAAGTTAAGCTATTTTACTATTGTTAGCGTAGGTTTTTTAATGCTTGCTGATTTTTGCTTATCTTGCGGGTCAAAATCCGACCCTTTTGCCGTATTATTTGGCAACGGCACCGATTCTACTTCAAAAAACATCCCTTGCCCACTCTCGCGAGAAAATATACCTTTAACGGCATGCATAGGAACGTACAAGTTTTGTGAAGCTCCGCCAAATCGAGCAGAAAAAACAATAGCTTCATTGTCCATCTGCAAATCTTTAGTAGCGCCGTAGTTAAGATTCAAAACAATTTCACCATCTTTAACATAAGCCATAGGCACACGTGTATGGCCATCAACAGCCACCAACAGGTGTGGCGTCATATTATTATCCATACACCATTCGTGAATGGCTCGCACCAGATAGGGTTTTGTTGAGCTTGTTTCTGACATATTAAATTTTATCAAATTAAAGCAAAGTGCCCGTACAGCACCCTGCTCTCATTAATCCTATTTACGCATTGCTTTCTCTGACGGCGTCATTGCATCTGCATACAAAGGCCTTGAGAATAAACGTTCTGCATATTTTAAAATTGCTGACGCTTGGTTCGGTAACTCAATGCCATAATGACCTAAGCGCCATAGTAGCGGCGTCACAGCAACATCTAACATTGAATATTCATCACCTAGCAAATAGTTTTGCTTAGAAAAAATTGGCACTAATTGCGTTAGATTGTCGCGAATAGTTGCACGCGCTTTATCTGCCACTGCGTCATTATCAGACTCGACATCTTTAATGTAATCGAATAGATCCTTTTCAAAACTGTGTAAAAACAATCTTGCTCTTGCGCGCATGACAGGATCTGGCGGCATCAATTGCGGATGAGGGAAGCGCTCATCAATGTATTCATTGATAATATTTGCTTCTGACAATACTAAATCACGCTCAACCAACACAGGAACTTGGTTGTAAGGATTAATAACAGCCAAATCTTCCGGCTTGTTTGCCAGATCAACATCAATGACTTGAAAGTCCATGCCTTTTTCATATAGAACAATACGGCAGCGGTGGCTATAGGGATCAGTTGTCCCCGAGTACAAGGTCATCATTTAGTGTATATCCTTCCAATAAGCTTTTTTGAGTTTGTAAGTAAGTACTAACAACACTCCTAAAAACAGTAATACAAACCAGCCCATATGATTGCGCTGTTGTTTTGCAGGTTCTGCCATATAGGCTAGAAAATTGGTTAAGTCACCCACCAAAGCGTCATACTCGGTGGCTGACAGCTTGCCAGGCTTAACAAGCGTTAGCTCATGTGTTTCGTGATTAAGCGTTTGTTCGCCTTGTAGCTCATACAGCACATGCGGCATAGATACTTTTGCGAATACTGCATTGTTCCAGCCAGTAGCGCTTTCTTGGTCACGATAAAAGCCACGCATATAGCTATAGACCCAATCAGCGCCACGAGCACGCACTTCTACTGATAAATCTGGAGGTGCCACACCAAACCATTTTTTTGCATCTGCTTTATTAATAGCAACTTTCATTGGATCGCCAATTTTATCGCCAGCAAATAACAAATTATCCTTAATTTGCTTTTCTGTCAGGCCAATATCTAGCAGGCGGTTATAGCGCATGTAATTTGCGCTATGACAATTTAAACAATAGTTAACAAAGGTTCGTGCACCACGTTGCAATGACTCATGATTTGACGCATCAATTGGCGCCTTATCTAAATGCACACCTTCATTTGCCAGCGCAAGTTGTGGCAACATAATGCTAGGTAAAAACACTAAAACCAATAAAGTTTTTTTCATTATATTTTTCATGCTATTTATCCCGTCACTCTTTCAGGCACTGGCAAAGTTTTATCTTTTTTGGTGTACCACGGCATTAGTATGAAAAATGCAAAGTAAATAATCGTGAAGAAGCGAGCAACTACTGTTGCGCGATCTGCGTTACCCAGCAATGCACCAAATTGACCCCATACGTTTGAAGGCTCAGTACCTAAGTAGCCTAGTACAACAAAACTCACCACAAACGCAGCCAACCATTTTTTATACAAAGTACCACGGTAGCGAATAGACTTCACCGGACTTTTATCCAACCACGGCAATAATGCAAACACCATAACCGATAAGCCCATTGCAGCTACACCAGGGAATAGTGACGGCGGAATACCAAGCATACTTACACCAGGAAATGGTGGAACTGCACGTAATATTGAATAATAAGGCGTGAAATACCACACTGGTGCAATGTGAGCAGGAGTAACTAATGGGTTAGCTGGCACAAAGTTATTGGCTTCTAAGAAGTAGCCGCCCATTTCTGGTGAGAAGAAAATAATGGTAGAAAAAACCATTAAGAACACAACCACAGCAACAATATCTTTCACCGTATAGTAAGGATGAAAAGGAATACCATCCAACGGAATACCAGTTACTTTATCTTTTGTTTTCTTGATCTCAACGCCATCAGGGTTGTTTGAACCTACTTCATGCAATGCAATAATATGCGCTGCTACTAAACCCACCAATACAAATGGCAAAGCAATCACGTGAAAAGCAAAGAAACGATTTAGCGTAGCATCAGACACTAAGTAGTCACCGCGTAACCACTCAGAGACATCTGGACCAATAAATGGAATCGCAGAAAAAAGATTCACAATTACTTGCGCGCCCCAATACGACATTTGACCCCATGGCAATAGGTATCCAAAGAACGCTTCACCCATTAAACATAAAAATATGCCAACGCCAAATAACCAAATAAGTTCGCGCGGGTTACGATACGAGCCGTAAATAATACCGCGGAACATATGCATATAAACCACAACAAAAAACATTGATGCGCCAGTAGAGTGCATATAGCGAATAAGCCAACCCCACGGCACATCACGCATAATGTACTCTACAGAACCAAATGCCAATTCAGCATCTGGCTTGTAATGCATGGTTAAGAAAATACCCGTTACGATTTGCAGCACTAAAACCAACAATGATAACGAGCCAAAAAAGTACCAAAAATTGAAATTTTTGGGTGCGTAATATTCCGTCAAATGCGCTTTAATATTACTTGTTAGGGGGAATCTCTCATCAACCCAATTCACGCCATCATTGAGTACATTGGCCATTACTGACTTCTTTTGCTTTATTACAGTTTTACTCGTCATCATCAAGCCTTCCCTTCAGTATCAACGCCGATAAGTAAGGTGTTTTCAGTCAAATATTTGTGCGGCGGAACGACCAAATTGATTGGTGCTGGCGAGCCTTTAAACACGCGTCCAGCTAAATCAAATTTAGAGCCGTGACATGGGCAGAAGAAACCACCCGACCAAGTATCACCCATATCGCCTTTAGGTTGCATCTTAGCCGTAGGAGAACAGCCTAAATGCGTGCAAATGCCTACGATAACTGCTAAGTCAGGCTTGATCGAACGGTCAGGATTTTTGCAATAACTAGGCTGCTGCGAAATCACGTCACTCTTAGGATCGGTAAGCTGGTCGTCATGCTTAGTCAACTCAGCAGCCATCTCACTAGTGCGATTAATAATCCACACTGGCTTACCACGCCACTCTACCGTCATCATTGTGCCTGGAGTAATTTTACTAATATCCACTTCAACTGGCGCCCCTGCTGCTTTAGCGCGCTCACTTGGCGTCATACTTGTGATGAATGGCACTGCAACTGCAGCACAGCCAATCGCACCGACAGCTGAACTAGCGATTAAAAAATTTCGCTTTTCTAAATCCACACCAGCGTTTAGATGACTACATACATTTACGTGCGAGCTTTCTTGATTCTTGTCATTTCGGCTTTCTGCCATGTGCTATCCTCGTGATCTGAATATGAAACTTTACCCTTTTGAGGTTAGTCTCGTTATTTACTTAACTTAAAAAACTAAAGTTGCTCATAAAACAATTACTTAAAAATAGTTGCTAAAACCGGTACAATAAATATCGTGTATATTGCAAGCGCATCAGTATACAATTTTTTACA
>JAYWDO010000113.1:0-11100 GCA_043779795.1 Pseudomonadota bacterium
GCTGGCGGCAAACGCGGCTTTCAAATGTATGCTAGTAGCGCAAATGGTCACGGGACGTTGCTGACGATGTTGTGCCGCATAAAATCCTGATGGTGACACACCTAATACACGGCAGATTTGGACTGCTGGAATGGCATGATGAAGACCCGGAAAAAGGTGTCATTAAAGTTGTGATGACTGGTTCTGCCAGCGACAAGCCTTTGCTACGTCCGCATATCTACGCCAAGCAAATCAAAAAGCGACTAGAAAAACGTTTTAAAGACCCAGATGATCCGATGCGCTTAGTGATAGTGCGTGATATGTGGCTCACTGGTTTTGATGCGCCGTGTGTGCATACCATGTATGTAGACAAGCCGATGAAGGGCCACAACCTGATGCAAGCCATTGCGCGGGTAAACCGAGTTTTCCGCGATAAATAAGGTGGGCTGGTCGTTGATTATATTGGTATCGCAAACGACCTAAAGCAGGCACTCAAGGAATACACCGCCAGTAATGGCCGTGGTCGCCCGACCGTAGATACACACGAAGCCTATGCTGTGCTGGAAGAAAAGCTCGATATACTGCGCGCAATGTTACACGGCTTTGATTACAGCGCGTTTTTGACTAGTGGCCATAGTATGCTGGCTAAAACTGCCAACTATGTACTTGGCATTAAGGATGGCAAAAAACGCTTTGGTGATACTGCTTTGGCTATGTCTAAAGCGTTTACTTTGTGCTGCACCCTTGATGAAGCCAAAACTGTGCGTGAAGAGGTCGCTTTCTTTCAGGCCATTAAAGTGTTGCTGACTAAAAAATAAATCAGCATTAAAAAGAAAACCAATGAAGAACGCGAGTTGGCAATACGCCAGATTATCGGCTCGGCAGTAGTGTCAGAAGAGGTCGTTGATATATTTGATGCGGCAGGCTTAGATAAGCCAAATATTGGCATATTAGATGACGAATTCTTGAATGAAGTACTTAATCTGCCTGAGCGCAACCTTGCAGTAGAACTATTAGAACGGCTACTTGAAGGTGAGATTAAAGCTAGATTTGCCAACAACGTTGTGCAATACGATAAACTCTCTGAGTTACTCGCCAATGTTATTAAACGCTACCAGAATCGCTCGATTGAAACCGCGCAGGTAATGGAAGAGCTGATAGAAATGGCGAAGAAATTTAAAGAGGCCGCAGATAGAGGCGCTAACCTTGGCTTAAATGCGGATGAATTAGCCTTTTACGATGTGCTAGCCAATAACGAAGATTCTGTACGTGAGCTGGGTGACGAAACGTTAAAGAAAATAGCGCATGAACTGGTTGAAAGCTTACGCAAAAACATCAGTGTAGATTGGTCAATGCGTGAAAGTGTAAGAGCTAATTTACGGTTGTTGGTTAAGCGTATCCTACGTAAGTACAAATATCCACCTGATCAGCAAAATGAGGCTGTGGAATTGGTGTTGCAGCAGGCGCAGGCTTTGGGTGAGGCTTGGGTGTAATGGTTATGCGCCTTGTAGCCTTTACAGGAGCATGAAACAAGTTGGGGATTACTACGTAACTAATCAGTTGAGACCTTTGCACGAAGTAAAATTGACTGCAATTTAATATAAAAACCCCAATTATTGTCCTTCCCACGTAGGCAGGAATCTAGGCGAATCAACAAGCTCAATGGATTCCAGCCTGCACGGGAATGACGAGATTCATAGGCTCTAGGCTTAAAAAGCACTCGTGCAAAGGTCTCAAGTTGATCAATTCATTCAAAAATTTTCTTAATGAACTTACGTTAACACCTCCTTTTAAGTGCTTAATTGTTACAAAGATGTAACAACTTCTTGAGTCCATATCCTTTTTGTGCTATTTTTTTAAGTGCGTCAAAATGCCGCATGTCGAAAAGCTGTATGAAAATTTATTTTTAAGGTTTTATTGACGCAAGGATAGTGTATGGCGGTGTCTTATTTTGGTAATAAAATCGTTGCAAGACCTAGTAATTCAATGTCACCAATGGCTAGTGTAAAATTCCTTGCTGCTTTAATTGTTGTTGTAATGGCGGTAGCGTTATTTTTTACGCAACTTGGTGCTTGGATGGTGTTGCCATTTGCTGGGCTGGAAATATTGGCATTTGCGTATACTTTTTACTACATCCATTTGCATTCAGGTGATTTTGAAAGTATTACGATAGATGAAGAGAGTATTGTTGTTGAAAAAAGAAACTATAAAGAAAACACAACAATAGTTTTTAAGCGCTATTGGGCGCAAGTCAATGTGCGTGATGTTGCGGATAAAAAAGGCGTTAATGGTAAGTGTGGGCTGTTTATTGGCTCGCATGGTAAAGAGGTTGAATTTGGTAGGAATTTTATCAATGATGAGCAACGTGCTGTATTAGCGCGTGAGCTTAGACAAAAAATAAAAGATATTCATTAATTTAGTTTTGGAGCATGTTTTATGCAAGTTTTAAAAAAAATTGGGCTAGGTATTGCTGTAATGCTTGCTTCACTCAATGTGTTTGCTGATTACGCTTGGAATTTCCCGTTGCCAGCTACACCAATGGCAGCAGATACGTTGCATGTTCATAATAAGTTTATGGCAATTACTGGCATTATATTTATCGTAGTACTTGCGATTATGATTTATGCAATTTTTGCGCATCGTAAAAGTAAAAACTTTAAAGCTGTTACAGATAAAACACCTTCAACCACGGTTGAAATATTTTGGACATTGATTCCATTCGTTATTCTTTTACTAATTGACTTTGTTATTATGGGTATTCCGGCTTACCGCAGTGTGGTAATGATGGAAAATACGCGTGAAAAAGCAAATATGGTCATTAAGATTACTGGCTCGCAGTGGCGCTGGCAGTATGAGTACATGGATGGTGATGCCCAAGGCATTAAGTTTGTAAGTAATTTGGCAACACCAAAAGAGCAAACTGATAAAGGCTATCAAGGCGTTAAGAATGAGCATTATCTTCTTGAGGTAGATAATCACTTGGTACTTCCTGTAGGTGAGAAAGTACGTGTTTTAATGACGGCTACTGATGTATTGCATAACTGGTGGGTTCCTCAGTTTGGATCATCACGCGTGGCTGTACCTGGTTTTATTCGTGAAACATGGGTGCAAGTTGAACGAGCGGGTACTTATCGCGGCCAATGTAAAGAGTTGTGTGGCAAGGGTCATGGCTATATGCCTATCGTTGTTGATGCGCTGCCAATGGCGGAATACAAAGTTTGGGTTGCCGCTAAGAAAGAAGAGTTAGCTAAAGCTTATGCAGGTGCTGATAAAGTGTGGGCAAAAGAAGACCTTATTGCTAATGGTAAAATTGTCTACGAGAAAAACTGTGCTGTTTGTCACCAAGTGACTGGTGCTGGTTTGCCGCCAGCTTTTCCTGCATTAACTGGTAGTAAAATTGCAAATAGTCCTATTTTTGGCGCAGATGGCAAGTATTTGAAAGATAGTCATCTAGATCGCGTTCTTAATGGCGTTCGTGTAATGCCTTCTTGGAAAGCTGTGCTAAATGATACTGAAATTGCTTCAGTAATCACTTATGAGCGTAATGGCTTAGGCAACACAGTTGGTGATGTATTGCAGCCTTCACAAGTAAAAGCGGCTCGCCAATAAGCAATAAATGCGTTTTTGAATTAACTGTAATTATTTAGTTTGAGTAATTAGGAGAAAGTAATGAGTACAACAACGGTAGCACATCATGAAGAGCATGCTGAACACCCGTCAGGGATTATGCGCTGGCTGACCACCACGAATCATAAGGACATCGGTACGATGTATCTTACCTTCTCGCTGATTATGTTTTTTGTTGGCGGAAGCATGATTTTGGCGATTCGTGCTGAATTGTTTCAGCCGGGCCTTCAGTTGTTAAATCCAGAGTTTTTTAATCAGTTGATTGGCGTGCATGCGTTAATTATGATTTTTGCTGCGTTAATGCCAGCGGCTACAGGCTTTGCAAACTGGATGATTCCACTGCAAATTGGCGCACCAGATATGGCTTTACCGCGTTTGAATAACTGGGGCTTTTGGTTATTACCACCTTCAGCGATTCTTTTAACGTTACCGTTCACATTGGCTATGTTTGGTATTGGTGATGGTGCTCTGGCTACAGGCTGGACATTTTATCCGCCATTATCTGTACAGGGCGGCATCGGTGTAGATTTTGCTATTTTTGCAGTTCACTTGCTTGGTATTTCTTCTGTATTAGGTTCAATCAACATTATCGTTACATTGTTCAACATGCGTGCGCCTGGTATGACGTTAATGAAAATGCCTATGTTTGCATGGGGTTGGTTAATTACTGCATTCTTACTAATCGCCACAATTCCAGTGTTGGCTGGCGCTGTAACAATGTTGTTGACTGATCGTCACTTTGGCACCCACTTCTTTGATGCGGCTGGTGGCGGTGATCCTATTATGTTCCAACATTTATTTTGGTTCTTTGGTCATCCAGAAGTGTATATTTTATTACTTCCTGTTTGGGGTTTCATCCCACAGATTTTAGAAACATTCTCACGTAAACCAATGTATGGTTATAAAGCGCAAGTCTATTCATTGTGGGCAATTGGTGCCTTAGCAGTGGTAGTTTGGGCACATCACTTCTTTACAGCAGGTATGCCAGTGCCAGCATTACTTTATTTTATGTATAGCACGATGGCAATTTCATTACCTTTAGCGGTATTGTTCTTCTGTTGGATTAAAACGATGTGGAAAGGCTCAATGAGCTTTGAAACACCAATGCTGTTTGCAGTGGGCTGGATTATTCTATTCGGTATCGGTGGTCTTACAGGTTTAGTGCTTGCTGACGTTGCTGCCGATGCGCAATATCACAACAGTTACTTTGTAGTTGCTCACTTCCACTACACATTATTTGCCGGCGGCATTATGGGTATTATGGCTGGTACATATTACTGGTTACCTAAAATGACTGGTCACATGTACAGTGAAAAGTTAGGTAAATTGCACTTTTGGTTAACCGCAATTTCGTTTAATTTAACTTTCATTCCACAGTTCTTCTTAGGTTTAGCTGGCATGCCACGTCGTATTCCTGACTATGCATTACAGTTTGCTGAATTCAATATGATTTCGTCAATTGCTGCATTTGTTCTTGGTTTCTCACAATTGTTATTTGTTTATAACATTATAAGTTGTGCAAGAGGCGGTAAAAAAGCGACAGATCAAGTGTGGGAAGGTGCTAAAGGCTTGGAGTGGACATTACCTTCTCCACCTCCGTACCATAGTTTTACAGAGCAACCAACTATTAAATAAAACGTAAAATCCCCGCTTAATTTTAATTAGCTAAGTTGGGTTTTGTTTGGATAAATATGGACAATAAAAAATTAGTTACTAAAAGTAGCAGTAAGAAAATTGCATATATTCTAGGAGGCATTGCTTTCGTTTGGTATGTAGTGTCAATGTTTACAATATGGCATCACTAGACGAAACTAAAGTTTTAACGTCTAAAGAGCAGGTTGATTTAAAGAATAAGAAGTTAGTTCGTAAACTTATATTGCTGGTGATTGGCTCATTGTTATTTGCTTTTGCTCTAGTGCCTTTGTACGACGTTTTATGCACTTTAACCGGCTTGAATGGTAAAACAAATAATACTGCGGCTGTAATAGCCATGGCTAAAGTTGATAATACACGTTGGGTAAATGTTCAATTTACGACTAATGTGATGCCAGGCTTGGGTTGGAATTTTTATCCAAAACAAGCTAGCATCAGATTGCACCCAGGTAAAATTGAAACAGTTATTTTCGTAGCAAAAAATACAACTAATGAAGTGGCTACTGGGCGCGCTGTACCAAGTATTACACCAGGGATTGCGGCGGCTAATTTAAAGAAAATTGAATGTTTTTGTTTTGTGAATCAATCGCTAAAGCCAGGCGAGGAAAAAGAAATGCCATTACGTTTTTTTGTGAGTCCAGAACTGCCAAAGGATGTAACTGACATGACATTGTCTTATGCGTTTTTTCCAGCAGTTAAAGACTAAGAATAAGTAGCAAGTTTTGGTTAGTACGTATGTAGTTTAAAGTGAGGAAATGGCAGTCGTTTGCCATTTAGAATTCAATATATTTATAAAAAGCATGGGAGTGATTGCATGGCGACACATTCAAAAAATCAATATTACGTACCGCACGGTAGTATTTATCCATCAATAATATCTGTAGGCTTGTTAACGCTTGCTTCAGGTTTTATATTTAATGTTGCTACAGATAAGAGCAAAGACTTAGCTTATTTGCAAGCCCCAGGTAAATGGATGATGATCATTGGCGCATTGATTATTTCAGCCATGGTGTTTCAATGGATGGGATCTGTGATTAATGAAAGCCTCACAGGTAAGTATAAGAAATGGGAAGATAAGTCTTTTCGTGTTGGTATGATTGTTTTTATCTGTTCTGAAGTTGCATTCTTTGCTGCATTTTTTGGTGCTTTGTTTTATATGCGAATTATTTCAGTTCCTGATTTAGCCGCTTTTGACCCACTATTTACGCCATATAAAGATTTTATTGGTACTTGGCCTTCATCAGGCCCTGGTGGCGTAGTGCTGGGTAATGAGTATAAACCAGGCTTACTGAAACCGATGGGTGCATGGGGCTTGCCTGCCATTAACACGGCATTGTTGTTAACTTCTGGCGCAACTATTACTTGGGCACATTGGGCTTTGATTAAAAATAATCGTAAACAGTTGATTGCAGGTATGGCATTAACAGTTGCGCTTGGTATTGCCTTTTTGGCTTGCCAAGCGACTGAGTATCATGAAGCTTATACTGAAATGGGCCTAACTTTAGGCAGCGGTGCTTATGGCGCTACATTCTTCATGCTGACCGGGTTTCATGGCTTTCACGTGACATTAGGTACGATCATGCTGATTGTTATATTGATCCGTTGCATGAAAGGTCACTTTACCCCTGAGAACCATTTTGGCTTTGAAGGCGTAGCCTGGTATTGGCACTTTGTTGATGTGGTATGGCTAGGTCTATTTATATTCGTATATTGGTTGTAAGTTAGTTAAATAAAAAGGGCGATGCATTTGCATCGCCCTTTTTATGGTCGTGGCTGACCAATAAGTCCAAAATAGTAAGCAATCATCAAAAGAATAAATAATGTGATTGAAAGTCCGATGCGGATGGTGAGTGCTTTAACTGTTCTCTCGCTACCCGTTTTGTCTTTAGCTAAAAAGAACAGCGCGGAAAATAAACTACCAACAATGGCGATTAAAGCTAAAACAATAATGACTTTTATTAACATAATTTGTCCAATGAATACTTGAGCAACCATTATGAGACCGCTAACTAACAAATGCAATTATGAAACAAATTCAATTTAAAATGCAGCGCTATATTTTCAGCCCTTCTTTGCTTGGCACGATTGTCACTGTGGTATGTATTCCGTTGTTTATTAAGTTTGGATTATGGCAATATCACAAGGCGCAACAAAAAATGGCAATTCAGGCCGCTTACAATCTGGCAAAAACTGATGATGCGCTTCAATTTCCATTAGATATTGCCAATAATCAAATTGTAAATGTTGATTATTGGAATTATAAAAAAGTAAAAGTAACGGGTGTTTATGAGACTAAGTACCAGTTCTTACTAGACAATCAAGTGGAAGATGACCGAGTTGGCTATCATGTGATTACGCCACTAAAAATTGACCATACAGCACAGTATGTATTGATTAATAGAGGCTGGATATTGGGCAAAGATACGCATACAGAGTTGCCCAAGTTTAATACGCCAACAGGCATACAAACAGTTGTAGGCCAAATTTGGGTGCCAAGTAAAAAGTTTTTTACTTTGGAGGCAAGTTCAAGGACATCTGCTACTTTATCGAAGCAAAATGGTCGGCCCTGGCAAGCAGTTTGGCAAAATATGAATATGACTACCTATAAACGTAGCGTTCCATTTGATGTTTCTGATCTTGCCATCAAATTAGATAAAACGAGTGATGCCGGTGGATTTGTGCGAAATTGGCAAGTACCTGTTGAGAGAATCGCGACCAATATTGGTTACGCTTATCAGTGGTTTGGTTTTGCGTTAGCAACGCTATTAATTTACATTTATATGAGTGTCACTAAAATTAGTGCTGTAGTTAAGCCAGCGTAAGAAAAGAACGAGTATCAAACCCGAAACATAATTTTGATTATTAATTTACATTATTTGATTAGAGCTTTATATGCAAAACGACATACAACTCACTGAGCAAGAGCTGCAACGTAAAGGCCGTAAGGTATTTTTGTTGATGCTTATATTCTTTATCGTACCCATCATTGTTGTTATTTTGATGTATAAACTGAACTGGAAACCTAATGGTGATAGTCTTGGTGAGTTGGTGAGCCCGCCGCGCTTGCTAGACACATCTAGTGAGCTTAAGCGCGATGATGGGTCATTGCTGCCAGCGCAGTTTTGGAAAGAGAAGTGGAGTGTTGTGTACGTGGCTGGTGATTGTGGAAAAGAGTGCTTAGCCAAGTTACATGATATGCGCCAGTTACATGTTTCGCTGTATAAAGACAGTGATCGCGCTCAGCGTGTATTAATTACTTCAACACTTGATGTGGTCAATATTAAACATGACTACCCCGATTTAATTATCATCAACCAACCTGTATCAAACATAATTAATTTTTCAGAGCAGTTTCAAGTGAATGCTGAAAGTGCTACGGCAAGCAATAGATTGTATTTGGTTGATCCGCTCGGGCATTTAATGATGAGTTACCAATCTAAGGTACTACTCTCAGATGTTCGTAAAGACATTACAAGGTTACTAAGATATTCATGGGCAGGTTGATATGTACCCAACGTCAAACAGTTTTAAATTATTTAGAGCATTAGTATTAATAGGCGCAATATTGGCCTTATGTGTTGTGGTGCTTGGTGCTTACGTTAGGCTTACCGATGCAGGTTTGGGTTGTCCAGATTGGCCTGGTTGCTACGGAGCGCTGACTGTGCCACAAAGTGAAACTGTTATCCAGAATGCACAAACTGTCTTTCCACACAGTACTGTCTTAGTTGGTAAAGCTTGGCGAGAAATGGCGCATCGATATTTAGCGGGTACGCTTGGTTTAATGGTTTTAGCGATATCCATACTGGGCTGGTGCGCTAAACGTGAAATTAAAAGTTCAGCTTGGTTACCTACTTTTTTAGTTGTATTAATTGGGTTTCAAGCGATGCTAGGCATGTGGACTGTGACCATGTTGCTAAAGCCTGCCATCGTGAGTGCGCATTTATTGGGTGGAATGTCTACCTTAGCGATACTGGTTTGGCTGGCACATCGCCATTGGGGGCATAGTTCAGCCAATATTATTCAATCTGTTCCGTTAAAGTTTGCGATTCGTTTTGCAATTGTCATTTTGTTTATGCAGATATTTTTAGGTGGCTGGACAAGTACAAACTACGCTGCATTAGCTTGTACGGATTTTCCAACTTGTCATGGTGTATGGATACCAACGATGGATTTTAAAGACGCATTTCATTTGGTGCGCGAACTTGGTCAGAATGCTAATGGTGGTTTGTTGACCTTGGCATCAATTACAGCAATTCAATGGACACATAGACTAGGCGCACTAATCACCTTCATCTATTTGGGGGCTCTTGCATTAAGTATACTAAAATACTGGCAATTGAAAAGGCTGGCAATTGTGCTACTTATTGTTTTATTGGCACAAATTAGCTTAGGTATTGCCAACTTAATTTTACATTTACCCTTACTGCTTGCGGTTGCGCACAACTTTACTGCGGGCTTACTCGTCATTATTTTAGTTACGCTGAACTCAAAAATTACAGACGTGAAAAAATAAAGCTTTAGAACAATCAGTATATTTTTAAATTAACCCGAATAAATAAAATGATCAATAATGTGAGTGTTAAATGAGTAATAGTGTAACCACCGCCATGCAAAATATAGGCTTAAGTTTTAAAAGTTTTTTTTCACTTTGTAAACCACGAGTAACGTCGCTTATTGTATTTACTGCCATTATTGGCATGTTTCTGGCTACACCTGGCATGGTGCCGCTACCATTATTATTTGCCACCACTATTGGTATTGCATTTGCATCTGGTGCCGCAGCAGCTTTCAATTGTCTGATTGAACATAAAATTGACGCGATTATGGCTAGAACCCGAGGCCGTGCGATACCTACAGGTCAAGTATCTTCAACACAAACTACAATTTTTGCGACCATTCTTGGTAGCACTGGCTTGGCTATTTTGTACTTTCATGTGAATCCGCTCACAATGTGGCTTACCTTTGCGACCTTTGTTGGCTATGCTGTTATCTATACTGTGTTTTTAAAACCAGCAACACCAATGAACATTGTTATTGGTGGGGCATCAGGCGCAATGCCGCCGATATTAGGCTGGGCAGCTGTCACTAACACCGTTTCACCAGAGTCGCTTATTATGTTTTTAATTATTTTTGCATGGACGCCACCGCATTTTTGGGCGCTGGCATTATATAGACGTGAAGAATATGCAAAAGTTGGTATGCCGATGTTACCTGTGACACATGGCGAAGCTTTTACACTTTTACATATTGTGCTGTATACCGTTATTTTGGTCGCGGTATCACTCATGCCTTACGGCATGGGTATGAGCGGACTGATATATCTCGTTTCAGCTATTATTTTGAATGCCATATTTATGGCCTATGTGATTGCGTTATACCGTCAATATTCTGATGATTTAGCCAAGCGCACATTCAAATATTCGATACTTTATCTCACACTACTTTTTGCAGCATTATTGGTTGATCATTACTGGATGTTCTAACAACAAGCTGTAGCGTAATCATTATTACGCTACAGCTTGTGCAATCATCTAGATAAATGCTTAGTAAAAACTTGAGTTAGGTCTAGTTTTGTAGTCGGGCAAGTTGATGTTATTTTATCAACTTGTTAGGAGATTACATGAAACGTGTACCACGTCGTATTTTTACAGAAGAGTTTAAAAAAGAAGCGGTTCGCTTATTTAAACAGCAAGATTTAACGTTAGCAGAAGTGAGTCGCAATTTAGACATTGCACCCAAGGGCGCGTTCAACTGATGGTTGCAACACATGCATCCAGTTTATCGGCAGGGGTGCAAAAGTTCAAGGTTTTCCATGGGCGCTGATTTAACTGTAACGCAACT
>JAYWDO010000114.1:0-11065 GCA_043779795.1 Pseudomonadota bacterium
TGCTCACGGGTAATGAAAACCTTAAAAAACAAACCATGGGTGGCATTAAAGTGGCAGCCAATATCATGAACTTTATGAATGGTGATGATGAAGCCATTATCATGGAAGGGCTCAAAAACTACGATGATGATATGGCTCAAAAGATTATGGATGAGATGTTTGTGTTCGACAACATCATCGACATTGATGATAAAGGTATACAAGTTATTCTACGTGAAGTGCAATCTGAAATGTTGATTGTGGCACTTAAAGGCACTACCGATGAGATGCGCGACAAGATTTTCAAGAATATGTCTTCCCGAGCTGCTGAAATGATGAAGGATGATTTGGAATCTAAAGGGCCAGTTAAACTTTCTGAAGTTGAGTCACAACAAAAACAAATTCTGCAAATTGTACGTAGGTTATCTGACGAAGGTCAGATACAACTTGCGAGCAAAAGTGGCGATGAGCAGTATGTATAGAGGCATTGCAAAATGAGTAGTATGTTGATTCCGAAAGAACGGCAAACCGCCTACGAAAGATGGGAGATGACCTCATTTTCTGAAGGTAATACTACGGTTGTTGTGAGCAAGCCTACGATAAAAGAAGATGAAGTTTCTAAGGATAAAATTACGGAGATTTTTGAAACTGTACGCAAAGAAGCGTTTACACAAGGTATGCAAGAAGGCTTTGCGGTTGGTATGGAAAAAGCACGTGAATACGCCGCGGAGGACAAACAAAACTTTCTTAAATTGATGGAATCTTTTAGCGATGCGCTTGAGCAGTCAGACGAGCAGATTGCTGATGATGCACTTTCTTTAGCGCTAGAGATTGCAAAAGCCATGTTGAAAGTAAAATTAGAGGTAGACAATAAGGTCGTTTTGCCTGTGGTGATGGATGCGATCCATTACCTACCGTATGTGCAGAAACCAGCCAGAATTTTAGTGCATCATGACGATGCGCAGATATTGCGTGAATACTTAGCTGAAGAGATCGCCAGTCAGCATTGGCAGATTCAGGAAGATAACAATATAGAGCGTGGAGGCTGCTTAGTAGAAACCGGCGCCAATCAAATAGATGCGACTAACGAGGTACGTTGGAAAAGAATCAGCGATGCCTTAGCACAAAATAACAATTGGTTATTACCATGAACGAAGCTGGCTTGATTCAGCATGATCTTGAACAACAAAGCTTTGATAATAAAAGTATTGAAGGTCAGCTTCTTGAAGATCAGAGTTCAGATCAATTGAAAGTAGATAAACAAAATATACATCAGCAGCGTTGGCACGACCATATTCGTGATTGCAAAGAGATTCTACGACTGGTAGAACCGCTAGAGATTGCTGGGCGAATTACTAAGTTAACTGGGCTGGTAATGGAAGCTGCGGGTATTAAGTTGCCGATAGGCAGCGCCTGTTATGTGCCGTTAGGGGAAGGCCGGCGTGTTGAAGCTGAAGTGGTTGGGTTTGATGGTGAACGGTTATTGTTAATGCCGCAAAGTGGTGTAGAGGGCGTGATGCCTGGCGCTAAAGTATTTGCTTTAGAGGTGGCGGAGTCATTACCAAAACCACATCATGGTCAACCGCCACGCAGAAGAGTGACTGATCGCGCGCGTCATTTGCCAGTGGGTGTTGCGTTGCTTGGACGTGTAGTTGATGGTGCAGGTAATCCCTTAGATGACCTTGGAAAAATTGTTGCGACACAAAGTTCACCTTTAAATTCAAGGCCGATGAATCCGCTTATGCGAGCACCGATTGAGGAGATTCTTGATGTTGGTGTAAGAGCTATCAATAGCATGTTGACTGTTGGGCGCGGTCAACGTATGGGTTTATTTGCAGGCTCTGGCGTAGGTAAAAGTGTGCTGCTCGGCATGATGGCGCGTTACACCACCGCCGATGTCATTGTAGTCGGCTTGATTGGCGAACGTGGTCGTGAAGTTAAAGAGTTTATTGAACAGATTCTAGGATCAGAAGGTTTGGCGAGGTCGGTTGTGGTTGCAGCACCGGCAGATGCCCCAGCATTGATGAGATTGCAAGGTGCTAATTATGCAACTGCTATTGCTGAAAACTTTCGTAATGAAGGTAAAAATGTACTACTGATTATGGATTCATTAACACGCTATGCAATGGCGCAACGTGAAATTGCATTGGCGATTGGTGAGCCGCCAGTGACTAAAGGTTATCCTCCATCAGTATTCGCTAAGTTGCCAGCACTGGTTGAGCGAGTAGGCAACGGCAAGCGTGGCGAAGGTTCAATCACGGCCTTTTACACGGTGTTGACAGAAGGCGATGATCAGCAAGATCCAATTGCCGATGCTGCACGCGCCATTTTAGATGGACATATCGTATTAAGCCGCAGCCTTGCTGAGAGTGGCCATTACCCTGCGATTGATATTGAGCAATCGATTAGTCGTGCTATGCATAACATTACTAGCCCAGAACATCAAAAACTTGCTCGCAAGCTTAAACAACTTAACTCACGCTATATGCGCAGTGTAGATTTAATTAATG
Source organism: Pseudomonadota bacterium (assembly GCA_043779795.1). Taxonomy (GTDB): domain Bacteria; phylum Pseudomonadota; class Gammaproteobacteria; order Burkholderiales; family Methylophilaceae; genus Methylotenera. The sequence goes on from JAYWDO010000114.1 coordinate 2,490, forward strand.
TGGGTGCTTATGAAGCTGGCAGTGATGCTGTGCTAGATCAGGCGATTGCAAGGCATGACAATATAAATACATTTTTACAACAAGATATTTTAGAACGGGCAGGAGTGGATGAAAGTTTAAATCAGCTTGCGAACGTCCTTGATGGGTTAGTGCTTTAATCGTTAGTGTTTCTAGTAACAGTGTGTGCTAAGAAATTATTTAAAATAGAACATTGGAGGCAGTATGGCTACCCAAACAACCAGTGTGTTAAAAATGTTAAAAGAGATTGCCGCTAAAGAGGTGGATCTTGCTACAGAAGCTTTAGCACACGTCATGAAGGCCGCTAGTGAAGCGCAGAGTAAATATGAGTTATTGCTTGAATATCGTCAGGATTACGTTAAAAATCTCAATAAAATTTTAGAGGCAGGCATAGGCGCTGAGGCGTATCAAAATTTTCAGAATTTTTTTAAAAAGTTAGATCAGGCTATAACGGGGCAGCAGGACATGGTCGATATGGCTAAGCAGCAAGTCACCATACAGCGGCAGCTCTGGCAGGAAAGTCAACGCAAAAAACTATCTTACGAAGTGTTGTTACAACGCTCAGATAAGCGCGAGTTGAAGGTTGAGCAAAAGCGGGATCAGAAGTCGATGGATGAATTTGCGATGCGCATTAGCCGAACCAAACATGCCTAACAATGACGAACTTAGCATTAAATAATATTGAAATGGTGTTTTTTTAATTTGAAGCTGTGAGTGCTTGGAGATTAGTATCATGCAAAATTTATCATTACAAACAACGCAAAATATATCACTAAAAAAGATGTCGGATAGCGTGTATAAAGCAAATGCTGGTACTGACAATGCAGCTTTGACTGAGATTAACTCTCCGTTTCAACAAATGTTAAACAAGCAAGTGCAGTCTCAACAAGCGCCAGCGAAACAAGCTGAAGCTAAAGCAGTAATAAAACAAGAAACCCCTGCCGAAAATGCTAATCCAACCGATTCTATAACAGAAATCATTGTGTCTAAGGTTAAGCCTAAAACTAGTAATCATGCAGTTTTAACAGGCAACGTTAAAAAAACTAGTGACAAAGAATTAAATATTGATAGCAATTTAGCGGGTGAATCTGTAGGGAATAAAGCTAACGTAACTTTGATTACCTCAGCAAGTATTGATGCTAAAGGTTCGCTTAAAGCAGATGCTGACACACAGGCTAATGATACGGTCGTTAATAGGGTTGATGTGGTATTGAATGAGCTTGGGCCGATAATCAATGTAATGTCACTCGTGAATGCTAAAGCTATTTCGACTGTAACTGTGCAGCCATCTAATGCTGATAGCACCACACAAGGACAACGCAGTCTTGATGCAGTACTAGGGAGTGCATTACAACAGAGTAAAAATTCCAGCATAGTTGATGTTGTTAGCCAAGATAACCAGGCAACTTCGCGTACTAACAACTGGTTAGATGCAATGTTGCCAGGCGCGGCTAAACAAGCATTGGCCGATGAGTCTGCCAATGCTAAGTTAATACTAAACGCGATTAAAGACGGTGCCGTTAAAGAGAAGGTTGGTAAAGATGCAGCGGTTAAAGAAATGACTATGGCTGTTAGTTTTCAGCCAGCTGTGCCAGTAAATACTGCCGCAACTACCCAGCAAGTAGGCAGCACTAATAGCATCAATGTATATCCTGGTAAAACCGGCTGGGACCAAGCGATTAGCCAAAAAGTTGTGTGGATGGTCGGTGCCGGTGAGCAATCAGCGACACTTACGTTAAACCCGCCAGATTTAGGCCCGCTACAAGTGGTTATTCATGTGCATAACGATCAAGCAGACACTACATTTATTTCGGATAATGCCGAGGTCAGGCAGGCTCTGCAAGATGGTCTGTCAAATCTGCGCGATAAAATGAGCGAATCGGGTGTTCAGCTAGGCCAGGCTAATGTGAGCTCTGGTGAGCAATCACAACAGAAATTTCAACAAGCTGAGCAACAAAGATTAAGTTTAGCTCAAGTGAATAGCAATAACAGTATTTCATCTGCTGAAAAATCTGGTGTAGCCAATACTATCGTGCGCGTTAGTAATGGTTTAGTCGATACTTTTGTCTGACATAACGCTTTTAAATTTTTTGCTAGATTTTTTTGATGGTCTTGCTGTAGATTGGGCTTAATTAACTGATGCCTTAAATGTGTTGATTAGAGAAGCGGTAATTTAAAGCCTTTTTCCCTCTCTTATCCATGCATGTTCTTCGGCCATTTTTTTTCATAATGTAAACATCAACAACCCTGATGATTGCTTAAAAAGTGGCTCAGGCTAAAGCTTATATCGAAAGGCAATAAAATGGCAAAAGATCCAAAGACGGATGCAGCGGCAACAGATGCTCCAGCACCAGCCTCTAAAAAGAAATTAATCATTATTATTGCTGCTGTTGTTGTGCTTTTAGCTGGAGGTGGAGGTGCTGGTTGGTTTTTAACACATCAAAAATCAGACCATAAAAAAGAAGAAGTAAAGCACGAAGAGCCTGCACATGCACCAGTATTCGTCTCGCTAGAGACTTTTACCGTTAATTTGCAACCTGATCCAGATGAGAAGTTCTTGCAGTTGGAGCTCTCATTGCAAGTGGCAAATACTGAAGAAGCTGAACTATTAAAAGTTCAAATGCCAGCGGTACGTAGTCGCTTACTGATGTTGTTGACTAGCAAAAAAGCGACTGACATTTCTACTAGTGAAGGCAAAAAGTTGCTCACCGATGAAATTATTGCAGAGTTGAAAAAACCTTTTTCTAAAAATGCTAAGCCGCAAGAGATTACTGGCGTCTTTTTTACTTCATTCGTGATTCAGTAAAAGCGTTTTAACTCAACATGGCAGATAAATTTTTATCCCAAGACGAAGTCGATGCCTTATTAAAAGGTGTAGATGGAGATGTAGGCGAGGAAAAACCGGAAGTTGACGCTGGTGCGGTACGCGACTATGATTTGGCTACGCAAGAGCGTATCGTGCGTGGTCGTATGCCTACGCTTGAAATCATTAATGAGCGATTTGCACGCTTAGTACGTATTGAATTGTTCAATTTTTTAAGACGCTCGGTCGAAGTTTCGGTTGGCCCAGTGCGTATTACCAAATACAGCGATTTTGTACGCAATCTTGTCGTGCCTACCAATCTTAACTTGGTTCAAATGAAGCCGTTACGCGGTACTGCGTTGATCGTGTTTGACCCTACGCTGGTGTTTCTAGCCGTAGATAACATGTTCGGTGGGGATGGTCGTTTTCATACGCGTGTAGAAGGTCGTGATTTTACTCAGATAGAACAACGAATTATCCAGCGTATACTAAATATCGTGTTTGAAACTTACTCAAAAGCATGGGAGCCCGTGTACCCCATACAATTTGAATATCTCCGCTCTGAGATGAATACGCAGTTTGCCAACATCGCCACGCCTAACGAAGTGATTGTTGCGAGCACGTTTAATATTGAAATGGGACCCGCCAGTGGCGAAATGCACTTCTGTTTCCCCTATTCGATGTTAGAGCCCATTAGAGATATACTCAGCTCGCCTTTACAAGGTGAAGTGTTAGGGGCTGACAAACGCTGGGTAAAACTAATGACACAGCAAGTGCAGGCGGCAGAAATCGAAATTGTGGCCGATTTAGCTAAAACTAAAATGCATCTTGGCGATGTGCTCAATATGAAAGTGGGTGATGTGATTCCGCTTAATATTGCCGAGGCGATTGAAGCACAAGTAGATGGCGTACCAGTCATGCTTTGCAAATATGGGATGTTTAACGGCCAGTACGCATTACGCGTAGAGAAGCTTTTGCGTTCCAATTCAACTGAATATATTAAAGGAGAACCTTATGGCGAATGATGCCGTAGATGGTGGCGATAGCGCCGCAGCAGAAGACGATTGGGGCGCGGCAATGGCCGAGCAAACTCAGGCTGAAGCTGGGGGAGCCGATGATTGGAGTGCTGCGATGGCAGAACAAACATCCAGTGAGTCTTCTGTATTGCAAAGTAGTACAGCTGAAAAAACACAGGTTTTCACTGAATTTACGCCTAAAAACAAATTGCACCAAACTCAAAACGATATTGATTTTATTTTGGATATTCCAGTGCAACTTACCGTTGAATTGGGCCGTACTAAAATAGCCATTAAGAACCTGCTGCAATTAGCACAAGGTTCTGTGGTCGAGTTGGATGGACTAGCTGGCGAACCGATGGATGTGTTGGTGAATGGCTGCTTAATCGCACAAGGTGAAGTGGTGGTGGTGAATGATAAGTTTGGTATTCGCTTAACTGACATTATTACCCCGGCTGAACGTATCAGAAAAATCAACAGGTAATGTTGTTCACACAAGACAATCTCATGAAAAGTATTCAAAAAATACTAGTTTTAAGTTTTTTTGTTATGTCTGTTAGCTTCTGGGCTGCTGACGCGATAGCCGCAGGTACTGCTGCAATATCACCATCAGGCGGCATGCTTAAAATGGTGCTGGGATTAGCCATCGTATTAGCGGTAATGGCGCTTATTACTTGGGTATTAAAACGCATGATGCCAGGGGTAGGCAGTAAGCAATCTGTTGTGCGTATTGTTGGTGGGGTTAGTGTCGGTTCGCGTGAACGTGTTGTAGTGCTAGAAATTGCAGGTCGTTGGATAGTAGTTGGCGTGGCGCCAGGGCAAGTTAATCACATTGCAAATTTAGAGATAAATGCGGCACAGCTTGCAGAAAGTGCGCTTAATGAAAATAACACCTTCAATCAAAGTAATTTTAAACAAAGTACATTTAATCAAGGCACAGGCGGCTTCACAGAAACCTTTACGCAATGGCTAAACAAATCAACGGGTAAGATTTTAGATAAAAAAGATGTCAGTCAATAAACGAACAACGCATGAATTTAATGGGCCATTTGTCACGCTTGTATTGCTAGGCTTGCTGTTGCCGATGTCAGTATTTGCTGAAGCTGGCATGCCTTTAGTGAATGCGTTACCAACAGTTGGTGGTGGACAAAGTTATAGCTTAAGCCTACAAACTTTAATTCTCCTCACTTCACTCACATTCTTGCCTGCAGCGCTACTAATGATGACAGGCTTTACTCGTATTATCATTGTATTGTCTTTATTGCGCCAAGCACTGGGTACGCAATCTGCACCGCCTAATCAGGTAATGGTAGGCTTAGCCTTATTTCTTACTTTTTTTGTGATGAGTCCTGTCATAGATAAAATATATTTAGATGCTTATCAACCGTTATCTGAAAACAAAATCAGTATGCAAGAAGCGCTAGATAAAGGCGCTGCGCCACTTAAAGAATTTATGATGAAGCAAACGCGTGAAGGCGATCTCGCACTATTTGTTAATATGGCAAAAATTGAAAAGATAGAAACGCCTGTGCAAGTGCCGCTATTGGTTTTAGTACCAGCGTTTATGACAAGTGAACTTAAAACCGCTTTTCAAATTGGCTTTGCAATATTCATCCCATTTTTGATTATTGATATGGTGGTAGCCAGCGTACTGATGGCAATGGGGATGATGATGGTATCGCCTTCTATTGTAGCGTTGCCGTTTAAATTAATGTTGTTTGTCTTGGTTGATGGATGGCAGTTGTTGTTGGGCTCGCTAGTACAAAGTTTTTACTAGCGACATAATGCAAGGAGCGAAAAATGACCCCAGAAAGCGTAATGACGCTAGGCCGAGATGCAATGCAAATTACATTGATGGTGGCAGCACCTATATTGCTGGTTGTCCTCGTCATTGGGCTGGTCGTTAGCATATTTCAGGCCGCCACGCAGATTAACGAAGCTACTTTATCATTTATTCCAAAATTGGTTGGTGTGTTCGTCACACTTATGTTTGCAGGCCAATGGATGCTCACTACCATGGTGGATTACATGCATTTGGTTTTCTCAAGCATCCCAGCGATGGCCAGTTAATTTCGCCGCTATGTTGATATGGTTTCAATAAGTAGTGAGCTTCTGCAGACTTGGATAGTTAGCCTGCTTTGGCCTTTAACCAGAGTGTTAGGCGTTATTGCCGCAGCGCCAATCTATAGTCATACCGCCATTCCTAATCAGGTGAAATTGGGCTTAGGCATTATGCTCACTCTGATTATTGTGCCTACGATCCCAGCACTGCCGCAGTTCGAGATATTCTCGTTTCAAGGTCTGCTCATCCTCGTTCAACAGCTTATTATCGGGCTTGCTATCGGTTTTAGTATGCGTCTGGTTTTTGCTGCGGTTGAAATGGCTGGCCAGCTTATCGGCATGTCGATGGGGTTAGGATTTGCAAGCTTCTATGATCCGCAATCACAGGGTCAAAGCACGGCTGTGAATCAATTTCTGGTATTACTTGCCATGCTTATATTCTTAAGTTTAGATGGCCACTTAATGATAATAACCGCAGTCGCCAATAGTTTCATCACCATGCCAATTGCCTTAGGTGGTAGTGGCATTAACCCGATGAAAATAGCCCTATGGGGAGAAACTATATTTAGCACAGGCTTGATGCTTGCCTTACCTGCGGTGGCGGCATTGCTCGTCACCAACATGGCTTTGGGCATACTTACCAGAACTGCGCCTCAGCTTAACCTATTTGGTATTGGTTTTTCCGTAACGCTTAGCATCGGTTTTATAGTGTTAGCATTATCATTACCAGGAATGTTGAGGCCCATTGAGAATTTTATTGAAAAAGGCGTAAGCAATATGTCACAAGTGGCTGTACCTCAGGCTACTTTATCAACTAATACTATGCCTAAGTCTATAGAATCAAATCAATCTCTGCCTAAAGCAGTCATTACACCAGCACTAAACCCCTAATTTATAAATGCTGAAACGGTCTACACCTATATAGATAAATGCTTGCTGTGAGCTATTGTTATTCTATTAAATAAATTTAAATAAAGATAATCCAGTGACTGCAACAAATGATTTTTGTGCCGCTTCCATGATGGTTTGGTTTTTTGAAAGGTCTGAGAGTGCGCTGGCGTAGTCCAAGTCTTGTACATCAGATAGTGATTTACTGTATTGCAATTTTCTGTCTGAGCCAGCGATATCTAATGCATCAATTTCATTGAGTTTAGAGCCTATTGATGCGCGTACATTGAGCACGTTATCTACAGAGCTTTGCATCTGTTTCAGAGCTGTGGCAAGTCCACTAGTGAATGCCGCCTGAGTTGTTGCAGTAAGTGGCGTATTGAGCAATGTGACCAAATTGCTCATAGTGGCAAAAACATCGTTGCCACCAGCCTGAAATACGTTATCTCCACTTACATTTACTGCCATTTGGCGTTGTGAATCTACTTGTAGTAATTGTTGATTACTATCACCAGCGTATGCTGCTCCTGTTGCGTTTGCAACAAAAGGCTGTGTGCTAGTTTGAAAACCTGCATAAAGGTAGTTACCTGAGGCATCTTTAGTGTTAGCGAGCGCAACAAGCGCGTCAAGTGAGCCACTTAATTCTGTTGCGATAAATCCTCGTTCTTGGTCAGAATATCCACCGTTACCTGCTGAAACTAACGTCGATTGTGTAGATACGAGTAAGTTAGTAACGCTGGTGAGATTTGACTCTAGTGTATTGAATTTTAATTGTGCCGTTTGGCGAGTATCAGAAAATTTTGAATTCATGCTTTGTGCCGTTGAAATTTCTAATGCGCGTGCTGACGCCACAGGGTCGTCAGCCGGTGAATTAATGCGGCGACCAGTAGAAATCTGCTGCTGTAACTTCATCTGATTAGATTGCAAACTGTTGATATTAGAGATGCCTGATTGGTAAATGGTATTGTTGCTTATACGCATGATTTTCCCCTCATTACCTTTTTAAACTGGGTCTTAAATTTAGCTTATTGACCTAATTGCAATAAGGTATTAAATAGTTGAGAAGCAATCTGCATCATCTTACCCGCTGCCTGATAGGCCTGCTGATAGCGTAATAGATTGGTTGCTTCTTCATCCAGATTTACACCAGATTCTGACTGCACAGCTGTTGTTGCCTGTTCAAGTACTTTAGTTTCAGATGCAGACGTGATTGATAACTCACGTGTTTTATTACCCACGCCATTGACGAGTTGTGCAAATGCGCTTGAGTAAGTAGTTGTGCTGTTATTTAAAGTGCCTTGGTTTTGCAAGCCAGCTAACAATAAACCGTTGCGATTGTCACTTGGACCACCAGGTGAAACCGTAAATTTATCACCATTTGCAGGCGCTCCAGAGATGGAAAAACTTACGCCACCCACGGTAATGGTCGAACCACTGGTATAAGTGATTGGTGATCCGGCTGGATAGACGGTTGGAACACCTGCCACTGTCACCGTCACTGGTTGTGTTGATGGGGAAAGTGTAAGCGTGCCTGGTGACCCAGTTGCGTATTTAAGCCCTAAGGTACTAGTTAATGTGCTACCCGCAGGAGGTACGCTGATACTGGCGGTTCCAGTATTAGTCACATTAGCCGCCGAGCTTAGTGTGGAACTACCGATTGCCAATTTCTTTACATCAGAAATTGCCAGGCTGATATTGGTCGCAGCGTTTCGAGTAGGGCGGATGACAAAATCATCGCCATTCGTAAATGCACCAGAAGTAAGACCTATACTTATACCGTCTACAGTTTG
>JAYWDO010000115.1:0-26755 GCA_043779795.1 Pseudomonadota bacterium
AATAGCCCATGCACATCATCTAGTTCGGTGAGTGCTGCATGCTCTACAATCAGTGCGTCTGCTAAGCTCTTTTGCTTCAGGTTCTTCCAAGCCATAATGGTCAATTCTCCGGTGAAATCTACAGCCTTTATTATCTCATTTCAGAGGTTATATTGCTTCAGCGTTGGTGGCTCGTGCAAAGGTCTCCATCTGAGAATTACTTATTTACTGAGCAACCACTTGACCATCTTTGTAAATGGTTGCGGACTTGATACAGCCATCTTTCGCCCAAGCATACTCTACACCATCTTTTTTACCATGTACAAAATTGGCCTCTCCCCTTTTTTGACCATTTTCATACCACTGCGTAAACATTCCATGCTCTTGCCCTGCATGGTCTTGCGTCTTAAGCTTGAGCTGAACCGGATTTTGTGGAGGAGTAAGTTGATGATATTTTATCAACTTTTTAGGAGTTTTTATGAAGCGTATTCCCCGTCGTTTATTCCCCGAAGAATTTAAAAAAAGAAGCCATTAAGCCCGTCATCAAACAGTACCTCGACAGCCAGTGATAAGGAAATAAAAAAGGGCAACTTGAAACAAGTGCCCAGTTTTATACACGATTGGTGCGCCCGGCGGGAGTCGAACCCACGACCTTTGGTTTCGGAAACCAACACTCTATCCAGCTGAGCTACGAGCGCATTGATCTTAGCATTATAGCAAAGTGTGGCATCTCATGCCTTGTTTACGTTGACCCAAGCTTTTTTGCCTTAACTAGAAGTATAGGTATAATAGATTTATATCAAACTGTTTATGGGGATTTACTGTAATGAGTACTAAAGATAATGAATACAAAGGTTCGACATTTTGGCAACTAATTCTTGTTATTCCAGGCAGTATTTTAGCATTTACATTAATTATTGCGTTAATTGCTAAAACCTTTGGTGTAATTGGCGGACCAGTAGTGGCTGAACCTGCTGCTGCCGTTGCTCAGGTTGAAGCTAATATCAAACCTGTGGCTACAGTTGAAGTTGCAAGTGCTGATGCTGGACCTCATGCAGATAAAAGCGGCGCAGAAGTAGTTAAGGCCGTATGTGCAATGTGTCATGCGGCTGGTTTGATGAACGCACCAAAAATTGGCGATAAAGATGCTTGGAAACCACGTATTGCGCAGGGCTACGACACATTGATTAGCCATGCAATTAATGGTATTCGTAGTATGCCAGCTAAAGGTGGTAATCCAGCTTTAACCGATGGTGAGATTGCTAATGCAGTGGCTGAAATGGCTAATGCTGGCGGTGCTAACTTTAAACCAAAAGTTGTAGTAGCTTCGGTTGCTGCACCTAGTGCAGCAGTTGTTGCTTCTGCAGCTTCGGTTGCAGCTGTTGAGCCAGAAAAAAAAGCGGATAAAAAAGCAGACGTAAAGCCGGTTGAAGTCGCTAAGCCAGTTGTCGTGGTAGCAAAAGCTGAACCAGCGGTTGTTGTGGCGGCTGCCGAAGCACCCACTACAGGTAAAAGTGGTGCTGAAGTTTACAAAGCAGTATGTTCAATGTGTCACGCTGCAGGTTTAATGGCCGCACCTAAATTTGGCGATAAAGAAGTATGGGCACCAAGAATCGCGCAAGGTTATGACACGCTTGTGAGCCATGCCATTAAAGGCATTCGTATGATGCCGGCTAAAGGTGGTAATGGTGGTTTAAGTGATAAAGAAGTGGCTGGCGCTGTTAAATATATGGCTAATGAGGCAGGTGCTGGTTTCTAATTAGCATTTGAGTGACAAGTTAGATTTTAAGCAATTTAATGAAAATTAAAAAGCCACTTAGCAAGTTAAGTGGCTTTTTTATGGGCGGTAAGGCTTCATGGCAATTTATGCAATTGGCGATATTCAAGGTTGTTATCATGCCTTTCAGGCATTGTTAACACGTATTCAGTTTAACCCTAAGCTAGATCAACTTTGGTTGGTAGGTGATTTAATTAACCGTGGTAGTGGTTCGTTAGAAGTCTTGCGCTGGTGTTATGCGCATCAAGATAGCTTAAAGGTGGTGCTGGGTAATCACGATTTGCATGCATTGGTGGTAGCGCATGGTTTCGTTAAAGCACACAAGGGCGATACTTTAGATGGCTTGCTAGCCGCTTCTGATAGAGACATTTTGCTTGATTGGTTGCGTCACCAGCGCTTACTGGTGCAAGAGGATAATTTTTTAATGGTGCACGCTGGATTATTACCACAATGGACTGCCAAGCAAGCGATGGCTTATGCGGCGGAGGTTGAAGTTGCATTGCAGGGTGAAAATTATCTTGAATTCTTGTTTCATATGTATGGTAATCAGCCAAATCGTTGGAGTGATAATTTGGTTGGTTTAGATAGATTACGTTTAATTACTAACGCAATGACTCGATTACGCGTTTGTACTGAACAAGGTGAAATGGAGTTTGCGTTTAAAGGTGAGTTGCAAGATATACCTAGCGGATTCATGCCTTGGTTTGATGTGCCGACAAGAGCCACGCAAACTTCAGAAGTGATTTTTGGGCATTGGTCAGCGTTGGGTTTGCAGCATAGGAATAATGTCTATCCCTTGGACACAGGCTGTTTATGGGGCGGGCAATTGACTGCCATGAACATTCATACAAAAGCCATCACGCAAGTGGCTTCTAACCCACTTGATCAATCATTGAAGATTAAACGTTTTAATTAAATAGTTGAAGTCTGAGCTAGCTTCTTGGCAGCTAATGGCTATAAATTCAGTTTAGCGCGAATCATATATTCAATATGTTGCGTTAATGCGCGTCGATCTTTATCTTGCTCGGACAATTCAGCAACAATAATTGGCGCCAAAAAATGCAGCTCAACGATAGGATATTTTTGTGACAATATCTGCAACATCGATTCACGCATGGTGGTTTCCCCCGCATACGCCACGCCTAAATTTGCGTTGCCGTTGGGAGTAGGGTAGCGAATTGCAACGGGCCTAATGGTCGCGTTGGCTTGAATAGCGGCTTGTATCAGGCTACTTTTAAAACGCTTAACTTCTGTGCCATCTGTGGTTGTACCTTCTGGAAAGAAGCAGAGGTTATCTCCCGCTTTTAAGCTAGTTGCAGCGGTATTCACGATACGTGCTGCATCTTGTCGTTTGCCACGCTCAATATAAAGCGCGTTGGTTTTACTGGTTAAATAGCCAAAAACAGGCCAGCTTCTTATTTCAGACTTTGCGACAAATCTGAGTGTAATAATGCTATTAAGCGCATGAATATCTATCCATGAAATATGATTAGCCACGAACATGGTGGTTTTTAATGGCTCATGCGCTAGTGGAATATGTCCGTATGAAATCACCCGTATGTTAAATGCAAGCAACAGCCGATTGCACCACCATTTTATGATGCGTAGTTTTAGCTGTTTACTGGTCAGTGGCAGTACGGAGGATGCAATCAATACTCCCGTTAGTGTGTGTACCACTATTCTGCCAATTCGAAAGTATCGTGTGATTTTATTGCTAGGGATTAGGTCAGTATTTAATGTTTGCAAAGTGATTATACGATTATGTGCATTCTCTCTATTTTAGAAAGTGTGCAGCATATCTTGGGTTGATTCTAGATAAAGGTAACATTACCAGCATATCGGCCGTGTTGAAATAGGGATCCCACGCTGGTTCACCACAAATGTAGGCGCCAAGGCGTAAATAGCCTTTAATTAAAGGTGGGCAAGCCACTTGCATATCGGTGCGTAATGATTGAATAGGCAATGGATTCCGCGCAAATACGCGATATTCAATCGGTGATAAATAATCATCTTGTAGCTTTTGATACAAACTGGCTGCTGCATGTCCGCCGTCAGACATGCTAACACTGCCACAACCTATCATGTATTCATAGTTATTGATTTGCATGTATTTGGCAAGCCCGGCCCATAACATGGTAATTGTGCCACCATTGCGATAGTTTTGGTGTACACAAGCGCGACCAACTTCTACCGTGCGGTCGAATAGATGCGCGAGTCTGCTTAAATCAAACTCACCTGCAGAGTAATAGCCGCCAGCTTCATTGGCTTTTTCAGGGCTTAAAATTCGATAGGTGCCGATGACTTGGTTAGATCCGCTATCGCGCACAATTAAATGATCACAAAACTGGTCAAAACCATCAACATCCAAGCCACCCGTGCCTGAAACTTGCGCACCCATTTCTTCTGCGAACACTTTGTAGCGTAAGCGCTGCGCTTCTTCAATTTCGGCCTGCGTGCGTGCAAGGCTTATATAAAGGCGTCTTTGCGACGATTCTTGTAATTCAATTTTCTTGCGGCTACGTTCTTTTGTATCTTCAGCTAAAGTAAAATTTTTACGAACCATGAGTTTTCTCCTTTAAGATCAAGGAGACTTTAATGAATTCACATTAACTATTGATGACAGTAATATGACTGTTTATTGACAGTCAATTGCGTTTAAAAAGTTGGAATCTTGCTAAAATTAGCGATATTCCAACTTTTACTGAGCTTCCTGAAAAAATAAGCCTAGGCACTTTTTTGAAAAATGCAGGCTTAATGAGAGACGCGTGTTGTACCGCCATTTTGAATTAGACGTACTTTATCGCCCGCTTTAAACTGCTCTTCAGACTCTTGAACAATGGCCACCAAAGCGCCACCATCAATTTTCACTGTGATTTCTAAAGCATCTTTACGAGTAAGGCCTTCTTCAGCGGCAGAGCCAGCAATACCGCCTATTACAGCACCAATCACCGCTACAATTGCGCTACCATTGCCGTGACCAACTGAGCTACCGGCAATGCCGCCAACTGCGCCGCCTGCAATAGTGCCAATGGGTGTTTTAGTGCCTTCTAATTTTACTTGTCGTACACTTTCAACCACACCTGTTTTAACGGTTTGTACTTTTCGTGCATCGTCACGGCTATAAACGCTGCCAGAGTTTGAGCTAGCGCATGCGCCTACGAATAAACTTAGTAGAGCAATGACTAATAATTGTGTTGTTTTCATCTGATGTACTTTCTTTAAAAATAAATGCTAAAAACCCGCTTTGAACTTAATTTGTAAAATGGCTTTTACAAAAGCCATACCTTAATTTTGTGCTTGCTCAGCAATCGTGGTTTCATTCACTAATGCTTGTGCGTAAATTGCTTCAATTTCAGCGCGTGTAGGTTTATGGTTTTGCCCACCGCGGCTTTCAATTTTAATTGCACCCATCGTAGACGCTAATCTGCCGCAGGTTGGCCAATCCCAGCCTTTTGCCATGCCGTACATTAAGCCGGCGCGATACGCATCACCGCAACCTGTTGGGTCAACAATGCTCATTGCCTTAACGCATGGAATATCAAAGCGTTGACCATCTGCGTAAATCTGCGATCCAGCACCACCAAGTGTTACGACAAATGCTTTTACTTTAAGTGCTAATTCTTCTAAGGATAAACCTGTTTTATCTTGAATGATTTGTGATTCATAGTCGTTTACCGCTAAGTAATCTGCCATTTCAATAAACTGTAAAAGCTCTTCACCACTAAACATCGGCAAACCTTGGCCTGGATCAAATAAAAATGGAATGCCAGCTTCAAAGCATTCACGTGCATGCTGAAACATACCGTCCCGACCATCAGGTGCAATAATTGCCAATGTTACATTTTTAGCATCATTCACGCTGTTTTGGTGAGACTCTATCATCGCACCAGGATGAAAAGCTGTTATCTGGTTATCATCGGTATCTGTGGTGATGAAAGCCTGCGCAGTAAAACTGTTTGGGATGGTTTTAATATGCGTTGTATTGATTTTTTGGCTATTGAGCCATTGTGTATAAGTGGAAAAGTCATCACCTACAGTCGCCATAATTAGCGGGTTGCCATCGAGCAATTGTAGATTGTAAGCAATGTTACCCGCAGTGCCGCCGAACTCACGACGCATCTCTGGCACATAAAACGCCACGCTTAGCGCGTGAATCTTGTCAGGTAGAATATGGTTTTTAAATTGATCTTGAAACACCATAATGGTGTCGAAGGCTAGTGAACCGCAAATAAGTGTATGCATGAGTGTAAGATAATTTTTAAAAAAACATTATCTTATTTATTACCCATTACAGGCAAGCAACTTAACGTTTGCTTGTATTTGTTAGTTGAAAATAATAAATGTTAAAACTAGTCTGCCAATGCCCCATCAATTAATATTTTAGACGCTTTCTTTGCATACTTCATGGCGCCAGAGCCACGTTTCATTTGCTCAGCTTGTACTGCACCTTCAAATAACAATGAAAGTTGTAGTGCTAAGCCATCCGCATCTTTAATATTAGCTTCCGTGGCTAAACTGCTTATATATTGCCTAAATTGGCGAGACTGCTCTGAAGATAGTTGATGCACAGGGCTTTCTTCATTGGGAAATTCCGCAGATGCTTTAATAAAACCCATGCCGCGAAAATTAGGCGAGGTGACCCATTCTTCAATAAATTCGAATAGTTTTTGTAATTTTTCGCTCGGTTTTTTTGTGTTGGTGTTTAGCTTTTCACTTAACCAACTTTGAAAGTCCTGATGGCCTTTTTCAAGCACTTCAAGAATTAAATTCTCTTTGCTAGTGAAATATTTATAAAGCGTCATTTTAGTAGTGCCCGCTACCGCGACAATCGTATCAACGCCAGTCGAGTTTATCCCCCTCGTTTGAAAAAGGTCGGTCGCTACCACTAAGATTTTACTTTTTAATGTAGACATGGAATTGTCACCAATTAGATACTTGAAGTTTATTTTATACTAAAAAAAATAAAAAATCTATATACAGATCTGTATATAGATTGTATGCTGGTTTAAATGCTTTAACAAAAACAATATTATTGATTGAATATAAACACTATTATTGATTTTGTTACAGCAACATGATGTCATTTTATATATATACAGGATTGTCTATTTTTGGAGAGTTATAATGAGTAAATTGTTGGTTGCATTATCTTTAGTTGCTTTTGGTTTTGCTACAGAGGCTAGTGCTGGTGAGTCAGCTTCACTTTATGTAATCAAGTCTGTGAACATTAACGCACCAGCCTCAAAAGTGTGGGATAAAATTTCTAAATTTTCAGATCTAGGTGCTTGGCATCCAGCGGTTGTTAAAACAGAAATTACTGCGGGTGTTGATGGTAAAAAAGGTGCTAAGCGCACACTTACATTGCAAGATGGCGGAAAAATTTATGAGCAACTAACTGCTTATAATGCAAAAAATAAAACCATGAGCTATATTATTGTTGATGGTGTATTGCCTGTGACGGCTTATGCATCAAGCTTGCACATATACACTAACGGTACAGATAAATCAGTTGTGATATGGGAAGGTAGCTTTTTACCTAAAACGCCAGCTGATGAAAAAACTGCATCAGACGCTATGGGTGGTGTTTACGATGGTGGCTTGAATAACTTAAAAAAAATATCAGAATAATTGCAACATAACGAACCAGTTAACTTTTTGAGTTAGCTTATGATTACAGAGCCTGTGCATTTCAGCGTAGGCTTTTTTATAAGCATTAGGATAGGCCTTGCTTGGAGATTTAATTAAACTACTTTGAATGGGCCATCAGCATGGGCGTAAAATTGCAGCGCACTTTTTCTAGATATGCATTTGCAACGGCTAAATTAGCCAAATCGGTTGGCAGCTTGCCACCAACAACATTTTCTAAATAAATGGCTTTGTCTTTATCTGGAATTTGAATGGCTTCAGGGAATTGGCACGTCCCATTGCGCATTTGCTCAAATTTTGCGTACATCGCAGCGGCATCATGTGCAGTAATGGCTGCGCTAGGCAATGAGGTCTTAGCCGCTAATGCTTTAGTGCTAATAATGTTATGGCTGGCAATTGCTGTTTGTGGGTGATTGTATTGCATTAAATTGGGTAGCCATAGTGCGGCCGCGCCTATCAGTATAAAAATACTGGCGGCAATTGAATAGGCTATAGGTTTTGAAATTGAAACCTCTGAAAAGAACGATTCTTTATGTGTTTGCGCCAATATAAGCGCATGGGCGGCTTTTTTCGCATGCGCCAAGCTGTTGCAACCAGGTTGGTTGATTTCTTGTTGGGCAGCATTTCTAGCAATTAACACAATATGCTCTGCTAACATAGCTGGATACTCTGCACCACAGGCTTTGGCTTGTGCTGTACAAAATGCAATGAGTTGTTGGCTGGCTGTGTTGTTATTTTGAGTATCTAGTTGCATGCTAGGTGCTTGCAGCCAATCACCCAAAATATCGAACAAACTTAGCATTCGACCTTGCGGTGTTGTGCTCGATTTTGCCAGCATGTTAAGCAGCCACTGTGAGTTAAAAATATCCATGCTATAAAAACGCTACTTCAAACATTGGCCTTAAAATGGCTTTACCACGACGAGAATGACGATGATGCTCAGTAAGATAACTGGCAGTTCATTAAACCAACGATACCAAATATGACTATGTTTGTTTTTGCCCTGTTTAAAGTCGTTCATCAGTTTTCCGCAATACCAATGATAAGCTATCAATACTATTACTAACGTTAATTTGGCATGCATCCAATGTCCAGTAACCCCATAAACACGCCATAACCAAAGTCCAAAGCCAATGGCTAACAAAGCCAGCGGAAACATAAATCGATAGAGTTTATGCTCCATTAATTTTAGTCGATCAGAACTAGCGCTATCAGTCACCATGGCATGGTTAACGAATAGCCTTGGTAAATAAAATAGCCCAGCAAACCAGCTAGTGACAAAAATTATATGCACTGCTTTTATCCACAACATTACGCGCCTGCCTTTGTATTATTTAATTCTTTATTGAGTATCAGGTTTAAATCATTAAAGTCTATATTGCCGATGGTACGGCGTAATAAATGACCTTGTTTATCGAAAATGTAAGTTGTAGGCGTGAGGTTTATTCCACCAAATTTATCGGTGATTTTCGATAATCCATCATGCATCACTGGAAAAGGTAAGGCTTTTTGTTTTGTATAATTAAGTACTTGTGATGGCGGGTCGTAGGGCATGGCAACAGCAATAATTTCAAAGCCTTTTTTATTAAATTGATTGTAAGTGTTTACTAACGCAGGCATCTCTTTAACACACCCTGGGCAGTCAGTTGCCCAAAAATTAATAAGGACTACTTTACCTCTTAAGTCAGCCATTGTTATATTTTTACCTTCTATAGTGGTAAAGGTGACATCAGGCGCAGAAGATTTGTTACTTAACTGAAATGTTAAAAATGTCAGTAAGGCAATGATAATGGCAGGTAATAGCGATTTTTTTAATATATTGTTCATATAGGTAGTTTATAGTTTTCAATTGAATTAACCAAGAAAAATACTTTTGGTGCGATTGTAGAATGAGCGTACAGTTATTTTTTAGTAACATTGTAAAAATATTTTATAAGTTAACAACCCTTGAATACCCATGAAACGCTTACGCTTATTTGCAAGTCTTCACCATGTTATAATGACGTTTTATAGCTAAGCTATTCATAAAAAACAAATGAACGCACCCCTACCTAGCGATATTCTTAATGCTGAGCCTCAGTCAGCTACGCGCTTGCGCGAAATTCCTTACAACTATACTTCTTTTTCTGACCGTGAAATTGTCATTAGATTTCTTGGTGAAGAGATTTGGGGTGTTTTAAACGAATTGCGTGGCGAACGTAAAACAGGGCGCTCTGCACGGATGCTGTTTGAAGTGTTGGGTGATTTGTGGGTTGTAACGCGCAACCCTTACTTGCAAGATGATTTGCTGGAGAATCCTAAGCGCCGTAAAGCCTTGGTTGATGCCTTGCAACACCGTATTGCCGCGGTTGACGAGCGTAGCGCAGGTAATGCCAAAGTATTGAAGTTGGTGGTGGCCGGTCGTCAAGCTGTATTGCAGTTTGAAAATGACTTTAAAAAAACGGCTAATTTACGCAAAAAAGCACTCGCTAAATTAACTAAAATCACCCGCAAAGATAATGTGCAGTTTGATGGTTTGGCACGCGTATCACACGTAACAGATGCTACCGATTGGCGTGTTGAATATCCGTTTGTGGTACTAACACCAGATACTGAAAAAGAAATCGCCGCCTTGGTACGTGCCTGTATCGAGTTAGGGCTTACTGTCATTCCTAGGGGCGGTGGTACTGGCTATACAGGTGGTGCGATACCGCTTACGCCAATGTCAGCGGTCATAAATACTGAAAAATTAGATCAACATACAGGTGTGCAAATGCGCACCTTACCAGGTGTCGCTCGCCAAGTTGCCACTATAGAATGTGGTGCAGGCGTGGTGACGCGACGTGCGATGGAAGCCGCTAGCGATGCAGGATTAGAGTTTGCTTGCGATCCAACCAGTGCTGATGCGAGTTGTATTGGTGGTAATGTTTCGATGAACGCGGGTGGTAAAAAAGCGGTGCTTTGGGGTACGGCTTTAGATAACCTCGCCTCATGGCGCATGGTGACACCAGATGCCGAATGGCTTGAGGTAGAACGTCTGGACCATAACCTGGGGAAAATTCATGACATTGCCATGGCGCGCTTTAAAGTAAGCCGCTACGCAGAAGACATGAAAACTTTGCTGGCTGAACCTGAGATTTTAGAAATCGCTGGCCCTAGTTTTCGCAAAGTAGGCTTAGGTAAAGATGTGACTGATAAGTTTTTATCAGGCCTGCCTGGCATACAAAAAGAAGGTTGCGATGGTTTAATTACATCGGCAACGTTTATTTTGCATCGTATGCCTAAGCATGTACGTACCGTTGCTTTGGAGTTTTTTGGCAATGTGTCTCATGCCGTTCCAGCCATTGTGGAGATTAAAGATTATTTAGACGCTACTGCCAAAAAAGATCCTCTAGTGCTAATGGCGGGATTAGAGCACATGGATGAACGCTATATTAAAGCAGTGGGATATGCCACTAAAGCTGCGCGCCAACAACGCCCGAAAATGGTGTTGATTGCTGATATTGCCTCTGATGATGAAAATGCAGTGGGGGAAGCCGCCTCACATATCGTACGTTTGTGTAACGCACGTAATGGCGAAGGTTTCATTGCAGTTTCTGCTGAAGCGCGTAAAAAGTTTTGGCTAGATCGTGCTCGCACGGCAGCAATCGCAAAACATACCAATGCTTTCAAAATCAATGAGGATGTAGTGATTCCATTGCTGCGCCTAGGCGATTATTCTGATGGTATCGAGCGCATCAACATCGAACTTTCAATTAAAAATAAACTTCGACTGCTAGATACAATGCAGGAATTTGTGCGAGGCGATTTACCGCTTCAATCTGATGAAGATGGCAATGCTGATGCAGAAATGGTTAAAACCAAACAAAGCATGGCATTGCAGTTACTTGCTGAGTTGCGCGTGCGCTGGAACCTGATTCTAAATAATCTGGATGCCCCAGTTTCCATCCTGGGTGAAGCTGCGAGTGCATTGGCTGAATATGAAAATGTATTCCGCGCGGTGCAATCTTACGATTTGCGCATCTCTTGGAAGCGTGAACTTAAACGCCCAATGGCGGAGATTTTTGCAGGTCGCGAGTACCAAAAAATCTTAAGCCGTTGTGATGAAATACATAAAGCAGTGCTCAAAGGCCGCGTATTTATTGCCTTGCACATGCACGCGGGTGACGGTAACGTGCATACCAACATTCCAGTAAATTCTGATGATTACGAAATGATGAAAACGGCGCATGACGCTGTAGCACGCGTCATGGCGTTAGCTAAAGGTTTGGATGGTGTTATTTCAGGTGAGCATGGCATCGGTATTACCAAAATGGAGTTTTTGGAAACGGCCACTATTGAAGCATTTACCAAGTATAAAAACAAAGTTGACCCTAACGGCCACTTTAATAAGGGTAAGTTGTTAGCCGGTTCGGGACTTAATAACGCCTATACGCCAAGCTTTGGCTTATTAGAGCAAGAATCTATCATTATGGAGCAATCTGCGATAGGCGAGATTGCCGATTCGATTAGTGACTGTTTGCGCTGCGGTAAATGCAAGCCTGTATGTACCACTCATGTGCCACGCGCGAATTTATTGTATAGTCCACGCAATAAAATTTTAGCTACATCACTGCTAATTGAAGCGTTTTTGTATGAAGAACAAACGCGTCGCGGTATTTCACTTAAACATTTTGACGAATTTAATGACGTTGCCGATCACTGTACGGTTTGCCATAAATGCCTAAATCCATGCCCTGTGGATATTGATTTCGGTGATGTATCTGTGGCGATGCGCAACTTTTTACGCGAGCAGGGCAAGAAAAAATTTAACCTAGGCACTGCTGCGGGTATGGCATTCTTGAATGCAAAAGATCCTGCTACGATTAAATTATTACATACAGTGATGATTGGTTTTGGCTATAAAGCGCAAAATTTTGTCCATGCCTTAGCTAAAAAGTTTGGTTTGCTTAAAGATAAAATCAGGCCACCAGCCACAGTTGGCAAGCCTGCGATTAAAGCACAAGTAGTGCATTTTATTAATCGACCAATGCCGAAAAAAATGCCGACTAAAACTTCGCGCGCTTTATTGGGCATAGAAGATAGCAGCATGATTCCTGTTATCCGTAACCCGCAAAAAGTAACAGAAGATTCAGAAGCGGTATTTTACTTCCCAGGTTGTGGCTCCGAGCGATTGTTCTCAAATGTTGGGCTAGCCACACAAGCCATGCTCTATGAAGTAGGTGCGATTACGGTATTACCACCGGGTTATTTGTGTTGCGGTTACCCACAAACTTCTAGTGGTAATCACGATAAAGGTCAGGCAATCACCACGGATAACCGGGTGTTGTTTCACCGTGTGGCCAATACACTTAATTACCTAGATATTAAAACGGTGATTGTGTCTTGCGGTACGTGTATGGATCAGTTGCAGAAATATGAATTCGAAAAGATATTTCCAGGTTGCCGTCTATTAGATATTCACGAATATTTGATGGAGAAAGACATGAAGCTCAAAGGTATCGCCGGCACTAAGTATATGTATCATGAGCCATGCCATAACCCAATGAAAACTTATAAGTCGATGGAAGTAACCAATAAGCTCATGGGGCAAGATGTGCAATTGAATGACCGTTGTTGCGGTGAAAGCGGAACTTTTGCTGTCGCCCGCCCAGACATTGCCACGCAGGTGAAAATGCGTAAGCAAGAAGAGCTCGAGAAAGGCATGGTGAAGATGGGCTTAACTGTGGGTAATCCTGAGGAGAAAGTAAAAATTCTCACATCATGCCCAAGCTGTTTGCAAGGTTTGTCGCGTTATGGCGAAGATACTGGCATTGAGGCTGATTATATAGTGGTCGAAATGGCAAAACATATTCTTGGCGATAATTGGATGCAGGATTATGTGGAGAAAGTGAATAGGGGTGGGATTGAGAAGGTATTGTTGTAATTTTCAATATAAGCTTACCTCAAACATAAACAAAAGATGATGGCTGGTTTCATATCTTGTTTTATGCGGCTAACAATAGTTTTCAATGTTTATTTTTGGCTGTGATAGACTAAATCTATCGATTTAAGAAACATATGATTTAAATGTATTTTTTTAAAATTAACTAATTTCTTTAATCTACAAGGGGTATTAAAATGAATAAATTGCTAAAAGTATTATTGTTAAGTGTAGTGCTTGCTATGAGTATGACAGCGTGTAAAAAAGCTGAAGAAGTTGCTGCTGATGCCGGTACTACAGCCAAAGATGCTGCCATTCAAATGAAAGACAAAGCAGTAGATGCAGCTAAGGAAGCCGCAGCTACCACTGGCGCCGCTGCAACAGAGGCTGCCGCTAAAATTAGTGATGCGACTACAACTGCAGTTACTGAAACAAAAGACGCCGCTATTGAAGCTGTGCAAGAGGCAAAAGAGGCAAAAGACGCAGCTGCTGCAAAATAGTTTTATCTTGTCATAGCTGTAAATTTTTTAAAAGGAGCTTCGGCTCCTTTTTTGTTATGGGCAATAATATGCTGTAATCGTTATTCTTAAGAAGATGATGGAAGCTGAATCTGATTTAAGATGGATGTTAAAAAGGAAAAAACATTGCGGTTGCAAGATTTTGCATCACACACGTGAAATAAGCCGCTGGGATTTCTCAGCCAATGCAATTGCATATAAGTCTATGCGACCGATCATTTTCCAAAATTCTCGTTCAAACGACAAGTTTCTATTTTTCTCATTGATTTCATTGGTTAATAAATACAGTGCGCCAGATTCATCGCGCGCATTGGATAGTTTCCAAGCGGCGATTTCAATGTTTCTTGCCACGTTATACATAGATTGTGGGCCGATGCTATCGGTAAAGTAAAAGTCTGTTATACCGCCATGCGCTTTTAGCAACATGGTTTGTATCCCAACAATCAATGGCAACACACGGTCGCCTGTATAGACAGCCTTAAAAGCTAGAAAGATAGCTTCAGTGCCTTGCAGATTTTTTATTGTATCAAACTGATTATGATGTTGCGCTTCGCCATCGAGCACCCATGCCACCATTTTTTCTGCGGTATCTGATGTGCTTTTTTGTAATTCATGTGGGTTACGCTTGTAGAGCTTGAGCATCAAAACGCGCAAACTTTCTGTGTTTTCACGTATTTCTACATCAGCGATGCGGTCAAAGTCACTTTTTCCTAGCTGGTCAATTGGACTGCGATCTTGCCGTTCTGGAATAGTTTTATTGGCTGTTGAGCTCACTTGTAAAGTATTGTTTGATGCGCAAGCGGTTAACATTAAAAACGATAAAGTATTTGTAATGCCCTTCACTAAGCTAGTCATTTAAGTCTCAGATAATTTTTTAACCATGCGGACTTTTGGAAAAATTGCGCTAAATGTGCTGCCAACGCCTAATTCACTGGTAATTTCTAACTTAGCTTGATGGCGAATTAAAATATGTTTGACGATAGAAAGCCCAAGCCCCGTGCCGCCGGTTTCGCGACTTCTACTGTTATCTACTCTATAAAAGCGTTCTGTGAGCCTTTCGATATGTTTTTCTTCTATACCTATCCCCGTGTCACGTACAGAGAATACTAGTTGATTATTCTGCAAGTGCCAACTGATGAATATTCCGCCACAATTGCTTGCATCGCTAGGTGGAGTATAGCGAATAGCATTGCTGACTAAGTTACTGAATGCGCTACGTAATTCCTCAAGCGAACCGCGTAAGTTGAGTGTAGGGTCTACATCCAAGTGAAGGCGGTGTTTAGCCCGTTTTACATTTTGATGTAATCCTTGGCTTAAGCCAATTGCATCATTTTGTATGGCTATCAACAAATTTTGCATGTCGACTTCACCGTTATTCGTGCTGCCTGTGCTGCTTTCAATGGTTGAAAGTGTCAGCAAATCTTCAATAATGCGTCGCATGCGACCAGTTTGCTCTTGCATCATGGCAAAGTAATTTTTTAGATTAACAGGTACTGCGCCTTCCATATCGCTCAACGTTTCTAAAAATCCGCCAACCACGGTTAATGGCGTTCTGAGCTCATGCGAAACGTTGGCAATAAAGTCGCGCCGCATCACATCTACTTTTTCTAACTGTGTCATATCGCGGCTAATCAGTAATTTTTGATTAGCCGCAAGTTGAATAACTTGTATTTCAAGCGTAGCCTCAGAGTTGCGACAATGCTTGAGTTTGAGTGGCTCGCTGTAAGCCTCACTGTACAAATATGCAATAAAGTGACTATCCCTTATTAAATTAACAACAGGCAGGTTTTTATCGGTATTTAAATTAAGACCAAGTTGATTTTCAGCATTGGTGGTACACCATTCAATTTCATTGACACTTCCTAAAATTACCAATCCATCAGGAATCGCATTGGCGGTAAGGTTAAAACGTTCTAGTGCTGAATTTAATTTGATTTGGTTTAGATTGTTATTGCGTTCATATTTTAGTAACGCATTAAAGACGTCTTCCCATAAACCTGAGCCTTCAGGAATGTCTTTTAGAGCAGGATTTTTAAACCAAGTAAGTAGTTGGTTAAGCCAAAAGATATGTATAACGAGGTAAAGTAAAAGTGCTGATGAAAACACGAGTAATGCTGTCATCGCGCTACTCATCAGCCATAAGAACATACAAATTATGCTCAAAGCAGCAACGAGTAAACCAGTTTTTAAACGAATATCTAACACAGATTGTACATTTCAGTAATTTTACGTGATTGATTATAACGAGGTTTTACTCGGAATAATGTGCCTGAACGTGGAACGCGTTAACTAAATTTACTCATACACAGATCAAAGCTCAATGTTTGGTGAAAGTATTTAGTAAGCACGCGCTTTTTAATTTAATTACTTTGCGCAGATAAACGATAACCAGCACCACGCACAGTTTGAATTAAATCTTCATGACCAGAAACTGAAAGCGCATTGCGTAAACGGCGAATATGCACATCAACGGTACGGTCTTCAACAAATACACGGTCACCCCAAACTTTGTCTAATAACTGGCTACGTGTATGCACGCGTTCGGCATTAGTCATGAAGAAATGTAACAGTCTAAATTCCGTAGGACCTAAATCTATTGTTTTTTGATTACCAGTGACGCGATGTGTGGTTGGATCTAAGCGTAAACCATTCACTTCAATCGGATCGTCGGTCATTTGTGGAGCGCGACGACGTAAAACCGCTTTAATACGCGCATTGAGCTCGCGTGGGCTAAATGGTTTTGTGACATAATCATCCGCGCCAACTTCTAAACCACGCACTTTGTCGTATTCATCACCACGTGCTGTCAGCATAATGATTGGAATCGATTTGGTGAGTGAGTCAGACTTTAACTTACGCGCGAACTCCAAGCCATTCATACCTGGCAACATCCAATCTAATAAAATTAAATCCGGAATGGTTTCTCGCATTAAATCCATCGCTATCTCCACACTTAAGGCGCGCATAGCGTTATGCCCAGCTTGTGTAATGTTCAGCGCAAGCAGCTCTTGAATCGCTGGCTCATCTTCAACAACTAATATATTGGCGGGCATATTTTTCCTTATCGAACTGGACTTTAAGTTTTTGATTAAATATAGCTTTTTCAGTTGATTAAGTTTATGACCTTAATGTGACATATTCATGACAAATATTAAACCAATCAAGAAGTAAATTGCCATTTCGTTACGTTTTGTTACACTATGTAAAATTACTAATGAAAATTTATTTAATACTCATTTGAAGGACCTGTATGGCAAGCTTTTTATCTAAAGAAAATACCATCGCAAATGCTAATTTTAATCGCTGGCTAGTGCCGCCAGCTGCACTTGCAGTGCATTTATCTATTGGGATGGCATATGGCTTTAGCGTTTTTTGGAAACCACTAGGCAATGCGCTGACAAGTGCAGATGGCAAGCAGCTAGCTATTTGTGCTGCAGGCGCTACCAATTTGTCAGAAAAATTGGCCGGCACTGCAAAAGCTTTATTTGCAACGGATTGTAATTGGACGCAATTTGATTTAGGTTGGATGTTTACCTTATTTTTTGTGTTGTTAGGTTGTTCTGCGGCACTATGGGGTGGTTGGCTAGAACGTGAAGGACCGCGCAAAGCAGGTTTTGTTTCTATGCTGTTATGGTGTGGCGGTTTGCTTATTTCGGCCTATGGCGTGTACGCACACCAGTTATGGTTAATGTGGCTGGGTAGTGGCGTTGTTGGCGGTATTGGCTTGGGTTTAGGTTATATTTCGCCGGTTTCTACGCTAATCAAATGGTTTCCTGATCGTCGTGGTATGGCCACAGGTATGGCTATTATGGGTTTTGGTGGTGGCGCGATGATAGGCTCGCCGCTAGCAACTAAGTTGATGGGCTACTTTGCTACACAGCCTATTGGTAAAGTTCAAGGGAGTGGAGGCGTTTGGCAAACGTTTGTTGTGCTCGCCGCAATTTACTTCGTGTTTATGTTGTGGGGTTCTTTGGCCTACCGCGTGCCGCCAACAGGTTGGAAGCCAGCTAATTGGGTGCCACCGGCAACGCAAAACAATGCCATGATTTCCTCTAAACATGTGCATCTTAAAAATGCACACAAGACACCACAGTTTTGGTTGCTATGGTTAGTTTTGTGCATGAATGTGTCTGCCGGCATTGGCATTATTGGCGCTGCCGCACCGATGTTGCAAGAAACCTTTGGTGGCGCGTTGATTAGTCAAGCCGACATTGGTTTTGCTGATATTAAGAAAGATGAAGTGCTAACGAAAACTATTGCAGCTGTAGGTGCAGGCTTTGTCGGGCTCATTTCATTATTTAATATTTTTGGTCGATTTGCCTGGGCAACCTCGTCTGATAAATTAGGCCGCAAACGTACTTATTATATTTTCTTTGTTTTAGGTGCAATCATGTATTGCGCTGCCACCTACGCCGCGGGTTTAAAGTCGCTAGCCTTATTTGTAGGCTGTTTTTGCGTGATTGCCTCGATGTATGGTGGAGGATTCGCTACCATACCGGCTTATCTGGCAGATATGTTTGGCACACAGTTTGTAGGTGCCATTCATGGACGTTTGCTTACAGCGTGGTCCACAGCCGGTATTTTAGGACCAGTAGTCGTGAATTATATGCACGATAGTCGCCTAGAAGCGAAGGTGCCGTTTGACCAAATTTATGCGCCTATCTTCTTGGTGTTGGCCGGATTGTTAGTGGTAGGCTTTATTGCGAATTCGCTCATTAAGCCGGTTGCAGAAAAGTTCTATATGACCGATGCAGAGCTTGAAGCAGAACGTAAGTTAGCACATGAAAAATCAGCGGCAGTAAATAATGGCATTGGCTCCGCTAGTGGCGGCGCGCAGCACGTCAGTAATCTAGTCTTCGTTGTGATTGCCTGGGCTTTAGTGCTTGTTCCAATTAGCTATGGCATCTGGAGCACTATACAAAAAGCTTGGGGATTATTTCACTAGACTTTTTTACTAAGTCATCTTTACTAAATCATCTGGGCATTATGCGGTAAAATACGCTTTTATGCGATTAGCAATAGTCATTAAGGACAAAGCGTGAGAGAACTTGAAAAAAATTTAGACGGAAAAGGCATGCAAATCGGTGTGGTGCTTTCAAGATTTAATAGTGATATTGGTGATGGGCTCTTAAGCGCCTGTAAAAGCGAACTGTTGAAACTTGGTGTTGATAGTGACGACATTACCATTGTGACTGTGCCTGGCGCATTGGAAACACCGTTGATATTGCAGCACATGGCATTAAGTGAGAAGTTCGATGCGCTTATTGCACTGGGTGCAATTATCCGTGGTGAAACTTACCATTTTGAAGTGGTTTCAAATGAATCAGCCCGTGGTATTTCTGAAGTACAGTTTAATACTGGCGTGCCAGTAGCCAATGCGGTACTTACCACTGAAGATGATGATCAAGCCATTGCACGTATGCATATCAAAGGAGCTGAAGCCGCACAAGTTGCGATTGAAATGGCCAATTTGGTAAGAGCGCTATGATCGATGAAAATCAGCCAGAAGCTGAAAATTCTGAAGTTGACAGTGCCGTATTAACGAGTTTGGTTGCGGGCGAGCCTAAACAAGGTGACTTAACTGACCCTAGTAAATTGCCAACGAAAAAGGCGGCTGTCAAAAAAGATTTTGGTAAACGCAGTGGTGGTCAGAATCGTAGAAAATCTCGTGAACTCGCAGTAAAAGCAGTTTATCGCGGTATGTTGAATCAGTCTGAGTTAGGCGCAATTCTTCGTGATATGACTGAAGATCCTGAATATAACAAAGCCGATGAAGCTTACTTCAAGCACTTGTTAGAGGCGGTAACGACGCACGCTGAGGAACTAGATGCTAAGTTAGCTAATTTTATTGATCGAAAAATTACTGAATTAAGTCCAGTAGAGCATGCAATTTTACGAATTTCTGGATGCGAGTTAATGTTTGATATGAGTATTCCTTATCGTGTTGTGATTAACGAAGGTGTTGAGCTCGCTAAATTGTATGGCGGTACTGATGGTCATAAATATATCAATGGCGTGTTAGATAAACTTGCCGCTGATGTGCGCACCAATGAAGTTAACAATATTAGAAACTAAATGTAATTGGATTTATAAGCATTGAAATGTGAAATTATGCATTAGAGATGCAAGCACCAAACGATAAAACACTTTTATTAATAACATTAATAAACAGGTTGATCTAAGTGGGTGGCCGATGAAAAATAATTTTTATCAGACTGATCGGTTTATAAGTTTGGTCGTTTAATTAACATTTTTATTGACCACCAATAGTGCTTTTCACAAGGATTAGCATGTAAAGCTCACGATTTAGGTATCTAAGCTAGCGAGCGCTATGCAGGTGATAAAGTCACCATCATTCAATCCATTGCACCCTAGCCATCGCAGTTAGCGGTAAATCTCAACCGAGCCAATAATACTATATTGGCGACGCAATTTTCTCTTGGCGAGTTACTAGCTAATGTTAATGACTCTTTGCTAGCCATTTTTGAAAAGTACCCTTCCAAAAATATTCGATGATATTGGTACCGATAAACATTTTGCTAACGGCCAAAAAGTATCCAAAAAATTCTATGCTACATAGTTAGCTCACTTGAGATGTTGTAAATAATACATCAGAAATTGTCCCTTAACTGATGTTAGGCGGCAACTTGAGCATAGTGAGGATGCAATTGCTAACGACAATACTATATTTATAGTGCTTGCAGATGGTATGTGTGGCTATAAAGCGGGTGAAGTGGCTAGTGAAATTGCTGTGTTAAGTATTATTGCAGAATTAAAGAGGCGATTTTATATCAAAAATCTGGCAAGCTGAATTTATTGCTTAATAATCAGACTGAAGCACAGTTGATTATAGACGCTGTTAAAAACGCTAATAATGCAATCTATCACGTTTAACAAACGTAACCGCAGTGCGCTGGCATGGGCGCTACTTTAGTGCTTGGATTGTTGACTAACAATAAACTATTAGTTGGTCAAGTCAGTGATTTTCGCATGTATCACTTGCGCCAGTAAGCGCTGTAACAAATCATTGAGGATCATTCCTTATTACAAATGCAAATTAAATCTGGTTTGATTATGGCTGAGCAGGCTAGATTTTAGTTGAGTAAAAATTTAGTAACCCGCGTATTAGATATTGACGCTGAAGTCGAGCTAGCTTCAAGCGAGCATAATGTGGAGGTTGATGATATTTATCTGCTATGTTCAGATGGCTTAAGTGACTTAGTTGAAGATGATATGATTCAAACGACCCTTAATGCACTTTCATCAAATTATTGCATGCGGCACAAATGCAGGTGAGAATGACTAACGAAAATGGTAGTAAAGATAATATTTCTGTCATACTGGTACGAGTAAATAAGTCTTTTGAGTACTAGCGACCTTGCTTTGGTGCTTTAAGTATTGATAATTTTATTGGTTGGTTAAAATAGTAGGATTGATGATGGTAAAGCTTATTCTTACACTAAATAATACACTTTTAAGTGAATATCCGCTAGATAAAGAGCGTGTCACCATTGGGCGTAGACCTACTAATAGCATTTATATTGACGATTTAGCGGTGAGTGGAGAGCATGCGGCCATTACTAAAATTGGTAATGATTACTATGTGGAAGACTTAGCTAGCACCAATGGCACCATGGTTAATGCTCAGTTAATCAAAAAAAATACGCTACAAAGTGGCGATATTATTGAGTTCGGTAAGTATCAATTAAAGTATATCAATGAATCTGTATTTGCTAATTCAGGACTTGATTCAAGTGGTACTGGTTCTGAAAAGACTATGATGACTAGACCCTCTGAATTGAACGTAGAGCAGCAAAAAACAAGGCTTGCGGCGGCTCCAACATCTGCAATTTCTTCTACATCACGCATAGTAAGCCCTATGATAGTAGAAAATACTTTTAACGCGATTGGTAGGATACGAGTATTAAACGGCTCGAGTGTTGGACGAGAGCTTGTGCTGAATAAGACATTAACCACGCTAGGAAAAACAGGCGTACAAGTTGCCGTGATCACTAAACGCCTGAACGGTTATTTTATTACGCATGTTGAAGGCAAGGAGTTCCCCATCGTGAATAGCAACTCTACTGGCGCGCAAGCGATAGTGCTTAATGACCATGATGTCATTGAACTTGCTGGTATAAAAATGAAATTTTACTTAGATAAAATCTAAGTTAGTATGCACTGTATTATTTATTTAAATAACCCCTTACTTCATATTGCTAAGACACATGACAGATCAAAAACACCCATATTTACTCAAACGTCTTGAACGGATTAATGCGATTGGTGTAGCGCTCTCTGCTGAAAGGGATAACAATTGCCTGTTGGAAATGATCTTGTTGGGCGCTAAAGAAGTCACTAATGCAGATGGTGGCACGCTTTATACCGTAACTGATGATAAGTGTCTTAAGTTTGAGATTATGAGTAATAAAACGCTCAATATTGCGATGGGTGGTACAACGGGTAAAGAGATTCCATTTTTACCTTTACCCTTGTATTTAGAAGATGGTAGTCCAAATTTATCAACAGTGGCAGCTTACGCAGCCTTAAATGATCAAACGGTCAATATTGAAAATGCTTATGAAGCTAAAAATTTTGATTTTACCGGCACACGTAAATTTGATGAGAAAACTGGCTATCATTCACAATCATTTTTAACGATTCCAATGAAAAATCATGAGGCAGAAGTGATTGGTGTGTTGCAGCTTATCAATGCCATTGATCTAGACACACAAGAAATCATTCCTTTTTCAGCGGCTAATCAAAGTCTAGTGGAGTCCTTAGCCTCGCAAGCCGCAGTTGCACTGACTAATCATAATTTAATCGAAGGCCTAAAAGGCTTGTTTGAAGCTTTTATTGAGTTAATGGCTGAAGCGATTGACCAAAAGTCACCATATACTGGCGGCCATTGCCGGCGCGTGCCTGAGCTAACGATGATGCTAGGGCAGGCCGCAATAGATACTAAAACGGGCCCGCTTAAAGACTTTACCTTAAATGAAAAAGAATTCTATGAGTTGAAAATTGCTGGTTGGCTACATGATTGCGGTAAGGTGACTACGCCTGAATCAGTGATGGATAAGCCGACCAAATTATCATCAATTTTTGATCGTATTGAATTAGTAGATCAACGTTTTGAATTACTTAAACAGCAGGCTGAGTGTGAGTCACTTAAAAAACAATTAGCAGCCTTAAAAAATCACCAGCAAGATAATGCTTCTATTTTAGTGACGGAATTAGAAGCATTTAAACTAAAGTGCAATGCCGATAGGGATTTTTTACGAAAATCTAACTTCGGTAGTGAATATATGACTAGTGAGGATCAGCAACGTATAAGTGACATCGCAGCTGTCTCGATGATGGGGGCGGATGGGCATGCTGAAGCCTTTTTAAGTGAAAATGAAGTTTATAATTTGAGTATAGTCCGTGGCACATTAACTGCTGAGGAGCGTGAAATCATCAATAATCATATTGTTGTGACGATTAATATGCTTGATTCATTGCCATATCCAAAGAGCTTAAAGCGTGTGCCAGAATATGCTTGTGGGCACCATGAGCGTATGGATGGGCGAGGTTATCCTAAAGGCTTAACCCGCGAGCAGATGTCTATACCAGCCCGCGTAATGGGGATTGCAGATATATTTGAGGCACTTACCTCAAAAGATAGGCCGTATAAAAAAGCTAAAACACTTTCAGAGTCATTACATATTTTAGGTAAGATGAAGCTAGATCATCATATTGACCCAGATTTGTTTGATCTTTTTGTAAGAGAAAAAATATATTTAAAATATGCACTGCAGTTTTTAGAGCCTGAGCAGATTGATGAAGTTGATGAGACGAAAATACCTGGTTATCAAGTCTGATAGAATCGTTATATCCGACTAGATTCCAAACCATTCTAAATTTACGGATTGGTAACCATCAGGGTTGCAAACCAAATAGCTTCCCTGTTCATACCAATCACCTAACACCCATCGCGTAATACTGTGACCATTTAGACTGATATGGTGCTCATTTGGCCTGTGTGTGTGACCGTGTATCAACAACTCCGGATAATCGTATGCAATTAATAGTGCCTCAACAGCCTTTTGATTAACGTCCATAATCTGTGTCGATTTTTGTGATTTTTCCAGTTCGCTATGCATTCTAATGGCTTCAATTTGTTGCTTTCTTGATTGCAACGATAGTCTTAGAAAATCAGATTGCCATGCAGGACTTCTAACTTGTAGGCGAAAATTTTGATAGGCGACATCATCCGTACATAATGCGTCCCCATGACTTAATAGCACTCTTTTACCGTGCAGGATAATTAAAGTTGGGTCTTGTAATAGCGTGATCTGTGCAGATAGACAAAAGTTTTCAGCAATTAAAAAATCACGATTACCATGCATGAAAAATATCTTTACGCCGCTATTGGCTAAGGTGCTAAAGGCAGTTATCACTGACTGAATGTGAGCGTCATTCACATCATCGTCGCCAGCCCAATACTCAAATAAGTCGCCCAATATATAGAGTGATTGAGCATTAAATGCGGTGTTTTTAAGAAAGTCTAGAAAAGCATTAGTAATATGTGGCCGACTGGCGCACAGGTGTAAATCAGAGATGAATAAAACATTGCCAGATGAACCAAGGCTAACTGAGCTAGACGCTGAATTATCCCTGGCTGTTTTCATATCAAATTGAATGAGATCAACAATGCTGTTTAATCAATTGGTTTTTAATACGCAATTATGCGCGAGTTGCGGTTTCAATTACAACATTTTCAACAGGTACATCTTGATGACCTTTACGGCTACCTGTCGCAACTTGTCTGATTTTATCCACTACATCCATGCCCGCTATGACTTTTCCGAAAACGCAGTAGCCCCAACCACTACTTGTAGGGCCAGAGTGGTTGAGAAAATCGTTATCGCCAGCATTGATAAAAAATTGGCTACTTGCTGAATGTGGTGCTGAAGTGCGCGCCATTGCAATGGTATATTTATCATTTTTTAAGCCATTGTCTGCTTCGTTTTTAATTTCGTCAGCAGACTCTTTTTGGTTCATCGTTGCATCAAAACCGCCACCTTGAACCATAAAGCCATCAATCACGCGGTGAAAAATAGTGTCGTTGTAAAAACCGTTATCTACGTATTGTAAAAAGTTAGCCGTAGTAATAGGCGCTTTTTCCGCATCGAGTTCTATAGTAATCTCGCCAAAGTTTGTAAATAGTTTAACCATAAAATATCCTTAATAAATAGTAAAAATGAAATCTAGTAAAAGCCAATAATCAGTTTAAGTGATGTAATGAATTACATGGGCTTAGTGATTAATTTAACCTGCATAATTTTAATGGGTGATTTCGGTACATCGTTATATGGCCCAGCATTCCCTGTTGGCGTAGATGCAATCTCACGTACAACATCCATACCTTTTAATACGCGGCCAAATACACAGTAGCCGATGAGTTGAGGGTCAGGGCTTTGGTAATTAAGAAACTGGTTATTCTCTAGGTTGATAAAGAATTGTGCCGTGGCAGAATCTGGATCGCCAGTCCTAGCCATTGCAAGCGTACCTATTTCGTTTAATAAGCCATTGCCGGCTTCATTGACAATGGGTGCGCGCGTCGCTTTTTCTGACATGTCTGCGTTGAATCCACCACCTTGTATCATAAAGCGATTAATTACACGGTGAAAAATCGTATCTTTATAAAATCCTGAATTTACGTATTGTAAGAAATTAGCAACAGTTTTAGGTGCTTTTTCTGGGTAAAGCTCCACAATAAAGTCGCCACGATTGGTTTCAATGGTGACTTGTGGGTTTGCCGCGTATGCCATATTGCTAATAAGTGCAGTGCCACTCAGCAAAGTGAGTAATAGTAGATTGTAAATTTGACGCATATTTTTCCTTTAATTAAAGCTCAGTTGGGCATGTTAAGCCGTAAATTTAGTGATGAGTTCAGCTTTTAATTGTACTTGGCTAGAGGACATAGCAACAATATTAAATACTTTATGCAGAGCCTTCATAAATAATTTTCCACACATTATTTTCTTGAATCCAGTATTGGCGTTTTTGCATTTTATTACTTAAGTTTGGGCTTTTGAAGTCTTGCATAAAATCCACGACAACGAGTTTTTTGTCGGTGTCTGGATAAGCAAACATACTGATGTCTGATAGGAAAATTTCAACATTAGGTTTGCTTGCCTGTACACTGGTCTTATGGTCTGACCATTGCTGATAGGTAATACCATTGCTTGAAAACTCGCGTGAGTAATGTGCAAGATATTTAGCTGTATTTTGAGATCTCCAGTCATTTAACCAGCTATCCACAGCCTTATTTAAATCTTTTTTTTCATTAGAGGCATTATCTGCATCAAGCCATTTAAGGTTGTTTGCGATAATTATAGGTGTTTTCCCACTTTGTAGAATAGGCCCAAGTGCTTTTATATCGTCATTTGTAAGTACCACACAACCGTCGCTAGCACGTGGTGGGCGGCTATAGGTATTGCTGGGCGAACCATGCAGCCAAATACCAGACCCTTTTTTGCCATGCTGAATATCCCATTCATTTGGATAATTGAGTGGGTAAGCAGCATCACCATAAATGTCTGCTAATGGCTGCGTTAATTTCTGGCCAGCAAAATAAACGCCAATCGGCGTGCGCTTATCGCCTTCGGCTTGTTTCTCGACACCATTTTTACCGACTGTAATGTAATAGTCTGTGACATAAGCCAAATGACCACGTTCATTTTTGTACAGATAGAGGCGTGACTTATCGGTATCTACGACAATTACATGGCTTTGTTGATCATTCGGCACTAATAATAGATTAGGCAGTTTATCTAGATTTTCATTTGATAAATAACGCTCGATACGTACGCGTGCTTCATCTTGTAGATCTTTGACTGCCGGGGTTGGCGTGTTATCTGCACTGCCAAAAGCTTGTAGATATTTGCC
>JAYWDO010000116.1:0-26680 GCA_043779795.1 Pseudomonadota bacterium
TGGCTTGATTAATGAGAGTTCTGTTGCTAAAAATCCAGTGGTTAAAAGCGCCGTGACGAGTGATTCAGCAAGTAAAGAAGCTGACGATGAAGTTGCAGATAATTAATTATCCGTTAATTAGAGCTTAAGATGAAATCTTTAGTCCTTGATGCCAAAGTAATCGTAGTTAAAGTGGGTTCGAGCCTTGTAACCAATAATGGTAACGGCTTGGACCAAGTGGCGATTGCTGAATGGGCCGCACAAATTTCAGTTTTAGTGCAGCAAGGTAAGAAAATCGTGCTGGTTTCTAGCGGTGCTATAGCTGAAGGCATGCAGCGATTAGCTTGGAAAAAACGCCCAACCGCAGTGAATGAATTGCAAGCCGCTGCCGCGGTAGGCCAAATGGGTTTGGTGCAAATGTACGAAAGTTGCTTTAGTCAGCACCAATTGCATACAGCGCAAGTGCTGCTCACACACGATGATTTGGCTGATAGGAAACGTTATCTTAATGCTCGCAGCACATTACGCACTTTGTTGGATTTAAAAGTCATTCCAATTATTAATGAGAATGATACAGTTGTAACAGATGAAATTCGATTTGGCGATAATGATACTTTAGGGTCATTGGTTGCTAATTTGATTGAAGCCGATACTTTGGTTATTTTAACGGATCAGCAAGGGCTGTACTCAGCAGACCCACGTAAAGATAAAGATGCTCAGTTTATTCAACACGCGATTGCTGGCGATGTTGCATTAGAGAGAATGGCTGGCGGTGCAGGCAGCGATGTAGGTACTGGCGGCATGCTAACTAAAATACTTGCCGCGAAACGCGCTGCGCGTAGCGGTGCAAATACGGTAATTGCATCAGGCCGTGAAAATAATGTATTAGTCCGCTTAGCCGCTGGTGAAATGATTGGCACGCATTTACAAACGACTGAAATGAAAACAACAGCCCGTAAACAGTGGCTTGCAGATCATCTTCAGCTTCGTGGCAAACTAACCTTAGATGCAGGCGCGGTAAAAGTGATTAAACAAGATGGTAAAAGTTTATTGGCGATTGGTGTAACTGCCGTTGAAGGCAATTTTGAGCGCGGTGAGGTGGTCGCATGTTGTGATGCTGATGGTGTAGAACTCGCTCGCGGTCTAGTCAATTACTCAGCGATTGAAGCTTTGCGTATTATGCGTCAACCAAGTACGCAGATTGAAAAAATATTGGGCTATGTAGAAGAATCAGAGCTAATACATAGAGACAATTTAGTGTTGCTTTGAGTTTGAACATATCAATAATAAAAGGAAAGAAAATGGAAAAACAACCATTAGTCGCCATCATTATGGGCTCAGACAGTGATTGGCCTATTATGAAAGCAGCTGCACAAATGCTTGCTGATTTTAATATTCCATATACTGCAGACGTGGTTTCAGCGCACCGTACACCAGACTTGATGTTCAGTTTTTCTGAAACTGCGGCTAAAAAAGGCTATCAAGTGATTATCGCGGGTGCCGGTGGCGCAGCACATTTACCTGGTATGGTTGCCGCTAAAACAACTTTGCCTGTTTTGGGTGTGCCCGTGCCTTCTAAATATTTACAAGGCCAAGACTCCTTATTGTCTATTGTGCAGATGCCAAAAGGTATTCCTGTCGCTACTTTTGCTATTGGCGAAGCGGGGGCAGCCAATGCTGGTTTGTTCGCGGTTTCTATACTAGCAATTAACGATACTGAGCTAGCGCAAAAGTTAATTGAGTTTCGAGCGAAACAATCCGATAAAGTACAGCTAATGGTACTGGCTGATAAGCCTTAGTACGCAACAATTTCGTATTTAAGCGCCAATAAAAATCTTTAAAGTAAATTTTAAAACGATATGAATAATAGTAATAGTGAACATAGCGGTACAAATCATTTGACCATTTTACCGCCAGCCATGTTGGGTATGTTAGGCGGAGGTCAGCTCGGTCGGTTTTTTGTAATCGCAGCGCATGAAATGGGTTATCGCGTTACAGTGCTGGATCCAGACGCAAATAGTCCTGCAGG
This sequence comes from Pseudomonadota bacterium, assembly GCA_043779795.1. Classification (GTDB taxonomy): domain Bacteria; phylum Pseudomonadota; class Gammaproteobacteria; order Burkholderiales; family Methylophilaceae; genus Methylotenera. The sequence goes on from JAYWDO010000116.1 coordinate 2,009, forward strand.
TAAAATTGCTGATTTGCACATTTGTGCCGCCTTTGATGACAAAGATGCATTAGCCGCATTGGCCAGTAACTGTGCTGCAATTACTACCGAATTTGAGAATGTGCCTGCCGATTCACTGTCATTTTTAGCAGAAACTACGCCAATGCGACCAAGTGCTTATAGCGTGGCGATTGCACAGCATCGAGTCAGCGAGAAAAATTTTTTAAAGCAAGCCGGCTTGCCAGTTGCGCCTTATATAGTTATCAACGAGGTTGAAGATTTACCTAGCGACGATAATGATATTTACCCGGCAATATTGAAAGTAGCGCGCTTTGGTTATGATGGTAAAGGCCAAGCCAGAGTTGAAAATCAGCATGAAGCCCAGTTAGCATTCAAGCAATTTGAGCGCGAAGAAAGTGTGCTTGAAAAAATGCTCAAGCTTGATTATGAAGTTTCTGTGGTACTAGCTAGAGATATCCATGGTAATGTTGCGACATTTCCAACCTCAGAAAATAGCCATCTCAATGGTATATTAGATGTTTCTATCATACCTGCACGTGGCAGCGATGCGATTAATCATCAGGCGCAGAAGTTGGCGATTATGGTTGCTGAAAAGCTTGATTACACAGGTGTGATTGGCGTGGAATTTTTTGTGTGCAATGGCGAGCTATTAGTCAATGAAATGGCGCCACGCCCTCATAACTCTGGCCATTACACGATTGATGCGTGCGTCACTAATCAGTTTGAGCAACAAGTACGCGTGATGACTGGTTTGCCATTAGGCAGTAGTCGTCAACACAGCCCTGCGGTGATGGTGAACATACTTGGTGATATTTGGCCGGTTGATGCTGAAACGCAAGCGCAAACTGAACCTGCTTGGCAGCAAGCGTTTAGTAACGCACAACTTAAAATGCATTTGTACAGCAAGCATCAAGCGCGTCCAGGTCGTAAAATGGGACACTTTACCGTGGTCAACGCGAGTCGTGATGAAGCTATCAAGCAGGCGATGCAAGCTCGTACAGATTTGAATATAGGTAATTAAGAGTAGTTGTTATTAGTCTTTACTAGTAGAAAACGACTAGAGCACAATTAGAACACGACTAGAAATTGTCTGGGACTCTTAAGTAAAATCTAAATAATAAAAAAGCCGAATGTAAATTCGGCTTTTTTATTACTAATAACTTTAAAACTAGGCTTTATGCCATCGCCTTAATTGCGGCATTTAAGCGGCTTTTATGACGTGAAGCTTTATTTTTATGAATGATTTGTTTGTCTGCTATGCGGTCAATTACGCTTACGTTTTCGCTGTAAGCCACTGTAGCAGCAACTTTATCACCAGCTTCTACTGCTTTAATAATTTTTTTAATCGCGGTACGCAAAGTAGAGCGCAAACTTGCATTGTGAGCGCGTTGCTTAACTGCTTGACGAGCACGTTTTCTTGCTTGTGCGGTATTTGCCATCTGTGATTTTCCTAAATGCTATTCAAAATACGAAGCCCATAATAATAGCTATTTTATAAAGATATTGCAAGTTATTAGTAACTAAATATAGTGAGCATTTATCGCTTGAGTACCGCTACCATGTTAAAATTCGACAATATGTTGTTATTGCAACAATTTTTACTATTTTATAACAAGTCTCGCATGCATTCATTAAAAGTCCATGAACCTACTTAAAGCGCTGGCCAAAGTTGGCAGCATGACGTTTTTTTCACGCATATTAGGTTTTGTGCGAGATACGCTTATCGCTCGTGTATTTGGTGCTGGTATGTTGAGCGATGCTTTTATTGTTGCGTTTAAAATACCCAACTTATTACGCCGCGTTTCAGCAGAAGGTGCTTTTAGCCAAGCTTTTGTGCCTATATTAGCTGAATATAAAAGCCAGCGTAGTTTTGATGACACGCATCATTTAATTAGTCGCGTTGCCACTTGGTTAGGTTTGATATTGGTAGTGGTGACTTTGTTGGGCATGTTAGCCGCACCTTGGATCGTGGCATTGATTGCCCCAGGTTTTACGGCAGACCAACCTAAGATGCAACTTACGGTTGAATTACTGCGCATCACTTTCCCTTATATTTTCTTTATCTCACTGGTTTCAATGGCGGGTGGTGTACTCAATACCTACAATAAATTCGGCATTCCAGCTTTTACTCCAGTGTGGCTAAATGTCTCAATGATAGTTGCAGTGTTGTTTTTTGCAGATCATTTTTCTGAACCAATTAAAGTGTTGGCTTGGGCAGTTTTTTTCGGTGGATTTTTGCAACTAGCGTTTCAGATACCATTTTTAAAACAAGTTGGTTTATTACCCAGATTTGATCTTCATCAAAATGATGACGGCGTTTGGCGCATACTAAAATTGATGGGACCTGCGATTATAGGTGTTTCTGTCGCGCAGATTTCGATGATTACTAATACCATATTTGCCTCGTTTTTAGCTACAGGTAGCGTGAGCTGGCTGTATTACGCAGACCGATTAATGGAGTTTCCCACGGGCGTTTTAGGCGTGGCGTTAGGCACGATATTGTTGCCCAGTTTATCCAAGGCCTATGCAGGTAAAGATGAAACTGAGTACTCACAATTGCTAGACTGGGGCTTGCGATTAACGTTTATATTAGCCGCGCCTGCTGCGGTGGCTTTGGCGGTATTGGCAACGCCTCTGGTAACGGCTTTATTCCATTATGGAAAATTTTCTGCATTAGATGTTGCTATGACGCAACAAGCGCTTGTTGCTTATAGTGTGGGCTTGATTGGACTGATATTGGTTAAAATCTTAGCGCCAGGTTTTTACGCACGACAAAACATTAAAACGCCCGTTAAAATTGCAGTCTTCACTTTGATAGTCACGCAGTTGATGAATGTAATTTTTGTATTTATGCTGTCTTTGCAACATGCCGGTTTAGCATTAGCGATTGGTTTAGGTGCTTGTTTGAACGCCTCTTTACTTTATTATTATTTGCGTAAAACCAATATCTATCAACCGCAACCAGGTTGGTTCATGTTTCTGCTTAAGCTTTTTATTGCATTAAGTGTGATGGGTGTTGCGCTGTATTTTGCAATGGGTGAAACCAGTGCGTGGCTAGATTTTGGCCTGATGAAACGGCTGAGTTATCTTACAGGCTTGGTGATATTAGGTGGCGTGAGTTATTTTGCAACGTTGATGCTGCTAGGCTTTAAGCCTCGCGATTATATTCGTCGAGTGGTGCACTAGATGCAAGTTTTTCGACACATTCCAGCAAGCCTGCAACCCGCATGTGCCATTGCTATTGGTAATTTTGACGGTATGCACTTGGGGCATCAGGCACTATTGAGAAAGTTGACTGAAAATGCAAAAGCGCTCAATTTAACATCTGCAGTGATGACGTTTGAGCCACACCCACGAGAGTTTTTTACGCCAGAGAGTGCGCCAGCGCGGCTTTGCTCAATACGTGAAAAATTAGAACATTTTGCAGATTCTGGCATTGAACGTCTGTATGTATGTCGATTTAATCGCACTTTTGCAAAAGTGACTGCAACTGAGTTTATGCAAACCATTTTGCGCGATGCGCTGAATGCTCAAGCGATTTTAGTGGGTGAGGATTTTAGATTCGGTGCGATGCGTAGTGGCTCTATTCTTGATTTTGTAGAAGCTAAATTTAACTTAATCAGTTTGCCTCAGGTTAATTTAGCCATTAACAATGCAACAGCTACCCGTGTTTCAAGCACACGTGTTCGTTCGGCTTTAGCATCGGGTAATCTGCAAGAGGCGTTGTTGTTGTTGGGTCGACCATATAGCATCAGTGGTAAAGTTGTGCACGGTGCAAAGCGTGGGCGGCAATTGGGTTTTCCTACCGCCAATGTTCATATGCGGCATGAGCGATCGGCTTTAACTGGCGTATATGCAGTAAAATTAGATGGTTTGAACGGTGTGGCTAATTTAGGCGTTCGCCCTACCATCGATAGTGTGAAAAAATTGTCTTTAGAAGTGCATATCATTAATTTTAACCGCAATTTGTACGGCAAGCATGTGCATGTGGAGTTTCTGCACAAAATACGTGATGAATTGAAGTTTGATAATTTAGATGCATTAAAAGCACAAATTGTAGCGGATGTTGAAGTCGCAAAAGAATTTTTTAAATCCGTCATTCCCGCCTGTGCGTGAATGACAAAAATTAGATGTGTTGGAAAAGTAAATGACAGACGAAACAAATAAAGAAAATAACAATTACAAATTAAACTTGCCTGAAACCACCTTTCCCATGCGAGGTGATTTAGCCAAGCGTGAGCCTGCCTGGTTAAAACAATGGACGGATAAAAAGCTTTACGAGCGTATTCGCAAGTCACGTAAGGGCGCTACAAAATTCATTCTGCACGATGGTCCGCCGTATGCTAATGGTGATATTCACATTGGCCATGCCGTAAATAAAATCTTAAAAGACATTATTGTAAAATCTAAAACCCTGAGCGGTTTTGATGCACCTTATGTGCCAGGCTGGGATTGCCATGGCTTGCCGATTGAGTTAGTTGTAGAAAAAAGTCACGGAAAAAATATTGATCCTGCTAAATTTCGCGAGCTTTGCCGTGAATATGCCGCTGAGCAAGTCGAGCGCCAAAAGAAGGACTTTATCCGTTTAGGCGTTTTAGGCGATTGGGATAACCCATACCTGACGATGGATTTTAAGACCGAAGCCGACATCATGCGCGCTTTGGGTGAAATCTATAAAAATGGCTATTTGTATCAAGGCAGCAAGCCTGTGCATTGGTGTGTGGATTGCGGTTCTGCATTGGCTGAAGCTGAGGTGGAATATGAGGATGTGAACTCCCCAGCTATTTTTGTTGCTTTCGAATTTAAAGACCCAAAGCAAATTGCTAACGTAATGGGGCTATCTGATGGAGAGTGGAAAGATGCAACTGCACTTTCTAGTGGTAAACCAGCCTATGCAGTTATATGGACAACGACTCCTTGGACTTTGCCTGCTAATCAGGCCGTTAGCGTCCATGCTGATTTTGAATATAACTTATTTGCGACTGAAAAGGGTCTGTTTTTAATAGCAAATGAGATTGGTGGACGAAATTTATTAGTCCGCGATACTGAAAACTTGCAGTATAACTATGCACTTCAAAAAGAGTTGAAAATAAATGAATGGCATCAGGTTGGCTCATGCAAAGGTGAAGCATTAAGGGGCTTGATGTTGCATCACCCTTTTGACCATCGCCAAGTGCCTTTTATTTGTGGCGACCACGTCACTACCGATGCCGGTACTGGTTTAGTCCACACCGCTGCAGCACATGGTAATGATGACTGGCTGGTGATGAAAGCTAATTATCCTAACGAAAAACCACGTATTTTAATGAGTGGCGATGGCAAGTTCTTTAATAGTGAATTGGTCGAGTTTGAAGCGATTCGTGGCTTAACAAGACAAGATGCGAATAAAGTGATTCTCGCTAAAATGCTGGAAACTGGCAATTTATTGGCTAGCACACGCTTGAACCATAGCTTTCCACATTGCTGGCGCCATAAAACGCCATTAATGCAGTTGGCGACGCATCAGTGGTTTGTTGGCATGAATGCACAGGATGCTGCTGGTACCAGTTTACGTGAGCATGCAAATAAAGCGGTTGATGAAACTGAATTTTTCCCGGCTTGGGGTCGTGCGCGTTTAGAAGCCATGATTAAGAATCGCCCTGATTGGTGTGTGTCGCGCCAACGTAACTGGGGTGTGCCAATGCCTTTCTTCGTGCATAAAGAAACTGGTGAGCCACACCCACAAACTTCAGAACTACTAGAAGCCGCCGCGTTGTTGGTAGAAAAAAGTGGTGTTGAAGCCTGGTTTAGTTTGGATGAAAGTGGCTTTCTGCAAGCCAATACCAGCGAGGCTTACAAGGAAATTAATGCAGAATATAAAAAAGTGACTTATACCTTAGACGTTTGGTTTGATTCTGGCGCAACGCATGCTGCTGTGCTCAAGCGTAGGCCTGAGTTACAGTTTCCTGCGGATTTGTATCTAGAGGGTTCTGACCAACATCGCGGTTGGTTTCAATCGAGCTTACTAACAGGCTGCGCGATTGATGGCCGTGCGCCTTACGAAGCCTTGCTGACACACGGTTTTGTGGTGGATGGTTCAGGCCACAAAATGAGTAAATCTAAAGGCAATGTTGTAGCGCCGCAAAAGGTAATGGATACTTACGGTGCAGATATTTTGCGCTTGTGGGCGGCATCAACCGACTATTCTGGCGAGATTACGATTTCTGATGAAATCCTCAAGCGCGTGTCAGAAAGCTATCGCCGTATTCGCAATACCATGAAATTTTTGCTGGCGAATTTAGCAGATTTTGATGAGAGTAAAGATTTACTACCAGTGGATGAGTGGTTAGAAATTGACCAATATGCGCTGTATTTAACCGAAAATCTGCAAACAGAGATTTTGGTAGATTACGATAAATATGAATTCCATTTTGCGGTGCAAAAATTTGTGAGCTTTTGTACAGATGATTTAGGCAGTTTTTATCTGGATATTCTTAAAGACAGGTTGTATACCGCAGGTGAAACTTCACATGCTCGCCGTGCTGCACAAAGTGCCTTACATCATATTACCCATACCCTGATGCGTTTAATGGCGCCGATTTTGAGTTTTACCGCCAATGAAATTTGGGAAACAATGGGCTTAGATGCAGATAAATCGGTGTTCGAAGATGTTTGGTATACATTGCCAGCACACGGTTTGAGCGCGGAGCGACTTGCTGTTTGGGAAACGGTAATTAGCGCGCGTGGACAATCTACTAAAAAAATCGAAGTGTTGCGTTCTGCAGGTCAGGTGGGCTCATCGTTACAAGCTGAGTTGGCGTTTTATGTAACTGATGCTGCTTATGCTGCGCTAACAAGTTTGGCTGAAGACTTGCGCTTTGTGATGATCGTCTCTAGCACTAAAGTTTATAAAGTGGCAACGGAAGAAGAACAAAAAATCGAGGTGACACCTAGCATGCATGTTAAATGTGGTCGATGTTGGCATTACCGCGCAGACGTTGGCTTGCATGCTGATCATGCTACTATTTGCAACCGTTGTGTGAGTAACCTGTTTAGTGCAGGCGAAAAAAGAAGCTTTGCTTAATGACAAGTAAAATTATGCCTACTTTATTTAAATGGTTTAGTATCAGTGCAATCGTCATCGCACTAGACGTTTACACCAAACACTTGGTACAAGGCGCGTTTGCTTATGGCGACTCGCTCACCATTACCAGTTTTTTTGATTTGGTGCGCTACCACAACCAAGGTTCAGCTTTTGGTTTTTTAGCAGATGCGGGTGGCTGGCAAAAACTGTTTTTTAACGGGGTTTCAGTGACGGCAATTGTTGTCATTAGCTACCTCGTCAGTAAGCATTCTACTGAGAAACTTTTTTGCCTTGGCTTGGCCTTAATATTAGGTGGTGCGGTGGGTAATTTATATGACCGTGCAACATTAGGCTATGTGGTAGATTTTTTGAATTTCCATTATCACAATGTTTATTGGCCTGCATTTAATGTAGCTGATAGCGCGATTTGTGTTGGTGTCGGTTGTTTGTTGTTAGATAGCTTTAAAACGCCACGGAAATAATTTCTTAATGTGCGTACTCAAGGGTTGAAATGACAAATTGGCAAAAACTCATCTCAGGTAAGATTTCCCTAGCGCAACGTGGTGCAAAGCCTAGCAAAAATAACGTTAATAACCGCATACCTGCGGGTCAAACTGAAGTTAAAAATTTCCCTGTGCTAGATATGGGTATCAAGCCAAGTATTGCCACAGTCGATTGGTCGCTTCGTGTGTATGGCTTGGTAGAAAAAGAGCTGACTCTCGATTGGGCTGCGTTTCAAGCACTGCCGCAAATCACAGATGTTTCAGATTTTCATTGTGTGACTCGCTGGAGCCAGTTGGATATGGATTGGCAAGGTGTTCGCGCTCAAGATATTTTGGCATTAGCCGTACCTTTACCAGCGGCTAAATTTGTTACATTACATGGTTATGATGGCTATACCACCAATATTAGCTTAGAGGCTTTGCTGGATGATGATGTGCTAGTGGCACATTCTGTATTGGGCCAACCACTCACACGCGAGCATGGCGGGCCTGCCAGAATGATTGTGCCTAAACGTTACGCTTGGAAAGGTGCAAAGTGGCTTAAAGCCATAGAGCTGCATGCAGAAGATAAACTAGGCTTTTGGGAAGTGCGCGGTTATCACAATTATGCTGATCCATTTTTAGAGCAGCGTTTTTCTGATAATTAAATTTTTTGTTACTAAGCATCGTAATTATTTATTATCAGTTTTTACTATGGTTTTTCCCTAGGATTTTTCCCTAATTTTCTTTGCAATGTGCGCCTGTGCATATTCAGGCTACGGGCAGTGGCAGATATATTGCCATCATGTTCTGCAAGCACGCGTTGAATATGCTCCCTTTCCAAACGGTCAATCGAAAGCGGATTGAATGACAACTCAATTTCGGCATCGCCAGATTGCCTTTCAAATGCAGCGACGATTTCATCAGCATCTACCGGTTTTGCAAGATAATGCGTTGCACCTAATTTAATGGCTTCAACTGCGGTTGCAATGCTTGCAAAACCAGTTAACACCACAATTCGCGTACCTGCATTAAGACTGGTGAGTTGTCTGACTAGCACCAAGCCAGAGTTACCTGACATTTTTAGGTCGACTACTGCAAATTCAGGCGGCTCATTTTTGGCGAGTTCGAACGCGCTTTCTGCGCTATTGGCCAAGCTGACTAAAAAGCCGCGTTTGCGCATGGCTGGTGCAAGGGCATTGAGAAAGTCTTCATCGTCATCTACTAAAAGCATGCTTGGTTTTTCGTCTAAATTTTCAATGTTAAAAGTATTCATTTAGAAGCTTTCAGTTTTTCTATCCGCAAATTTTTAAGCGGTAAATTGACTAATGTAAGCACGCCGCCATCAGGGTGATTGTTTAGACTTAGCTTACCTCCGTAGCGCGCTAAAGTCACTTGGGTTAAATACACACCTAGCCCCATGCCTTCATCATACTTAGAGGTGAAAAATGGTGTGCCCAATTGACTTTTTGCTTCTGCACTTAAGCCTGCACCAAAGTCGCGAATCTGTATTCTTAACATTTTTTCATCCCAATGTGCATCAAATAATACACGCTCTGGTGATTCATCTGCGGCGTTATCCAGCAAGTTGAGAATCGCCTGCGTAAACGTTCTATCCATAAAAATAACAGGGTTGTGTGCAGTGATTGGCATACTGATTACCAGCTCGGTTGCTGGGCGAGTATCACGCCAGCGTTGAATCGCTTCTTCTAGAAATTCACGCAGTGTGCAACCTTGGCCTGTACCTGCACGGGTTTGTCCTGCGTTACGAGTAATGGATGACAATATTTCTTTACAACGCGATACTTGTTTTTGCAAAATTTCAAGCTGTAGTAAAAGTGCGGGCTGGCTTGCGTAATCTTGGGTTAACTCTCTGCTGATTACAGCCATAGTTGCCAATGGCGTACCTAGCTCATGCGCCGCACTAGTGGCCAAAGTGCCTAATGCCAGCATGCGTTCACTTTCTAATGCTTTTTCGCGAGCTACAGCGATAGTTTTATCGTAATCACGCAAATTCTGACCAATGCGTGCGATGAAAATAGCCACAATAATCGAGCTGACAACAAAGCCCAGCCACATGCCGACTAAATGAATGTCTAAATGTATGCTATTTTTTGCGTCTAATTGAGCATGCATGTGCAAGTGTGAAAGTGGTATGTGGTAAAACATTAACAAGGTGTAACAAGCAATGCTCAAGCTCGCAATCAGCCAAGTATAAAGCGCCCGTAAAGCGACTGCTGCCACTGTAATGGGCAATAAATACATCCAAATGAAGGGGTTGCTGTAGCCGCCGCTAAAGTAAAAAAGTGCCGAAAGCGCTGCAATGTCACCCAAAAGTTGCGCGAATAATTCACGCTGCGTGGTTTGTTGGCTATATTTTAAGCGCCACCATGCAATGCCATTGAGCAGACCTAAACTTGCTACGGCTAGAAATAAAGGTAAGACTGGCAGTGGGATAGAAGCTAGCCTTAAGCCTACAATCACAGCTGTTAAACAAACCATCACAACGCTACGCAACATCACCAAGCGTTGCATATTGAGGCGTGTTGCGTTGGATATAGTGTGGTTGATGGATTGCATTGTTATTGGGTTACCTAAAAAAATGATGATCAAAGCATTGTAATAAGCCACATTATAAATGTTTAATCCTTCAGCTAGGCATGTGGATCCAAGCCACTCAACTTGGCAGCGCGGGTGCATAAATCGTACGGTTAATCTCTGTCAATTCATATTGTTTGATATGTATGAGCAATACAGGTTGAGACTAGCGGTAACGCTAACTTTGATGGCTTAGTAGCCTCTTTTGCATAGAATCTGTTTCTGGCTTTTTGGTGCGGTTTTTCACCTATATATGGCTTCTTGGTACCATATTTAATTTGAGCAAACACTGTAGGTTTTACCTGTGTCGGTTCGACCTGTTAAGCATCATACGGTTTTTTTTGCAATCTTAATATTGAACAATTACTGTTAAACTTTACATCACTAAGCTGAGGCTATTCCTACAAACAAATGCTTGTAGGAATGATTTTCAAATTAAAACTCCTCCCAATCAGCATCATGAGCCGTAGGATTTTTGGCCGTTATTTTAGACATTACTGATCTTGCAGCAGGCCTAGGATAGTTTGTACTTGCAGCTAAACGTACCGCTGGCCGACTTGCAACTGTACGTAATTTTGGTTTACTAGCATTAAATGATGAACCATCATTTAATTGAAATGCACTCACGACCTCTGTCAAACTAGCCGCTTGATCTACCAATGACTCTGCCGCCGCCGCCGCTTGTTCAACCAAGGCAGCATTCTGTTGTGTCACCTCATCCATGCTGGTAATGGCTTTGTTGACTTGATCAATCCCTGCACTTTGCTCTACGGAAGCAGCGGTAATTTCGGCCATAATGTCAGTCACACGCTGTACCGATGACACGATCTCGGCCATGGTTTTACCAGCCAGTTCAACCTGTGTAGTACCTTCGGCAGTTTTATTGACTGAATCAGCAATAAGTTCTTTGATTTCTTTTGCTGCAATAGCTGAACGCTGAGCCAGATTACGCACTTCACCTGCCACTACCGCAAAACCACGACCTTGCTCACCGGCACGTGCCGCTTCTACGGCTGCATTCAAGGCTAGAATGTTGGTTTGGAAGGCAATGCCATCAATCACGCTAATGATGTCTTCAATCTTACGTGCGCTTTGATTAATCGCGCTCATAGTGCTCACCACCTGACCAACCACCTCTCCGCCTTTGATTGCAACGCCTGAAGCAGCGCCAGCAAGCTGATTCGCTTGCTTGGCATTTTCTGCATTATTTTTTACTGTAGACGCTAGCTCTTCCATGCTTGCTGCTGTTTCTTCCAAGCTAGATGCTTGCTGCTCAGTGCGGCTTGATAAGTCACTATTGCCTGAAGAGATTTCACCTGCCGCAGTATTAATGATTTCACCTGCTTCACTTACTAGTACGATGACTTCTGTCATTTTGTCCATTAGAGCATTGACGCCGTCACATAGGCTGGCAATGGCGCCCGTTTTACCATCTAATGGTACACGGCTACTTAAATCACCTGATTTAGCACTCTCAATGATACCTTGCGTTTCTTCTACTGCGTTGGCTAAAGCTTCTGCATTCATTTGTTGTTCAGTAACATCTGTAGCATATTTCACTATTTTGAATGGTTTACCGTTCATATCCTTAATAGGATTATAAATGGCTTGCATCCATACCACTTTCCCGCCTTTACCAACACGTTTAAATAGACCAACTTGCGCCTCTCCCCGACCAAGCGCATTCCAAAAAGATTTGTACTCATCGCTATTTCGATAAGCAGGTTCTACGAACATACTGTGGTGATTACCAACGATTTCTTTTTCTGTATAACCAGAAAGATTTACAAAAATCTCGTTTACAGAAAGCACATTAGCGGTGAGATCAAACTCGATGACACCTTGAGTTTGGTGTACTCCTGAAATCTGACCCACATAGTCTGCTGCTTTAATCTTGTCCTCAGTGATATCAATGACATAATTAACGATTTTAGAAAATTTCCCGCTTATATCCTTAATTGGACAGTAGTAAGCTTGAATCCAGACTTCTCTTCCCCCTTTAGCGATACGCTTATATTGACCTGAGATGTGTTCACTATTGAGAAGCCTAGCCCATAATGTTTTATATTCAGCACTATTCGCAAATGTTGGATCCAACACAATTGTCACGGGTTTACCTATGAGCTCACTTGCGCTGTAACCGAGCATTGTCAAATATGTCTCATTAGCAGCAATGACTATTCCATTCAAATCAATTTCAATCGACCCTTGAAAACTTCCAATAGCTTCTTTCTGCAATCTATTATCGAAATCTTGGATTTCTCTTCTTCTGATTTCTGTTACATCGCGCCATTCCAAGATGCTACCACTATGCTTTCCAGCAGAGTCATAGCTCTCTGTCACATACAGAGCAATGGATAATAGGCCTACGTTAATATCAGTTTTAAACGGCAAACGAGATGAATCAGCAAACATTTGCCGTTGCTGATTTGATTTTTTATGGAAAGCATCAATACAAGTGCCAATAATCTTCGATGGATCAAACGTCGGAAGGACTTTCTTGAACTCTTCTTTATGATCATTAAATAATTTGTTGCTTGCTTCGTTTACGTAAGTCACTAAGTAATCGCGGTCTACCATCATCATTGCTGTAGATGAGGTTGCCATTGCACTTTTGACTAAAAGTAAAGCTTCTTCTCGCTTCTTTAACTCATTAATTACTTGAGACTGTTCTGTAATCTCTTTGGACTTTTCTGCATTCAATGCATTTAGTCTAATAATTAGATTAGATTTTTTATTAAAAAAATTACTAAACATAGAATCTCTCCCACACGCTTAAATTGAATTTAACCACAATAAAAATATTTTACATATCTAATGTGCAATCATATCAACGGATAAAGTATGCCTTAGTGCATCAATTCACAATCTTGATATTTCGCTGGCTGATGAATTTGACATGCAAGCCCTAAGATGGCTGACTTTGCCCCTGAATTTAACATCTCGCCTAAGTTTTAAATCTCTTGGAACATTCATTATTTGGCATGCCTCAACTGATTTGCAAGCCAGTTTTCTCGTATTGCATTGGACCGACATAACCAAGTGTTCAATAGGTGTCGAATAAATCTATTCAATAATATTAGTTTTAATCTGTACCATTTTTGTTTTTAAGTAAATCTGTATCCATAAAATAACTTATTCTTTTGCGTGGATTTAAGTAATTTAGTATGTCTGGCGAGAGCTGGCTAGGCCGTAAACATACACTAATGTTGATGCTTGGTTCGTTACGTAAATCTAAAATAAGTGGTTCGTGACGACTCGCCAACGGGCTGTGCAACATGACAAAAGGGCGCAAGGGCTTGTTTGGGTTGACTGAAATAACAATCGCATGAATACCTGTTGACAATTGTACGATGCTGCCTGGCGGGTAAATACCTAACGATTTAATTAAGCGTTTCAGTAGCGCTTCGTCGAGTTTTGAGCGTTGATTCGCATACATGTGTGCTAAAGCTTCATAAGGAGTTTTAGCCAGTGCGATGTTATTTGGATTACATAAATTGTCGTAGCCATTCACAATTGCGATTAACCGAGCAATCGGGTCTGTTTGTGCCGCCTTTAAATGGTTCGGGTAACCTGATCCGTCTGCGTATTCATGGTGTTGCGATATTATTTGTGCGATTCTAACTGGCAGGCCGACCTCTTTGGCTATGCGTGCACCTATTTCACTGTGCTGTTCAAAATGAGATTGTTCTGACTTTGTCAGTGGATCCTTCTTCATTAAAATTTTGTCGGTGATTTCCGCTTTTCCAATATCATGGAATATTGCCGCTATGCCTAATAGACGCGCATCCTCCTTAGTCATTTCAATGGATTTAGCCATCATCAGCGCGAGTACTGTCACATTGAGTGAGTGCTGGTAATTGCTATCATTAGAACGGCTACCATTCAGCGCGTGTATTAGAACGTCACCTTCAGTAAGCGCGGTGTCTACCATGTCATTTACGATTAACTCAGCTTGCGCTATAGAGGCTTTAGGAGCGGCCAGAATATTACGTGTGATTTGTCGTGCAATTTCACTGGTGATGATGAATTTCTTTTCATTCTCATCTATTGCATGATGTAGTTGCTTTAAACGTGCTGCTTTATGAATGCTTGATGGTGAAACATCACTGTCCGTGACATTATTTGCGGCATTATTAATCGCTTCAGCTTCAGTTGGTAGTGGTAACGGGTTAATCGCAAGCAATGATGGGGGTAGTGGTTCACAATCGCTACGATTAGGGTCATAACGTAGTTTTTTTAGGCCAGTTTTCTTGATTTTAGCAATTTGCTCTTCATCTTTAACTTTAAAGTTGCTGAGTGTGAATGGATGATCCATCCAACCTAAATCTAGGTGAACATATAAACCAATGCGCAGTTGACCTACTTCAATAAAACTTGGCTGATTAGTAAGCATTGTGTTGGCTTTCATATCTTTTTAATGCTAATAACTTGGTAAATTCTGTTGTGGTCACAGGTTTGCTGTAAAGATAGCCTTGGGCTTCTTCACAACCCATGTTCTGTAAAAACTCAGCTTGCGCTAAGGTTTCTACGCCTTCTGCAATGACAGTAAAGCCAAGGCTTAGTGCCATCGCATTGATGGCACTAGCAATAGCAGCATCATCTAAATCTTCTGGCAGACCACGCACAAATGATTGGTCAATCTTTATTTTATCCAGCGGTAATCGCTTCAGGTTTGAAAGTGATGAATAACCTGTACCAAAATCATCAATGGCTAATCTTAGCCCAAGTTGTTTGATTCTGTTGAACGTATCAATCACATATTCAGTATTGTGCATGACCGTACTTTCGGTAATCTCAAGTTCCAGTATGTTTGGATTGCAGTCTGTTTCAATCAGCATGCCGTAAACCGTGTCAGCAAAATTACTCCGCATAATCTGCACAACAGAAACATTCACTGAAATCCATTGTATGTCATAACCATCAGCAATCCAGCGCGTAGCTTGTAGTGCGGCTTGGCGAAGTACCCACTCGCCTATTTGTACAATTAGCCCGGTTTCTTCTGCAACTGGAATAAATTTGGCGGGTGAAACCAAGCCCAACTCTGGATGATTCCAGCGAATTAGCGCCTCTGCGCCAATAATTGCGCCAGTAATAAGTGATACTTGCGGCTGGTAATATACCTCAAACTGGTTGCGCTCTAAGGCGCGGCGTAACTGGTTTTCCATATTAAAGCGCTCAAGCGCACTTTTGCTCAGGTCGTCAGAATAGAAGTAATGATTGTTTTTGCCTTTATTCTTCACCTGATACATCGCAATATCAGCGGCTTTTATCAGGCTATCAACATCAACACCATCTTTGGGAAATATAGAAATACCTATGCTGGCGCTGATGAAAATCTCTTTACTATCAATAATAAACTCGATTTGTAGAGCATGAATAATTTTTTGCGCAACAATGGCGGCATCTTCTGCTTGATTAATCATATCCATCATGACGACGAATTCATCGCCGCCCAAGCGTGCGACAATATCGCTTTCACGCACGGATAGGCTGATTCTTTTTGATGCTTCATACAACAACTTATCGCCAACCTGGTGCCCAAGACTATCGTTAACAGTTTTAAAACGATCTAAGTCAATAAATAATAGGCCAATTTGATGTTTTTCACGTTCTGCACGGCGAATAGAATGTTCAAGTAATTCGTTCAATAAGCGGCGATTTGGCAGGCCAGTGAGCGGGTCGTGGTTTACCAGTTCATGCAGTTTGATTTGTGAGCGATTAGTCTCGGTAATGTCAGCGAAAACGCCTACATAATTAACGATTCGACCTTCTTTATTCTTTACAACCGTGAGCGTCAGGCTTTCTTGATATAGCTCACCACTTTTTCGTTGATTGGAAAACTCACCACACCATTTATCATTGTCTAGCAGGCTACGCCATAAATCATGCTTGTCCGTTTGTAGCGCTTTGGGCGTTGAGCCAAGCACATCATCTTCGGTGAATCCGGTAATGTCGGTAAAGCCTTTGTTAATGGCAATGATGTGTGCATTGTCATCAACAATCATAATGCCTTCGGTGGCGCTATCGAAGGCGATCTTCGCTTGATGGAGGCGTTTTCCGGCATTTTCGCGCTGAATAGCCACACTCAATGATCTGCCTACTGCCATAAGCGAACCAAGTTCTTGCGGCGTGGTTTTAATTAAGCCATAGCAACGCTCAATGATGATGTTGCCCCACCATTCTTTGTCCGAAAATAGTGGAATAATGGCAATCGATTGTGTGTCGTGCTGTCGTAATATTTTACGTTCTGCACTTGGCAGGTCGCTAATGTCACCATAAACAGGGTCACCTTGTTGCAATACATCTTTCCAGCGACTTAAATGCTCGTCATTGAAGTCGATCGCTTCAAGCTTTCGATCGATTGTGATCAAGCCAGGCGCTGACCATTTATGTAGTATTTTCGATCTTTCTGAACCGCTTGCGGCGCTCATGACGCTATTCTTTAAAATGGATGCGCGGCTAAAACGTAGCGCAAGGCATAGTTGTTGTAATACCGTATCTGCAACCGTTTCCCAGGACTCTGATGAATGTAGTAACCAATCACACGAAATTAGTGCGTCTAAAATTGCACTACGGTCACGCAAGTGACCTTCAGCGACTTTGCGCTCAGTAACATCGCGACCCAGTGTCACTAAGCCTTGACGACTGCCATCGTCATTAAATAATGGCACTTTAATCACATCTAGTACTTTTTCGCCACCGTGTGGTAACGCAATTATCTCTTCATTTCTGATGGGCTTTCCAGCTTTCCAAGCATATTCATCAGATAACTTAGATTGATTGAAAGCGTTTTTAAATGCAGGATCTGACAGATTTGCTAGTTCACTATCCGTTTTGTGTTGATAATCTTGAGTATTGAGCTGGAATAAGTTGAGACTGCTATTATTGGCTTCTACCCAGCGATTATCAGCATCTTTAAAACTAATAAAATCAGGGCTAGCGTCAATTAAATTGCGTAATAACTTTTCGGTATGCCTTAATTGAAGCTCAGTGCTAATGCGGTCGGTAATGTCGTGCATATGAAGCACATACGCGGTATTGATGTCAGTTTCGCAAGATGCAAACACTTTAAGTGTGCGTAGTGTATTGCCTGATGAATATTGCAACACGAACTCAGTATTTGACGATTGTAATTCAGCGGCAATCCGTTTCTGTACTGCATTAGGTAGCTGACCGATGCCAGCCGCTACTTGAACTAAATCAATATTGAAAATTTCACGTGCATAAGGGTTGGCGTAACTCACGTTGCCATTAGCATTGCTTGCAATAATTGCAACGCCCTGTAATGAGCTTAGTAATCGCGTGGCTAGCGTTAGCTCGCTTGCGATTATTGCACTAATATTTTCATTGGAATTGCTTAAGCAATCCGCAACGGAATTTAGTGGTTCTAAGTTTTTTGAGTTATTCACGTGCTTAAGCATCTCTATCAATACATGGTTAATCAGACATTCAAAAATGTAATAACAATTGATTGAAAAAATCAGGTAAAACTATAACTCACTTAACCCTAACGGCTAAACTTGGTAAAACTTTATGGTGTAACTCATTATTTATTAAATAATTGTCTATAAAATACCATTAGGTTTATTAAGGTAACGACATAATTTCAGCCGCCTTTAGCTTAATTTGCTCAATAAAACACACCGTTGCATGATCTTCGTTATGCTAATATCAAGCATCGACATACTTAATAGATATTCATGGATGCTATTTTTAAGCTAGTGCTATTGGCGTTATTCATCATTACATCAACTTCAAGTTATGCGATTGAAGAGGGGAAGTCTGGGCCAGCCTTCACCGCAAATTTAATTGATGGGGAATCATTTTTGCTTGCATCTGCAAAAGGTCAGGTCGTCATTATTAACTTTTGGGCGGCTTGGTGTCCGCCATGCAGGCAAGAAATGCCAGCGTTTGAGCATTATTATCAGCAGCATAAAAATCAAGGGTTACGTCTTATTGCAGTGAGCTTAGATGAGCCTGCCGATGATGCAAAGGTACGCGAAGTGATGAAAGCTTACGGCTTTGATGCAGCGTTTGAGCGTGAAACTCAATATAAGGGCTATGGCCGTATTTGGCGCTTGCCGCTGACATTTATTATTGACCGCAAAGGAATCTTACGTAAAGATGGCTGGTATGGCACTGCTGGCATAGACCAGCCTTTACTTGAAAAAATAGTCACACCGCTACTTAATGAAAAGTAACGGGTATTTTATTGATTCAAAACTAATCGCCTAGAAATTATTAGCTTAGAAACTGTAGCGCAGCCCAGCTGAAAGTAACACATTCGGTTCAATTTGATAACCGTTAACGCGCTGGTAAAGCGGCACTTGTAAAAACCCGAATGCTTGCACCTGCTTGTTGACTGGCACTGTAATGCCTGGGCTAATATACAGTAGCGTAGCGCCGCTATTGAGGTTGTCGGCTACACCTACGGCACCAGTTTCACGTTTTTCTATACGGCTATTTAGTTGCAGTTGCGGAATAATTGACTCAAAACCCATGTAACGCACGCCAGCACTAGCATTTAAGCTGTTGCCAGGACGAAACTCTTTGTGCGTGTTCAGTGCAATTTGTAAGGTAGCTTGTGCAAAATAATCCCAGTCGTGATTAATATTGCCAAGATGGTAGCCGCCTAACAATAAGTCTGTGGTGCCTGTTCCAAGTTCTAGGCCGCGATCCAGCGGTGCGCCACTGCTAAAAGTGTCGTTGGTTTCACCAGTAGGCAGTTTCAACCCAAAAGTAAAACCGGTGCTGTGGTCTGCCATTAAGCCTTGATACCTCGTAGTTACACGTATGTCACCAATGCCTTTTGAAGATGATGTGTCTTCCAATACGGGGTAGCCTGAGCCATAAGTGCCATGCGAACGGCTAAATACAGGTAGTTGCACATTGATTGCCCAATCTTGGTTAAAGCTGTGGTCGACACCTAGCGTTAAATTGCGGTTAATCGTGGAGTCTTGTACTTCGGTGCCAGAAGCATTCACATCATCGCGGCTAACAGATTTTGACCCACTGCGATAATTATTTTGCTTAAAGTAGTCAAAGCGTATGTCAAAGCGCGTACCTTCGCTAGCGGTAATGCCTTGGGTTGTCCAGTCTGAGTTAAGCGTGCAGCCAGCGCTGGAACAGGCAAGTGAGGGTGTTGGGTAAGTAAACGCTAAAATTGCTATTGATACCGCTACACTTCTCTTGTCGGTCAAAAAACTCATATTTTTTACGTCAGTTTCTAGGATTATTATTAAGCGAATTATAAGGAGCTATCTTTGTGATGTACATGTGGCATATTGTCGCAGATCGGTATTTTAGCTTGTTGCTGTTAGATTTAATTGCGCTGGCTTATGGCTTAAACAAACGATGAAAAAGTGGGGTAATATCATACGCATGAAAAAAATATTAACATTTTGTACAGTGGTTTTAGTTTATTGGTCTTCTATGGTGCAAGCCCATGAGGAGCACACAGCACATCAACCATCCGTATTGGCGATGAGTGTGGCATTTGATGCAGCTGGTAATTTATGGCGTGTAAGTAGTAATGGTGCATATGTGCAGGTTGATAGCAGTCGTGATTTAGGTAAAAGCTTCTCTAAGCCGATTTTGATTAACCCTATTGCACAAAATATTGCAGTAGATAGCGAAGCGCGTCCAAAAATAGCTATAGGCCCAGAAGGTAATATATACCTCACTTGGACGGCAACGATGGCAAAATTGTCTACAGGCTATGTTTGGTTTGCACTATCAATCAACGATGGTAAAACTTTTGAGAAACCTGTCATCGTGCATCAAGATCGTGCTGAAATTACCAATCGCTTTGATGCGCTTAATGTGGCGACTAATGGCAATATCACCGTTGCGTGGGTTGATGCGCCAGATTTGATTGCGGCAAAATCTGCGAGTAAACCTTATGAAGGCGCCGCCATTTACTATGCAGTTTCAAGCAACAAAGGGGCTAATTTTTCACCTGAGCAAAAGCTCGCAGACAGTAGCTATGAATGTTGCCGCATAGCCTTTACCAATAAGCCAGATGGCACGGTTGTGGCGATGTGGCACCATGTGTTTGAAAGTAGTGAGCACGATCTTATGATTGCAGAAATACCACTTAATGTTGGCCAGCCACCGGTGATTAAACGTGTAACATTTGGTCGCTGGAAAGCTGACGGTTGCCCGCATCATGGCGTAGCTTTGGTGGCGGGTGGTGAGGGCAAGAATTGGTGGGGTTATCACATGGCATGGTTTGATGGCGGTAATGATGAAACAGGAAAAAATGCCAGCTTACTCTATGCGCGTATGGACGGCGAAGCATGGGTTTCAACGCCAGCTAAAAAATTTGGCAACGATAAAAATCAGGCTGCTTATCCGGCATTATTGAGTTTAGGCGAAAAAGTTTGGTTGGTTTGGCGTGAAAGTGAAACCAACGTGAGTGCTACAAAAAATACAGTAAAAAACACAATAAGAAACACAGTGCTACTTCTGTTTTCAGATGATGGAGGTAGAAGTTGGGATGATGCTAAGGTGCTTGCGACGACATTGGATAAAGCAGATTATCCGCAATTACTCGTTAAAGATAATCAGCCATACTTAGCATGGAACACCTTAAACGATGGCTTGCAACTTATAGGCTTATAAAGTGGGCTTACATGCACCACACTTTTGTGTTGTGTGTAAGTTCCATCCAGATAGCCCAAGCGCTTGCACTGCTCAACAATAAGCCTGCGAGGCGCATTCCGTAAGGCTCTACAAGATTTGTTTTAAGTTTTAACCATAGCCATGGCGCAAAAAACAATGAGATGCTTGAACCTAATGCAAATGCGGCCATGCTGAGCGCGCCGCCCAAGGGGTTGCCGTTAAACGATGAGATAATCAGTGCCGAATAAAGCAAACCGCACGGCATTAATGCCCACAGCATGCCAATATAAAAATTGCCGCCTTTGACCAAGCTTAGTTTTTTTACATGGCGCCAGATGCTACGCCCGGCTTTATCTACCCAAATAGGCTGACGTGCATAAGCAAGTAATATAACACCCCAAAAAAATACCAGCACATGAAAAAACGTCCAAAGCGGATGGAACATTGCGCTGTAGCTGGATAGCCAAGCAATGCTTTGAATAGTAAATGTTGCGATGGCGCCCAATGCCGCATAACCACACAAGCGGCCTAGATGATAAAGCTGAATAGCGTAGGGTTGTTGTGACGATTGTGATAGCGAAGTGCAGGCCGCGCCACACATGGCAACGCAATGTGGCCCGCCTGCCAAGCCCATGACAAGCGCACTATAAATTAGTGCCGTTTGCATGGATTCTGTTTATTTACCAACGCCAGTGGCGGCATGGTTTCGTGCAAGAACTGCTGGTGCAAGCGCATTTTTTTCTGCAGGGCTTAGGGGGTTTTCTGCTTTTGCATCTGAGGATTGATTTGCTAACGTTTTGTTAATATTAATGCCTTTTTGGTAATAGTCTTCGTCTATCACAGGGTCACGATGACTTACCGCAATATACACCGTAATCAGGCTGGCAATCACGACAACTGCAGGGCCGCCGAATGCTAGCCAAGCGTAACCATGATGCCACCATGCTTTCTTTTGATCATCCGTATTCATTTTATTTTCTTGCTTGCTCTGTTTAGACATAGCTTTATTCCTTTAGTATGCTTTATCGGGCCATATAAAAAATAGATTTTTCAGAAATGTGTTCTGGTTTACCAAGCGCATCTATTTCAAACATAATCTTATGTGAACCACTGCTGGTCGAGCCATCTAAAATTTGCAGGCTCACTGAAAACATCCGCGATGAAGCTGGGTTAATTGTAAACTCTTTGTTCGAAGCTACCGATAAGCCTTTTAATCCAGAGACTGAGATGCGGTAGGTTTCAGGAACTTCAGTGGCATTGGTGATTTGCAGTCTATAGACATTTTCAACGTTTCCACCCGGCACCAGTCTAGACATGATGCCATTGTCGCGCAGGACATCAACCGTAAATGATGCACGCAAGCCTAGTGAAACGGCAAAGCCGATGCACAGCACCAGTAAAGCCGCGCTATAGATCAGCACCCTAGGGCGCAATATCTTTTGCACAATCTCATGCTTAGACCAATGTTTGCTGACGCCATTTTGTGTTGAAAAGCGAATTAAACCACGCGGATAGGCCATCTTATCCATCACGCTGTCGCAGGCATCTACACATAAGCCACAACTAATACACTCGGCTTGCAGGCCATCTCTAATATCAATGCCAACCGGGCAAACTTGCACACAGAAACTGCAGTCGATACAGTCGCCCAAGCCTTCTTCTTTGGCATTCACATTGCGTGAACGGCCGCTGCGAGGCTCACCACGCTCTTCATCGTAGCTAACAATCAACGTGTCTTGATCAAACATCGCACTTTGAAAGCGTGCATAAGGGCACATGTATTTACACACTTGTTCGCGTAAAAACCCCGCATTCCCATAGGTGGCAAAGCCATAAAAACAGATCCAGAATGTTTCCCAAGGGCTCAGACTGAAGTGCATGATGCCTTGCATTAGCGCACGGATCGGTGTGAAATAACCAAGGAAGGTAAAGCCAGTCCACATAGAAAAACTAATCCACACAAAGTGTTTAAGCCACTTTTTGAATAACTTACTGACGGATAACTTTGAATTATCTAGTTTAATACGTGCGGCACGGTCGCCTTCTATTTTGCTTTCTATCCACAAGAATATTTTAGTATAGACAGTTTGCGGGCAAGAAAAACCGCACCACAGCCTGCCGGCAACCGCGGTAAATAGAAACAGCGCGAGTGCTGCAATAATGAGAATGACCGCAAGATAAATCAAATCTTGCGGATACAGAATCAGGCTGAAAATGTAAAAGCGATGCGTGCTGATGTCAAGCAACAACGCTTGCCGATTGCCCCACTCAAGCCAAGGAATGCCGTAAAACACAATTTGAGTAATCCAAAGCGTGATCCAGCGCCAGTTAGTAAAATATCCGGAAGTGCTGCGTGGATAAATTTTCTTCTGCGCTTCGTACAGCGACACAAACTCATCTTGAGAGGTGTCACTGAAAATAGGAATCACTTTTCTTGGTTTCTTTTGACTTGACATTACTTAGTGTTACTCATTTTGACATTACTTATTTTCAATTGATTGATTCAATGGAGTGAGTTCAAACGACTGACTTTTGGTCACGTTAGAAAACCCCCACACATAAGCTGCCAGCACATGAATCTGCTCTGGGGTTAAACGTTTGCCTTGGGCTGGCATTATATTTTCCTTACCCAAATTAATACGCTCAATAATGGCTGCTTCACCAAATCCATGTAACCAGATATTGTCGGTTAAGTTAGCTGAACCGATGTCTTGATTGCCTTTACCATCTGCACCATGACACGCAGCACATACGGCAAATTTTTCTTTACCTAGTTTGGCACGCGCTACATCATGCGGGCTATTAGATAAGCTCAACACATAATTCGCTACATTTTTAACATCATCTTGATCACCAACCGCTTGCTGCATGGGCGGCATTATGCCATGACGGCCGAGTGTGATGGTTTCCTCGATTTTTTCTGGATTGCCGCCATACAGCCAATCATGATCCGTCAGATTAGGAAAGCCTTTACTGCCGTGTGCATCTGAACCATGGCATAGTGAGCAATTGTTCATGAATAAACGCTCGCCAATGGCCATCGCTTTGGCATCGTGCGCCACATCTTCTATCTTCATGGCGGCAAACTTTGCGTAGATTGGCGCAATACGTTTATTGGTTTCGGCTACTTCACGCTCATATTGACCAAGTCCCGTCCAGCCTAGTACACCTTTGTAGTTGCCTAAGCCAGGATAAATAATCAGGTAGATAACTCCAAAGATGCAGGTTAGTATAAATAAATACATCCACCATCTTGGTAATGGATTGTTCATCTCAACAATATCTTCATCGTATACATGGCCGGTTGTATTATCGGTATCACTCATCTGTTGCACTTTGCTCGTGCTAAACAATAAGACCAAACAGCCAATAATGCCGCCGATGGTAATTACAGAGATAAAGTACGGCCAAAAATTATTTGTAAAATCATTCATCATTCATCTCCTTCAAACGGCAGATTAGCCGCTTCATCAAAATTATTCTTATTGCGTTTAGACCACGCCCACACCCAAATGCCAACAAATGTCACGAAGGCGCCGAGTGTAGAAATGATACGTAAGTCATTAATATCCATTGTTATTGATCCTGTGAATAGTTTTGTTAAATAGCGTTTTTAAAAAAGCTATTTAAGATTCGTCCCCAGAATTTGCAAATAGGCAATCAGTGCATCCATCTCGGTTTTGCCATATACATCATTGGCCGCATTTTTAATATCTTCGTCTGTATACGGTACGCCAGCGGTTCGTAGTGCACGCAAGTGTGCTGGCATATGCATGGCATCTACTTTATCTTTCTTAAGCCAAGGGTAGCCAGGCATGACTGACTCAGGCACTAAATCACGCGGGTTATTCAGGTGAATGCGGTGCCATTCATCGCTGTATTTTGTGCCAACACGTGCTAAAT